>JBKEFM010000119.1:0-14231 GCA_046709505.1 Paraglaciecola sp. | reverse complement strand
TTTCAGGGCAGGGGCTGATCATTTAGGACGTTTATGTCCATCATCCTGCCTTTGTTGCCAGGCCTGATAACTGTAAGATCGTCACCTATTGATGTCGTCCTCTTTAAGGAACTTTATGCAAAGCAAATTTCACTCTTTTATTCCGCCGGTACGAACCTTAATGGACGAGATAAAAACGTTATTGCAATATGCCTTTCAAACCAAAAACCAAAAACCAAAAACCAATTAACCATGCCCGTTTCGGCCCCCGGGTCGGCGGGAATGGAATCAGTATTTGTCAATCTGGTCGAGCCTGGTGACAAAGTGATTGTGTGTCAAAACGGCGTTTCGGCGGCCTATGCAGCAAAATGTGAAACGCTGCGGCGGTGAGGCGATCATGGTGCAGGATACCTGGGGTGAGCCAACGGATGCAAATAAGCTGGAACAAACTCTTAAAGCCCACCCGGATGCCAAAATGGTTGCCTTCGTGCATGCAGAAACCTCAACAGGGGTGCGTAACGATGCCCAGAGACTCTGTGCTCTGGCCAAACAATATGATTGTCTGACTATAGTCGATGCTGTGACCTCACTTGGTGGTATAGAGCTGGACGTGGACGGCTGGCAAATCGATGCCGTTTATTCTGGCACACAAAAATGTTTGTCTTGTGTACCTGGCTTATCACCATACCGCACCAGTCAATAGCTTATATGCTTTGCACGAATCCCTTATTTTACACGCTGAAGGCTTGGAAAATGCCTGGCAGCGACACGCCAGACTGCATCAGGCGCTAAAAGCGGCTTGACAGACATCGGTTTAGACTTTGTGGTGGAGGAGGCCTATCGCTTACCTCAATTAAATAGGGTCAAAATCCCCCAAGGAATAGACGATGCTGCAGTCAGGCAACAACTCTTAACTGAATACAATTTAGAGATAGGGGCAGGATTAGGTGTGTTGGCCGGTAAAGTATGGCGCATAGGATTGATGGGGTATGGCTGTAACCAGAAAAACGTCGATTACTGTATCAGTTCGCTAAAATCGGTTTTGCACCGCTAATGAGATAACCGCAAACCAGGTGGCTTATCTAGCCGCCTGGTTTGCAATATATGTTGTAAAAACTTACCTTATAAGAGTACGTTTTAGTAATTTAAAATTAACCTTCCACATGGTTTTTATCTTATTTTTAAGGCTTTCCTGTTTCCAGCTGTTAAATGGCATCACCGTCCTGGCGAGTATGGCTAATACGGTACCGTTGAGGTTAAACCCCTTAATAGTCTCCCATTGCACCTTATCGTAACCTAGAAATTCATTAACTTTATTTTCACTGTGGATAACGGACATCCACATGAGTTTGTTCCTTACCGGAATAAGTTTTTCAACCTTACTCCACTGGCCATGACGTTCAATGTGCCACACACTTTTGGGGTTTGGTCCGCACTCTATCAAACTTAAAAAAGGATTATGTACATGAGAGCGTTTTGCCAAACGCACCGGAGATTCAACTTGTAGGGTATAACCGTCGACAAAATCCACAGCCATAAAATCCTGAGACGAGAAGTGGCTTTGCACTTCCTTTATATAATCCTGATGCAGGCTGTCATCGTTATCCAGGCGGGAGGTAATGATATAAGGTTGTGTTAGCCTGGCCTGGAGTTGAGCTTGGGCACTGGGCAAAAATTGGTCCATACCATCGATATAAATAGGTGTGAAGGCGCTAAACTCTTGCGCCAGACGGTCGATGACCAGGCGAAATTTATCTGCTGTGCTAGTGTCGAAAAATACCAGCCATAGGAAGTTTTGCTTGGTTTGTGCCTTAAGTGAATTAAAACAGTAATGTTCAAACAATTCCAATCTGCCCTCCATCCAAGCATCTGTTAATACTGGTGTTTTATTTTTAGAGGTTTGCCAGTCTTTCTTACGCAAATTAAAGCGCGTTATCACAAAATGCTGAAACATTGAGTCTGCCAGTTAATTAATCCGTGGCCCCTATTATGTCAAAAAAATGAATCTGCATGGTATTATCGGGATAAATTATTTTATTTAATACAGCCAGCAAAATTCTATTTGTTAAAGTGCGAGTAAATAAACGTTATAACCTCAGTGTTTGTAAGATATTAATTTTAGTCGTAAATTTACTATTTTACTGCATTATTTGTACTGGATTGAAAGTTGAGCGGTAGTTGTTCTATAGTGTATTATTACTTGATTTATCAAGTGCCTATACTAGTTATTACATGCTATATTTTATTCTTTAAGGGGCTGTTATTGCGGCATTTTTTTGCACGCTTGAACAGAGCTAATGTCACAACATACTGAGCCCATGGCGTTGTTATTCAAGCTGTCAGAAGCCTTTAATCAGATAAATAAAAAAGTCGATCGCGCCTTGAGCACACACGGTATTAGCTTGAGCGAATTTAGGGTGCTGCATCAATTACACAACGGCTAAAATCAAATGATGAGCAGAATTTAATTGGCAAACGGGGTCAATTTTTCCGCCTCGAGGATTACCCGATTGCTTAATCTTATGGAAAAAATTCATCTGGTTGATAAAGAAAAGAAAAGAAAAGAAAAGAATAGTCGTAACGCCCGAGTCAGTTTGGTGAAGTTAACCTTCAATGGCCGGGATGTATACAGATACGCTTTTTTAAGCGGTAAGCATGCCATGGATAGTTCAACAGCTGATTTAGGTTCCAAGCAATTGACCGCTGTGCTGAACTTACCAAACAAGTTACAGTGAAAATACACCTCAAGGGAAAACTGAATTTCTAGCCAATGATAATATGCAACACGTAACATTAACCAAGCTTAGTGCCGAGTTCGCTGGGCACTTTTGTCTGAAGAACATTAACTGGGAAGTTAAGGCGCATCAGCACTGGGTGATTGTCGGGGCCAATGGCGCTGGAAAATCTGCACTGGCTGCCTTACTTGCAGGTCAGGGGCAGATAACCTGCGGTGAGCTCAGTTCCAGCTTTACTCGAGTAGGGCTGGTTTCTTATGAATATCTTAATGCCCTGATTGAGTTGGAGTTGAAAAAAGATTCAGCTGACATCCTGGATATAGTGCCGGTGCCGACCACAGTCAGTGAAATGTTAACTCAAAACGGTGAGCCGGGAGACGCTGTATTGCGCACTGATTTGTGTCAGCGCTTGCTGGTACTGTTCAATTTCGAGTCATTGCTGGGTCATAATTTTATGGACTTATCCACCGGCGAAACCCGTAAATTGTTGTTAATAAAGGCGATAATTTCCCAGCCACAACTCCTTGTTTTGGATGAGCCATTTGACGGTCTGGATAGCGCCACGTGCGACAAATTGACGGTGCTTCTGAATGAGTTAGCATCGTCTGTCACCATGATAATGGTATTTAATCGATTATCAGAAGTGCCGGATTTCGTGCGCCATTATGCCTTTGTCGAAGACGGACAACTGGCCCTGACGGTGGATGATGATAATCCTCAGCAGCGTCAGCTGTTGCGACAACTTGTCCACCTGCAACATACTGAAATGGTCTTGCCTGAACCCGACACCACGGTTACGCGTAACCATTTTAAGCCAGGTTGTGCCATTGTTTCACTCAATAGTGTCACCGTTATCCATCCGGGTAAAAAAGTGTTTGAAAATTTGAACTGGCAAATTGATTGTGGCCAGCATTGGCAGTTAAGCGGACCCAACGGTTCGGGTAAAACCAGTTTATTGCAGTTGATAACCGGCGATCACCCACAGTGTTATAGCAATGATATCCAGGTGTTTGGTTACCAGCGGGGAAGCGGTGAAAGTATCTGGGATATCAAACAACATATTGGCTTGTTATCTAACGCTTTACATCTCGCTCATCGGGTAAATTGTAGTGTCTTACATGTTATTCTGTCGGGTTTCTTCGATAGCATTGGTTTGTATCGTCAACCCACTTTAGAGCAGCGCGGACTGGCACAACAATGGTTAATATTAATCGGGTTAGTTGCCAGTGAAGATCAACCTTTTCAGCAATTATCCTTTGGCGATCAGCGTTTGTGCCTGGTTGCCAGGGCCATGGTTAAACACCCAGCTCTGTTAATACTGGATGAGCCATGTAACGGCTTAGATGACTTGAACCGCCAGCGTGTATTACGTTTAATCGAACGCATCTGTGAGTCGCAAACAACGTCAGTCATTTATGTTAATCATCACCCAGATGATAAGATCTGTGGCATTAACCAATATTTTGAGCTCGGCCAGCCGTTGTTCTAATGCATTTTTTGTCTAAATGATCGGGTAGCGCATTAAATTTCTGAGTCAATTAACAATAAAAAGTGGGGTGGCGTGCAAAATATTATAGATGAAATATACTGCGAAATGGCAAGTCGCACCGAGCGCGGTAAAGTGGCCGACTACATTCCCCAATTAGCCTGCGTGGACCCGGATCAGTTTGCCATTAGTATGGTCATGCAAGATGGTAAAATGTACAGTGCAGGGTGCGCCAAAACGCTGTTTTCAATTCAAAGTATCTCTAAAGTATTTACCTTGACTATTGCCCTGGGCAAATTGGGTGATGAAGTTTGGACCCGGGTTGGCCGAGAACCATCGGGGGATCCGTTTAACTCTATCGTGCAACTGGAGCATGAAGCCGGCATACCCCGTAACCCCTTTATTAATGCCGGTGCCATCGTCATTTCTGATGCGGTTATGGGGGGCAATGAGCCCAAAGTTGCCCTGGCCGAAATATTACAATTTATCAGATTTTTAGCCGATGATGACACGATAGGTATTGACGAAAAAGTGGTGAAATCTGAATTGCTCACCGGTAGTAGAAATGCCGCTCTGGCCCATTTTATGGATTCCTTTAAACGTTTACGTAATCCGGTAGACAATGTCTTGGGAACCTATTTCCATCATTGTTCTATTTCTATGAATTGTGAACAATTAGCTACAGCCGGGACGTTTTTGGTATCCAACGGCAGGGATCATTGCACGGGAATACAAGTCGTACCTGAGCGCAGAGCCAGGCGGATTAATTCTCTGATGTTAATGTGCGGCCATTATGATGGTTCAGGAGAGTTTGCCTTTCGCGTCGGTTTGCCGGGTAAAAGTGGAGTAGGGGGCGGCATTTTGGCCATAGCCCCGGGGAAGGCTTCTATTGCCGTATGGTCACCGGGGCTGGATAAAATTGGTAACAGTAAACTGGGAACCGAGGCCCTGGAAATGTTGGTTCAGCGTACTGGATGGTCAATATTTGGTCATTAAAATACTCGTCAAATTAAAAAGTTGTATAAAAAATAACAAGACAGGCGGTATAATCAAAAAATTGTTCCCTCTGGGTGATGGCCTTTCTATCCCCCTTTTGTAAGGATAAATTTTGCCACATAATTGCTATTTTTACGAACCGCAAAATGGTCATGGTTTGCCCCATGATCCGTTTAATGCCCTGGTCGCTCCCCGGCCTATTGGCTGGATATCCAGTCAGGATGAAGACGGTAATCTAAACCTTGCGCCATACAGTTTTTTTAATGCCTTTAACTATCAACCTCCTGTCGTCGGATTTTCCAGTATTGGCTATAAGGATTCGGTGCGAAACATTGAAAAAACCGGCGAGTTTTGCTGGAATTTGGTGACCAAGCCCCTTGCCCAGGCTATGAATAAAACCTCCGCTGGTGCCGCACCAGATATTAACGAATTTGTATTAGCGGGTCTTGAAACTAAAGCCTCGAAGATCATATCTGTACCTCATGTTGCAGCCAGTCCGGTGACCTTTGAATGCCGCTTATCACAACTTATTCAATTAACCGGCGCAAATAAAAAACCCCTTGATACCTGGATGGTTTTTGGTGAAGTGGTTGGCGTGCATATAGCCAATGTCTATCTTGAAAATGGCATATACCATACCGGGGCCGCACAACCAGTGCTACGTGGTGGTGGCGCCGGCGATTATTTTACGGTTGATGACGCTCAGCGATTTACCATGAACAGGCCATAGCAGCAAAAAGCAAACTTGAGAGAAATATGGAAATAATACGCAGCAAAAAATTTACCGCCGATCTTCCCTGGGGCGCAAAAAAAATTGCTAATATGAACGGTATTACCACCAGGTTACATTGGACAAATGAACCTTATAAATGGCATACCAACGAAGGCGAAGAAGTCTTTGTGGTACTCGATGGTATGGTAGAAATGCAATACATGGAAAACAATGTGGTCGCCAGTGTCCTGCTCAATACGGGGGATATATTTTATGCGTCACAGGGTACGCAACATGTGGCTTGTCCTGTAGGAGAAGCCAGAATACTGGTGGTGGAAAGCGAAGGCAGTATTTAATGAATATCGCTGCATTGGGTTGATGACTGCCAGCCAATAAAGGCATTGTTTAACATGATAATCAAGCATACCTATGCAGACCACTCAGGGCTAGCTATACACGCTATGGTATG
Organism: Paraglaciecola sp.; assembly: GCA_046709505.1. Classification (GTDB taxonomy): domain Bacteria; phylum Pseudomonadota; class Gammaproteobacteria; order Enterobacterales; family Alteromonadaceae; genus Paraglaciecola. The sequence continues at coordinate 7,854 of JBKEFM010000119.1, read as the reverse complement.
ACAAAAAATAATTTACCACCGAGGTCACAGAGTAAGTACATCTTACATGATCCTATTTTAAGCATTATTAACTCTGTGCTCGTGTTGTCACCCAATCACACAGATTGCCACTAGCCCAGCCTGAGTAAAATACACAGGCATGTAATTAAGTGACTCAGTAGTTAACTAAAAATTCTGCTAGTACCTGGGTGGCGACCGCTATATCGCTGATACTCACTGCCTCTGCTGGGTTATGACTGATCCCCTTTTCACAGCGCATAAACAACATCGCCACAGGACAGATTTTAGCCATGGCCATAGTATCATGACCGGCTCCAGAGCTTAGGGTGTAGGGTTCGATGCCACTGGCTTTTAAGGCATTAGCCAGTTTTACTTGCAGTTGTTGGTCACACTTTACCCCATGGGCCTGATGGGTAGCTTTGATATCAATATCTACTTTTCGCCCCTTGGCAATTAAGGTTATTTCATCGATGATCAAGCCAACGACTTTATCTTTATGTTCATCGTCTGTGCTACGAATATCCAGACTAAACGCCGTCTCTCCGCAAATTACATTGACTGCCCCTGATTTGCATTGCAAGTGACCCACAGTCGCGACTATGTCTTGTGAGCGGGCAATACGCTCTATGGCTAGGATCATGTCGCTTGATGCTGCCAGTGCATCTTTACGCATAGACATAGGCACAGTACCGGCATGACCGGCCTGACCGGTAATGTTAATGGAAAAACGGTTGGCCCCAGCTATACCGCTGACAATACCTACCGCCAAGTCCTGGTCTTCCAGTACCGGGCCCTGTTCAATATGAAATTCAATAAAGCTGGATATACTATGATCCCCGCGCCCGGCATTTTTGATGTGATTGATATCTAAACCGAAATCACCCATGGCTTGGGCCAGACTGATCCCGTTTTCATCCTCCAGGGTGGCCCATCGCTCTTGCCAGGTTCCGGCCACTGCGCAGCTGCCCAGTAAAGTAGCGCCAAAGCGGGTGCCTTCTTCATCGCCAAAGCCGACTAATTCCAGGTGATAAGGCAAGGCTACCTGATTATCGTGGAAATACTGGATCAGGCTCAAGGGTGTCATTACCCCCAAGATACCGTCGTACTTACCGCTATTGGGCACAGTATCGAGATGACTGCCGATAACCACAGTTTGCGCATTTGGGGTGTTACTGGTGTAGCGGCCCCATTGATTGCCGGCTTCGTCCTGCCATACCTTCATGCCAGCTTGTTGCATCCACAAGGCAACCTGCTGATTCACCTGTTGGTGTTGGGGGGTAAGATAACGTCTGTCCACACAGGCGGGATCCTGACTTATATTGGCCAGCAACTCACAGCGATCATAGGCCTGAACGGCATAGCGGTTAAAAATGTCCATTATACTTGCTCACTGTAGATATCATAAGCGCTGTCGATGGCTTCACCTGGGGTTAACTTATGTCCAGCGCGGCGAAGAAGGGATCCCAACGATTGTAAGGTATGAAAAACGGCATCCTGGCGGGCGTTATAGCCCATGGTACCGATGCGCCAAATTTTGCCCTGTAACGGGCCAAAACTGGTACCAATCTCAATATTAAAATCCATAAGCAGTTGTTGGCGAATGCTTTCACCATCGATATTTTTGGGAATATGTACCCCCACCACATTGTGCATTTTATGTTGCAAATCCCCGAAAGGTTTAAGGTTTAGCCCCTTTATGCCTGCGAGCATAGCCTTGCCATGCAATTGATGACGGGCGATAGACTGGTCCAGGCCTTCCTCCAATAGATTGATTGCGCACTCTCTGGCACAGTACAACATGGACGTGGCTTCAGTGTGATGATTGAGACGTTCATCTGACCAGTAATCAAGGATCATGGGGATATCGAAGTAGTTAGAGCGTATGCGGCTGCCAGTGCCAGCGCTGTGGTGGGCCGCTTTAATACCGGCTTCAATATGTTGGCGGCCGCGTACCCGCTCCACATAACGTGGGCTTAACGTAATGGGGGCACTGCCACTTGGGCCGCCCAGACATTTTTGCAAGCCAACTGATACGGCGTCGAGTTGCCACTGATCTGTTTCAAAGCGGTTGCCACCAATAGAGGCCGTCGCGTCAGCATAAAACAACACATCATGACGACGACAAATATCACCTAGCTGGTCCAGGGGTTGCAACATAGTGGTTGAGGTGTCGCCCTGCACCAAGGCCAATAATTTAGGTTTCACTTTTTTAATAGCATCTTCGATTTGCTGGGGAGCAAAGACTTCTCCCCAGGGAGCCTCGATGCAATGCACTTCGGCGCCTGCTCGTTCAGCGATTTCTTTTAACAGATGGCCAAACCGACCAAAAATAGGCACTAAGACCCTATCACCCGGTTCGATACAAGAGACCAGCACCGCCTCTATCCCTGCTCGTGATGTGCCATCTATTAACAGGGTCGCCTGATTACTGGTTTTAAATACGTCGCGATACAAGGCCATCACTTCGTTCATATAACCGGTCATAACAGGATCATACTGGCCAATCAATTGGGTCGACATAGCATTGAGTACCCGGGGATAACAGTTTATCGGACCGGGGCCCATCAATAAACGAGGGGGAGGGGTTAACAATTTCACGTGGTGGTACTCCAATTTGATAATATCTGTGTGTTAAATAATGAACATGTCAGGGTGGCCATCAGGCTTAGATAAAGAGTTGTGCCAGCATGCGCACACCCGTGATCAATAGCACCACCGCAAAAATTTTCTTCAGTAAATTACCGTCCAGTTTTGCCGCAATACCGGCCCCTACGGGGGCAAAAAGAACGGTTAAAGGCACGATGCAGACAAAACCCACCAAATTGACTAACCCTATGGTGCCTATGGGTGCGTCACCGGGTGTGGTGCCAAAAATAAGCAGGGTGAGGGCTGCGGGTAGTGAAATAAGCAGCCCTATGGCGGCGGCCGTACCCACAGCTTTGTGCGCCGGGTAGTTGTACATGGTGAGAATAGGAACCGACAGGGTGCCTCCTCCAATGCCCACCATAGAGCTGAAAAAACCAATGCAACCGGCGATAACAGATTGCCCCTTAGCACCCGGTAAGCTTTGCGCTATGGCGGACTTATGGCTACGAAACAGCATATTGAGGGCTGAAAGGGTAGCTATCACCCCAAACAGGGTCGTTAACCACCGTCCGTCAACTTTGGTCACTAAGCCACTGCCAAGCAATACACCGAGTAAAATAAATAATGCCCAACTTTTTAATAACGTGTTATCGACATTGCCCTTTTTAGCATGAGAGCGAATAGAGCTTACAGAGGTGGGGATAATCGTCGCCAGTGAGGTACCAGTGGCGATCAACATGGCGCTTTGTGGGCTGACACCAAAATTTTGAAACAAGAAAAACAGCACAGGCACGATAACAATCCCTCCACCGACGCCCAGTAAACCAGCTAATAAGCCTGCAAACACACCTGTACAGGCCAACGCACCAATAGTCGGCAGGTTTTGTAAAATTAAGTCCATGAGGTTTTCTTTCTCAATATGCAGTTAAACATTACGGTGGCCGGCTATGGCTCTGCCGTCGCTGCGGGGATCGCTGGCGGCGGTCACAGACTTATCTGCCCTTACCACCACGGCACCTGCGTGTCCCATTAATTCATTACAGGCCGCAACAGTAGCAATGTCGTGGCCACGGGCGGCCAGATCAGTTTGTATTTGGGCGGCTAAATCACTTTCAATTTTCAGATTATGACTCTCGTCTCCCCATGTACGTCCTAACAGCCAACGTCCCAGGCTAATGGACTCAACCAGAGATTTCTGTTGATAGACGTAGCGCGCAAATATCGCCGCTTGAGTTTGAGGCTGACCTTCACCGCCCATGGTGCCGTAGCTAATACGTCTGCCATCGTTTAGTTCGCTGTAGGCCGGATTAAGGGTATGAAAGGGTTTTAACCCTGGGGTAAGTTGCTGCAGTGAATCAGGTGTTAAGGAGAACGACGTGCCACGATTATTCCATACTATGCCCGTTTGCGGGGACACAATGGCGCTGCCAAATTCCCAGTAAATACTTTGAATGTAACTGACCATACGGCCCTGATCATCGCAGGCTCCCATCCATACCGTATCTCCCTGCTTAGCTTCGTCAGGCCAGGGTAAGGCTTTTTCCAGACTGATATTGGCCTGCATGGTATCCAGGGCCTTATCTGTCAGAAAGTCTTCCAGGTTGCCGGTCATTTTGCCAGGATCAGTTACTTGGCTATTGCGTACCAAAAAGGCCTGTTTGGTGCACTCCACGATAAGATGCACAAAATCGGCTTCTGTTTTAGCCTGATGCTGTAGCCGATCAAATAGTGCCAGAATGATCAGCGAGGCAATGCCCTGTGTGGGGGCAGGCAGGTTGAATAACGTGCCAACGGAAGTTTGCACGCACAGGGGCTTTACTACTTGGGCTTGATAGGCATTAAAGTCGGCCAGTGTTATAGGCGATCCGGCTGCTTGTAAATCTTCAGCCAATGCGTTGGCAATTACCCCATGGTAAAAATCATCCAGGCCATTCTCAGCCAGAGTGGTTAATGTTTTGGCGATAGCGGGTAGTTTTAGTATTTTACCTTTTTTAAGACGCTTGCCTTTAATCATAAATTGTTCAAAGTGGGCCAGGGTCGACAATTCTGCAAAGGTTTTCTCACTGGCATCTTGCAGGCTCTGGGTGACTTCAATTCCCCATTCGGCCTGGCCTATAGCTGGTGCAAGTAGCTCACTAAGGGCGATGCCAGGTTGCCAGCTATGGCTGATGTCCAGTGCCTTTTGCCAACCTGCAACGGCCCCGGCCATGGTCAGTGCCGCTTTGGCTCCGCGACTGGGAATAGCCCCATGCCCCTGGTAATAGTCAAGACTGGCCTTAGCAGCAGCCACACCACAGGCATCAATGGCGATGGGGGCCTTACCTGGTTCACTGATCAACCAGAAGCCATCACCGCCCAAGCTGTTCATATGGGGGTATACCACTGAAATGGAAGCTGCAGCAGCAACCATGGCTTCAATAGCACTGCCCCCTTGTTGTAAAATATTTTGTCCTGCTTGGCTGGCAGCATAATGGGGAGCGGTAAAAGCCACGGGATAGGATGTTGTCATATTGTTTTCTCTGTAAGCATTTTAGCTAATTCGATAAGGGTTTTATCGCTATTTTTTGGTCCAATCAATGAAAACCCCACCGGTGCATCTTGGTGTACGCCCCCAGGAATATGAAGTTGAGGTAAACCGCACAAGCCTGCTATGCAGGTCATATTCATCAAGTTCTGGCGATAGGTAGCCAATTCACCCGGTAGTGTAGTCAATAAAGGTGCAGGCCCGGGGGTAGTGGGTACAAAAATAATATCACACTGGGTGAACACGCCCGCTATGTGCTTTTCAAATATCAGGCGTTGTTGCACAGCACCCTGGCGGTCCTGCTCGGTTAAGCTTTTACACCAAAGCAGTCTGGCGTGGATATCGGGGGCAAAACAAGGCTGGTGCTGGAGGATCCACTGACCGTGGGTCTGCCAAATTTCAAAGCCTTGCAGCACTTTAAAAGTGGCGCTGGCGGATGTGAGTATTTCTGTTCCCAGACTGTGTTGCAAAGCGTGCTGCTGGTTTATTACATTTTTATACCAAGCAGGTAGTGAGGCACTATGCTCACATTGGCTGACTAACTCGCAGGCTGTGCCAAATTGAAAGTCTGACAGGGATATCCCCTGAGGCTTATGGGTCTTTGTCAACAATACGTCTGCTACTCTGGATAGGGTATGCAGGTCGCGGGTCATCCAGCCTACTGTGTCAAAGCTCGGGGCTAAGCCAACCATATGCTGTGTACTGACTAACCCGTGGGTGGTGCGCAGGCCAACCAGACCATTGTAACTGGCGGGTACCCGAATAGAGCCACCGGTATCTGTGCCTAATCCTATATCTGCGCTTTTATCACTTACCGATGCTGCCGAACCACTGGATGAACCACCTGGCAGTCTGGTGGTTGCCGACATATTAACCGGAGTACCGTAATGAATATTTTGCCCGTTTAAACTATAGGCCAATTCATCAGTAATGGTTTTGCCAACCAGGGTTGCCCCATTAGCCAGTAGTTTGCTTACTACAGGCGACGTTTCCTGGGGGATTGGATGCGTGCGCAACCAATCTGGATTGCCTGCAGATGTCGGTAGTCCCTTGATGTGAAACAAGTCTTTTACCGCCAGTTTGAGACCAGATAATGGCTGATTGGGCAGGCCGGTATGGTCATCTACCTTAAGAATATAAGGAGAAAGTTGCTGAGTCATAAAAAAAGCGCATAGATTAGGTGATTAGGTGATTACTATGAAACAAATGTTTCAGCTAATAGTCAAGAGAAACATTGCCCAGGAGGTCTTTTTAACTCAGTGAGTGAACTCATCACTGACAGGTTTATGAGATCATCACCCTATTTCGTCCCACTAAGTCAGACAAAAGTGGCCAATCATGCCTAACGATTGGCCACAAATTATCAGATCATGTTTTTTGGATCCAGCATACGGGTAAGTTCTTCTTTATTGAGGTTGGTCATTTCCAGTGCGACTTCTAATACAGGACGCTCCTGCAAATAGGCTGCTTCAGCGATTTCCGCACCTTTTTCATAACCGACTCGGGCATTAAGGGCCGTCACCAAAACAGGATTCAATGTCAGGCGTTGAGCCATCTTTTGCTTGTCTGCTCTGAGTCCAATTATGGCTTTGGCTGATAGTGACTCGGCTGAATTAGCTAAAATTTCGATGCTTTGCAACAAATTATAGGCAATCACAGGTAGCATAGTATTGAGTTGAAAATTTCCGGACTGGCCTGCCACGGTAATGGTTGTGTCATTACCTATTACCTGGGCACAAACCATAGTAACCGCTTCTGGTATAACGGGATTCACCTTACCAGGCATGATACTGCTACCGGCCTGTAATTTAGGCAAAGAAATCTCTGACAGTCCTGCAACGGGGCCACTGTTCATCCAGCGCAAATCATTGCTGATTTTCATCAGGCTAACGGCCAGGGTTTTCAGATGTCCGCTTATTTCAACGGCGGTATCCTGGCTACTGATAGCAGCAAAATAATTCGGGCTGGGAATAAAATTAACCCCGGTGGCATGAGCGAGTTTATCACATACAGATTTTGCAAAATTGTCATGGGTGTTGATCCCGGTACCGACGGCAGTCCCCCCTATTGCTAACTCACATAAACGGGGTAGGGCCTGGTTCAAACGATTGATACCTTGTTCGATTTGGTGGGCCCAGCCGCCGAGTTCCTGGCCCAGTGTAATGGGCATGGCGTCCATTAGATGAGTACGGCCAGTCTTGACCGTATCTTGATAGGACAGGCTTTTCCCTTCGATAGCTTTACGCAAGGTCTCCAGGGCCGGCAACAATTTTTGTTTGATCCCCAAAGCTCCGCTGATATGAATACAGCTGGGGATCACGTCATTTGAACTTTGCCCCATATTCACATGATCATTGGCGTTTACGTCTTGACCGAGTTTGGCCGTAGCCAAGGTGGCAATCACCTCATTGGCATTCATGTTGGTACTGGTTCCAGAGCCGGTCTGGAAGATGTCTAGCGGGAACTGCTTGTCATGCTGACCACTGGCCACCTCCATTGCACTGCGCTGGATGTCGATAGCCATGGCTTTATCCAGTAACTGCAATTCGCCGTTAGTTTGGGCCGCTGTGGCCTTAAGCAAACCCAGAGCATGAATAAAGGCCGGGGGCATATGCAAACCACTGATGGCAAAATTTTCCAGGGCAAGGTGGGTCTGTTTGGCAAATAAATTGTCATTAACGGGGGATGATCCTGTTAATTTTTCATTATGTTGTGTCATATATATTACCTTAGCCGTTAGCCAT
>JBKEFM010000118.1:0-14250 GCA_046709505.1 Paraglaciecola sp. | reverse complement strand
AGGAGGTGGCAACATTTGTTACCGTTGCTGTCATTTGATAAATCTCGTTCAGCATATCGTTACTATCGCGATTACCGGCAGTATCTTGCATGTCACCGACAATTTCTCTTATCTGCTCTATGACTATCTCAACTTCATTACCTATGGTATTAGCACGGACCAAATTCTGGGTTTTGATATACTCGGTACCGACATTGATCAAGGTCATCAACCTAGTTTCCAGGGTGTTGGCTATTTCAGCAGCTTTGGTAAGCTGGGGAGTACTTTGTACATCAGCCATATCAGCGAAATCCAGAATAAGGGTTGAAGTGTCATCAGCGTTGTTTTCTATTGAATTGAGTTGCTCAAGAGCTTTATTGCGAAATGAAAGGTCGGATTTTCGGTTGGCAAACATAGACAATACATTATTTTTATAATCATCATAAATAGCGTCGACTTCAGCCAGCAAATCGTTAAGCCCAGCTTCTCGATTCAGCACAATCTTTAGGGTATTTAACTCCTGTTCGAAATTACCCTGACTGGTTGTCAGTGCACTAAGTTTGGTGCTTAAAGCCTCAAGATTGGTTTCGTAATAAGCCTCGGTTGTGATGCGGCCCATATTTAAAAATGAAACTTTCAGTTGACTGCTGCCACTGACCGTAGGCAGGGCTAAATTGCTTACTTCTTCAGTTGCATTGTCAATACTGTCCAGGGTAGTAAGGGAAAAAATACCCATGACGATAAGCAGCGAAGTAATAACAGCAAAGCCACCTACTATGCGCATAGCAACGGTTATTTTCATCTGAAGTCTCCAATTTAATACTTTCAATATGCGGCTAATAGTCCGGCATAGGTAAGGTCAAGGGCTCAAAAACTGAGCCTGGTTTTATGTATTGTTTGTTATTTAATGGGCACTGTTGGGTATTCATACACTAAATTAAATATCAAAAAATATAGTAGATCACCCTTTTTAGTCTCTTTTGTACTATCGACAGTTCAGCAGGTTACATTAGCTAACATGATGAAAAAAATAATTTATTATGGGCAAGGTCTGGCAGGGGATTTTTTCGTATTTTTTTGAGCGAAGAACAGTCATTTGACCACAGATTACGACTGTTATTTTATACTCCTTTTTGTGAAGTAATAGTGGTGCTCTTTTCGAGTTCGATCAACGCAGAGTAAGCCCGTTTAAACCCCGCCCAAAGTGAATGCACCAATGATTTTAGCTCCGCGTTTTCGCTATATGAAAGGAAGCGGCCATTCCTGCAACGACGCCTTACTTAAAAAAACTGGACGCATTCTGAGTGGGTACTTATGAATACGGATGGGTATAATAGCCTGTCTGTTGACGTTCTTGCTCATCCCTTTTTTAATATTGACGCTGTTCGTCAAACAACAAAAGTCAGCTATTTATTATTAGATGCGCTGTTTTTAAGGGGCGAGCAGTTATCGCGGGCCCAGCCAGAGCTGGGAATAGATTAAAAAATTTGCTACTGCCAGACTGGAGAGTCCTAAAAATAAGGTTTATTTGAGAATGAAATTCTTATCTGTCATTCCGCACCTAAAGTCGATATTTTAAATTCTGAGTCTATTTTCATTCAAAACACAGTCAGTTTTTACTGAGCGTTGCCAAAAAAATATTAATCGAGTGTTTTTAGAACTAAGTTTGTACAAAAAATGATTTTTTCAAGTGCGGAATGACAGTTATACACGATACCAGTGGACGTTTCATATCCCGGATTGAGCCCGCGCTATTTCAAATGGGGGTTATTGACGACTTGAATGAGTATCAACCTCGATGGCCTGAATGTGGTTGCCATGGTGACTATTCCATGGAAGTAAAGGTTTACAGTTATGGTAACTGACTACTGTAATACCATATTAAAGCCGGTCTGCAAGACCGTGATCATTGAATAAGCATTTACCCTCTTGCCAGTCAATCAGCGCTAATGAGATGCTATGCTAACGATTTGTCCGCTAGACAGGTTGTATAGGGTCATACTTCCACCCCATACGTAACCGGTATCCAGGCCGATAAATCGGGCGGAGTGGGTAGCGCCTTTTAAGGCTGCCCAGTGCCCAAATAGTACCTTTTGCTGCGGCAGTAATTTTTTATTGAGTACAGTAAACCATGGGGTTAATGTTTGCGGCGCTTTTTGTGGCGACAAGTTACAGCTAAATTCCAGATGATTGTTTTTTTCAATAAAGCGCATACGTGTCAAGGCATTGATGATAAACCGCCAGCGCGGCATCCCTTGCAAATCTTTTGTCCAACGGGTGGGTGTATTCCCGTACATATTGGCAATAAGTGCCTGCCAATTTTCACCCCGTAGTTGCTCGCAGACTTCAAGACTTAAGTCCATGGCTTTTTGCATTGACCAGCGGGGGTAAAGACCTGCGTGGGCAAGTAAAGTGTCCTGATTAATACTCAGCGCCAGGGGCTTTGTCCGTAACCAGTGAATAAATTTGGGAAAATCGGGAGACGTTACCAGATCATCGAGTTTATCTTCAGGTTTAGCGCTCTTAAAGCCACAGTAGATAGCCAGCAAATGTAAGTCATGATTACCCAGCACAGTCTCAAAACTGTCACCTAAATCGTATAAATAATGCAAGGTTTGCAATGATTCCGGGCCTCTGGCAACCATATCCCCTACAGACCAGAGTTTATCTACTTGGGGATCAAAATCGACCATGGCGAGTAATTTTTTCAGGCCGCTAAGGCAGCCTTGTATGTCACCCACCACATAGTCAGTCATGTAATCTCGCCGATATGCGACCGGCACTCATCATCATCAGCCCGCTGTGGTTTTGTAGGGAGTCAGTCATATTTGGCATTAAGGCTTTAGTTGATTAAGTTCGGCACAGCCAAACGAAAAATATCAATGGGTGCCTTAAATAACTTCCCGAATTTGTCTTGCATCTCGTAATAACCTTGCATGGACCCTACTGGTGTATCCAGCACCGCACCACTGGTATATTGAAAGCTAATCCCAGGAGAGATGACGGGTTGTTCCCCTACTACTCCCGGGCCTTTAACTTCGGTTTCTTTACCATTGCCATCGGTAATTAACCAATAACGGTTGATTAATTGCATGTCAGTATCGCCTTGATTGGTGATGCTGACTTTATAGGCAAATGCGAATTTTGGTTCTTCTTCTATTAGATGCTCTGTAAGGTAGCGAGTCTGTACATCAATTTTGATGATCTCGGTAACAGGGGTCAATTCATTCATTTATTCTTCCCTAGCCTCAACAGCAAGATCCGCTAAGCGGCCAAATTGCGCCAAGGACAAATTTTCTGCACGTAAATTAGGATCGATATCCAGCGATTTTATCTGCACGTCACTTAAACTATCTTTTAAGCTGTTGCGAATAGTTTTGCGTCTTTGGTTAAATGCCTGGGCACATATTTTATGCAACACTCCTTCATTGATCACCGTCACCGGTTTTTGTTTGTGCGGCATAAGCCTGACGATGGCTGAATCGACTTTAGGAGGCGGATTGAAGGCTTCCGGCGGCACTTCAAGTACAGGAATGATATGGCAATGATACTGTGCCATAACAGACAGCCGTCCATAATTTTTGTTCCCTGGGCTGGCGGCCAAACGGTTAACTACTTCTTTTTGCAACATAAAATGCATGTCTTGCACTTTGTGGGCAAAAGAAAATAAATGGAACATTAAAGGTGTTGAAATATTGTAGGGTAAATTTCCAAATACCCTGAGGGCCTGTCCTTCACTAAAAAGTGTACTAAAATCAAACTTCAGTGCATCGCTTTCGATGATGGTCAATTTACTGGACATAAAGGGATGGGTGCGCAATCGCGCCGCTAAATCACGATCCAGTTCTACCACAGTTAATTTATCAAGTATTTCACAAACTGGCTCAGTTAGGGCACCTAACCCCGGGCCGATTTCAACTACGTTTTCACCTTTTTGTGGATTAATGGCAGTGACAATTTGATCGATAACATAGTCGTCATGGAGAAAGTTCTGACCGAAGCGTTTACGGGCCGTATGGCCAAGATATTGTTTACTCATTATTTTATTTTTGCCAACGAAATGGCTTCCTTAATGGCGAGTGCGAAACTACTTGTGTCGGCTCGGCCGGTACCAGCTAAATCCAGGGCAGTGCCATGGTCAACTGAGGTGCGAATAAAAGGTAAGCCGAGGGTTATATTTACCGCCTTACCAAAACCTTTGTATTTAAGTACGGGTAAGCCCTGATCGTGATACATAGCTAACACCGCATCGGCCTGGCCCAAGTACTTGGGGTTAAACATGGTATCTGCAGGTAAGGGCCCCGTGAGCCTGATATTTTGGGCACGCAATTTGTTCAGCGCAGGAATGATGGTATCAATCTCTTCACGTCCAAGATGTCCGTCTTCACCTGCATGGGGATTGAGTCCACAGACAAATATATGGGGGTGTTTGATAGCAAATTTGCTGCGCAGATCCGCATTCACTATATGAATTACCTTGCTGAGCAGTTCCTGGGTAATAGCTTTGGATACGTCAGCCAGAGGAATGTGCGTGGTGGCTAACACCACACGCAAGCCTTCGGTGGCCAGCATCATCACCACATCACTGTTATTGGCTTGCTGGGCAAAAAATTCAGTATGGCCGCTAAAGGGAATACCCCCTTGATTGATGATGCCTTTATGCACCGGGCCGGTGACAATAGCATCAAACTCGCCATCAATATTTTTTTGGCAGGCTTGGCGCAGGGTTTCAACGACATAAGCGCTATTTTCGCTGTTTAACGTGCCCGGTTCTACCGGCGAATTAATCGCAATATCAACCCAATAGAGTTGCCCAGGGCCTTGCAGTGGCTGGTCTGTATTGTGATATTCCAATAACTGCAGTGGCAAGTTTAACAATTTAGCCCGGGCTTTAAGCATGTCACCGTTGGCGAACACCACCATTTGTGCCGGCCAGGCTTGTTGCGCCAATGCCACAATCAAGTCTGGACCGATACCGGCAGGTTCACCCACAGTAATGGCAAGTTTAAGGCTCATTATTATCTAGCTTTTGTCTTTTTGGGCGAGTACTTCAATATAAGCACTGTCACGCATTTCTTTGAGCCAGGCTTCTGTTTCTTCGCCAAACTTACGCTGGAACAATAACTGATAAGCTTTGTCTTCTTTGCGTTTTTGGGTGGCATCTTCAATGCGTTTGCCGGTCAGTTGTATCAGGTGCCAGCCATGTTGTCGTGAACGCACAGGTTGACTAATTTCGTCAATTTCCAACTTGGCCAGGGCGTCTTTAAAAGCGGGCACGTAGGTATTTGGGTCAGCCCATCCAAGATTTCCACCGCGCAAAGCTGAGCCAGGATCCGCAGAGTGCTGTTTGGCCAGCTCGGCGAAATCGGCTTCACCCGCCAGGAGCTGTTTTCTAAAATCACGTAACATTTGCTCGGCTTTTTCATCACTTAAAATGACCGAGGGCTTGATCAATATATGCCTGGATTTTAATTCAGCCACTTCGATCCGTTCGATACCTCGGGTATCCAGGATTTTTAATATATGGAAACCTGCACCACTGCGGATGGGGCCAATCAGGACATCTTTAACCTGGCTCTGTACGGCTTCGGCGAACAAGGTCGGCATGGAGTTGATGTTCATCCAACCCAGGTCACCTCCTTCCAATGCTTTGGAGCCCGATGATGATGCGGTGGCAATTTTTGCGAATTCTGAGCCATTATTCAACAGCTCAATAACCTTTTTCGCAGTTTCCCGGGCCTTGCTCACATCTTCGTCTGTTGGCTCGGGGGGGAAAGCAATCAGGATATGCCCTAAGTGGAACTCTGCCTGTTGGCCATCTTGTTCATCAATTAATGTTACCAGATTGCTTATTTCCTGGGGGGTGATGTATACGCGGCGACGCACATTGGCCCGACGCACTTCACCGGTGATCAGTTCATTGCGCACTTGTTCACGGTACACTTCGTAGCTCACGCCGTCAGCTGCGAGTTTGTCCCGTAATTGGGCCAGGGATATGCCGTCCTCCTGGGCAATATTGCCTATGGTTTGCTCTAGCTGGGGATCGCTGATCTGAATACCCATACGCTGTGCGGTCTGATTTTGCAGGCTGTCGAGGATTAGGCGCTCAATAGCTTGAGTACGCAAAGCCCTATCCGATGGCAGGGTCTGGTTATTGATAGCGGCATTACGTTTAACGGTTAGCACCAGCTCTTCTATCTGGCTTTCTAACACCACGCCCTGGTCTACAATAACCGCCACGCTGTCCAGTTTTTGTGGCTTTCCTATGGCGGTAAAGGTCACTGACATAAGAGCCAAAAAGGTAAAAGTTACTACTGATAATTTCATATATATGGTTACTTGTTAGTTTAAATGACACACGAAGTGTCTGGGTTATGTAAATATTGTCGTAACGGTTAATCTACCAGATAAGGCTGGCGATAACCGAATAATCCTTCTCTTAACATCTCAGAACCGGAGCTGTTGCCGCTCATGCCTTTAAACAAGAACTGCAGTGCTATGCCCGAATCAAATTCGTCTGTACTTTGTACTCCGTTTTCATCGAAGCGGCTAGTTAAGTGACGCTGGGCGACAATACGCAAAGCCCAACAACAGGATTCATATTGTACGCCTGTGTAACTTTCAATGGTGCGATGACGGTCAATGTCTCTATACCAGCGTCCCACCCACTGCCAGTTTGGCGTAATAGGCCAACTGGCGGTCAAACCAAGCTGGCTGATTTTTTCTCCCGATAAGTCTCTGACATAGCGATGACTCATCTGTAGCATTTTATCCCTTGCCAGCTGGTATTCAAGGGCCAAACTACTTCTTTCAAGCTGATTGGTCTGGGTCGAAACCTGTATTTCAGTGTGGGCGAACCACTTGCTGTCAATGCGCCAATCGAGTTCCCCTGCCAGAGCTGAACGGTCGCCCTGTTTACTTGCTGCTGCCACTTTGTTGTCTTTAAGATAGAAAATCTGACCCAGACTAAGCTTGAATTGTTCCCTGTTGTTTTGATCTATTATGCGCGACGTGATCCCAAGGGTAACTTGATTGTTATCACTGATCCTGTCCAGACCAGTAAATTCCTGGCCTCGAAACAGGCCAGAAAAATTGTTAAACAAGCGAGTGGTATCATACAGGCCAATATTAGACTGGTCTTGATAACTGGTATAAAGGTACTGTACTTTTGGCTCAAGTGTTTGGGTCACATCCTGGTTAAACCAGCTCGATTGACGTTCAAATACCAGCGCCCCGAATAATTTTGCCTGCCCCAGGGTGCGGGTCACTTCTTTGTCCAGTGAGCTATTGTTATTGTCCTGCTGGCGATAATAGGTATGCAACAGGGACGTTTCAGCTAAAAACTCTCCCCAAGTATTGGCATAAGGGAAACTTAATGTGGGCGCGAGATGTGCTCGGGTGGCAGTAGGGCTCGCGGCGGCGTTGTTGTCAAAATGCGCCAACTCCGAGTGCAAATCAAACACCAGGGGGCCTATCAGGTCGCTTTGATAATCAAGTTTCATTTCCGGCAGGGCGCGATAGCTGTCCTGTTGTTCCCCGAGTATTTCAAAATCTTTTACCTGCATACTGAAATTGAGATCCTGTGAGTAGTAATGTACGGCCAGGGTCTTAAATAAATGGGTATCAGCCTGATTGTAATAATCTGAGCCGAGATCGGCTATGTAGTTATCATCACTTAGGCCGTTAAAATCGATCTTAAGTTGCCAATTTTCGGATAATGCCCCAGCGTGGATAAAACGGTAAAAGTAGCGGGCATCGCCAGAGGTGGTCTGCGAATCATCGGACAAATATTCCAGGTTTAGCTGGCCGTTGCTCTGCATGGTCAAATAACGGAATTCGGTTTTTAGCTGTAGCCCGCGATTGGACATTAATCTGGGAGTAATCGTTGCGTCGTAATTATCCGCCAGATTGATATAGTAGGGTTGTTCATAGCTCACGCCGGTGCTGCTGCTGCTGCCAGGTTTGGGCATCAGCAAGCCGCTCTGGCGCTCGTCCGTTACCGGGAAGGAATAGTAAGGCAAGTAAAATACCGGTATATCTTGTACGTAGAAAAAAGCATTGTGCGCCACGCCTCGGGAACTGTCCGGACGCACCTGGATGCTATCAGCCCGCATTAACCAATCTTCATCACCAGTGGGACAAGTGGAAAATGTCACACCGCCTAGTTTGATGCCTTCTTGTTCATCGATTAACAGCTGCTTAGCCAGGCCGCGGGCATTGAACTGGGTAAATTGGTAGGCAGTGTCAGCTATTTCCAGGCGGTTAGTCTGGGTATTGAGTACAATTTCCTGGCTGGTAACACTCAGTTGTGGATTCTGATACTTTACATCACCTATTGCTGTGAGCTGCTGGGTATTACGATCAATTTTGGCGCTATCAGCCTTAATGTGTGAATTGTCCCTGGTAATTTCAACTTTGCCTTGAAATTCCGCTAAAGTATCCTGTTGAATCGACGCTATCTTGGAGATAACTTTGATCTGTCCGTTTGGCAGTTTTTTCTCTACCTGGAATGTATTTACTGGGGTAGAGCATAATTCCTGGGCAGCGGTAAACCCACTTGGGACAAGAAAAAATAACAGGTTTAGAGGTTGTTTGATTTTCATACGCTAAGGTAAAGATGCAGCCTAATAATAGTTGATGTCATGGTAATTAAGCTCCAATTTTAAGGGTTTCACGGAGATTTACCAGCGGACTTGCAAAAAAAGACTTATTTCGCCATTCTTGACTATTCAAATGCATATTGTATGAGGCCCTAAGTGAGTAAATTGGCACAGAGACAAACACAATTGCTGGATTGGATTAATCATTCTACGCCTTTTTTGTGTCAACAACTGGAGATGGTATACGGAGATGCCAGTTTTCGTCGTTATTTTCGTTTTACATACCAGAAGCAGTCGATCATAGCGGTTGATGCCCCTCCAAAGTCTGAAAACAGCCAACAATTTATTTTAGTTGCCGAACTTTATGCTAAACACGGCTTATCAGTGCCCCAGGTACTGGCCCATGATAAACGTCAGGGGTTTTACTGTTTGCAGGATTTCGGTGATCGTTTGTTCGGTGCAGCCCTTGACCAGACAAGTTGCCAGCATTTATATCCTCAAGCATTGGGGTTGTTGCCAAGTATACAATTATGCACCCGCACATCACAGGCTAATTTGCCTGAGTATGATGACAACTTATTAACGGCAGAGTTCGACATTTTCACCCATTGGCTTCTCAATGTACACCTGCAGTTGACGTTGTCAGCGCAAGAACAGCTGATTGTTGCACAGACTTTTTCCTGTTTACGGGCTAATTTTTTTGCTCAGCCCCAAGTAGGAGTGCACAGAGATTTCCATTCCAGAAATTTAATGTTGTTGGATGATGGTAAAATAGGGGTCATTGATTTTCAAGATGCGGTGCGGGGGCCTATCACCTATGACGCCGTGTCCTTGTTACGTGATTGTTACCAGCGCTGGCCATCTGCCTGGGTAGATAAATGGTTTGCCCACTGGCATACACAATATTATGGGCAATATTCTTTTGGGCAGTTCAAGCGCTGGTTTGACCTTACCGGTTTGCAGCGCCATATTAAGGCCAGTGGTATCTTTGCTCGTCTTTATCATAGGGACGGCAAAGGGCACTATTTAGCCGATATTCCCCGTACCCTGGTGTATCTGTGTGAAATAGGCGAGCAGTACAGTGAATGCCAGGCTTTTGCACGGCTAATTACCCATAAGATCATACCGCGATTGACTGAGGTGCAAGAAAAGATGGAAAGTCAAAACAGTGAACCGCAGCAAACAGACACGGCTGAACTAACCCCACATCATACTATTGATGGTGACGTTTTTCGTGGCCATTAAAACGGCGATGATCCTGGCGGCAGGGCGAGGTGAACGCATGCGTCCTTTGACTGACGAGGTGCCCAAACCCCTGCTAAAAATTAATGGTAGGCCACTGATCGAATATCATATCCAAGCTCTTGAAAAGTCAGGGTTCAGCCGCATTATCATCAACCATGCTTGGTTAGGACATAAAATAGTTGATTATCTTGGAGATGGTCATCGTTTTGGTGTGCAGATCATTTACTCACCGGAGGCTACTGCCTTGGAAACCGCTGGTGGCATTATTAATGCCTTACCACTGCTATGTCCCGGTGTAGATAACTCAACCTTTGCAGTGGTCAATGCTGATATTTTCTGTGACTATGATTACAGGATGTTACCCACCGATTTAGGAAATGACCTGGCTCACCTGGTGTTGGTTAATAATCCTCCTCATAATCCCGCTGGCGACTTCGCCATTGAATCTGGTCGTTTGGGGCAACAAAGCGCACAACAGTTTACCTTCAGCGGTATTGGTTTATATCACCGGGATTTATTTACTTCTTACCAACCCGGTCGTCTACGTTTGGCCGTGGTATTGCATGATGCAATCACACGTGAGCGAGTCAGGGGGGAAGTCTACTCTGGGCAGTGGACTGATATTGGTACCCCACAACGCCTGGCACAATTGAATATAATGGAGTGAGTCGCACACTATGATAGGTAAAATTTTAGGGACTATTTTTGGTTTTATGTTTGGACGTATTCCCGGAGCAATCCTGGGTTTTATAGTCGGACATATGTTTGATAAAGGATATAGCCGGGACTTCAATCAAATGGGAGGCTTTAGCGGTTTTTTTACCAGCCAGGATGATTTTAAAAAACAGGCGGTTTTTTTCCATGCCCTGTTTTCAGTGATGGGACATGTTGCCAAGGCTGATGGAGTGGTAAGCGACATCGAGATCAAAATGGCCAGCACCCTTATGGATCAAATGGGGCTGAAAGAGGATGCTCGTAAAGAAGCCCAACAAGCGTTTCGCGAAGGCAAAGAAGCCGATTTTGCACTAACAGAAATATTGCTTGAATTTAAGGCGTCATGCGATAGTCGACGTGACATTATGCAGGTATTTTTAGAGATCCTGATCCAGGCGGCTTATATCGACGGCAGGTTGGTAAAAGCCGAGCAAAAAGTACTGGAAGACGTCGCCCGGCATTTAGGGTTTAAGCAGAATGAACTGCTCTATCTGCTTTCGGTGTTTGAAGCCGAAATGCGTTTTCGCCAGGGGCGGGGACAGCAACAAGGTGGCTCACGCCAACGCAGCCAATCGACTTATTCGGCACAACAGTCACTGGCTGATGCCTACCAAATCCTTGGCGTGAACAAAAACGACGACGATAAAGGCGTAAAAAAAGCGTATCGCAAATTAATGAGTGAGCATCATCCCGATAAATTGGTGTCCAAAGGCTTGCCCAAACAAGCATTGGAGATGGCAAAAGCCAAGGCTCAGGATATTCAGGCTGCATACGAGATGATCAAAGAAAAACGCGGCATGCGTTAACCCACTGGGGATAATCGCCGCACCCGGTATCCCCCAGCTTTTTAAGTTACCAGGCTTTTTAGCTGTTACCACCAACCTCAACATGGAGTGGTATTTTGCTCGCGGCTAAATTGATCTGGTGCTGAATTCCCACGCCCCAAGTTTCCGAGGATCTTACCAATTAGACGTAAATCGTTGTTTTAAATGATATAAATTTCACTATTGCTGTCATAAAAATACATTCTAAATGTCCTTTAAACGTCATAAAAAATCAATCAATGTGTCACAGCATTCAGTCATATTGTTGCGGTCTTCACTACTTACTTGGACCACAATAATGAACCCAAAAACACTAAGCCGTCTTGCGTTGTGTGTTGCCTTTGCCCTTGGCAACCAGGCGATAAGTACCAGCGCTTTGGCACAACAAGCCCCCGATGATAAAGCAATAGAAGCCATAACAGTCGTCGGTAAAAGTGTTTCTTACGCCAATACCCAAACCTCAGATGAGATGGCCAAGCAGCAAAGTACCCTAACCAGTGTCTTGGCTGTGATTGACAACCTTCCCGGTGTTCTTATCAATGAAGGGGATACCTTTGGCTCAGATGACTGGTCAACAACGGTATCCATTCGCGGTTTTCAGCTGAGTCTGGACGAACAGCAGATCGGTATTACTATCGATGGGATTTCCAATGGCAATTCTAACTATGGCGGAGGCGCAAAAGCCAACCGTTATATAGATACAGAAAACTTAGGGACAGTTGAAGTCTCACAGGGTACGGGCGATATCGCTTCACGCTCTAATGAAGCCTTGGGAGGAACGTTAAACTTTACCACTATGGATCCGGGCGTTGCCGAGCGCATGACAATCAGTGCGTCAGGTGGCAGTTTTGATGCGCAAAAATACTTTGTACGTTATGAAACGGGTGAAATTGCCAAAGACACCTATGCCTGGTTCAGCGCCTCAAGCAGTGAAAATACCGATTGGGTCAATCAAGCTGCCGAAAATAAACGTGATCATCTGGCGGCTAAATTTATGACAGTGCTGGGTAATGTTGATATTAAAGGTTATGCCTCCTGGGATGATGCCCACGAAGATAACTATCAACGGGTAAGCCTGGCTCAGTTTGCACAGAATCCGGAATCTGACGGTTTAACCAGCGAATGGACCGGCATTCCTTATGTGGATCAAGTGTACCGCAAAGGTTGGTCTACCTTACGTGAAAATCTGTTTGGCTATCTGCAGGCAGAATATAAAACTGATAATTTGGATGTATCAGGTAATATTTACTACCACAATAACGAAGGCCGTGGCGATTGGGTTCCCCAGTATATGGTAGACGTTCAGGCTGACGGTGATGGCCAACCTCACTCAGAGCTGGTATCAGGTAATACCGTCTATGGTGGCAGCGCATTGGGGCAATTGTTTTTTGTCAATAAAGCCGGCGAAGCTCTTAACCCAATAGCCGATTGCCAAAGCTCAATTACCTTTCCTTATGGCGGTGCGGGGCCCCAGTATGATCCCGGCTGCTATGAACAAGGTGCCGTCCCCGTGGGTTCATATCGCCACACCAATTATAAAAAAGAGCGGTTTGGTTTTGATGCGGATTTTGCCTGGTTTACGCAAATACAGGGAATGGATAATACCCTGCGCGGTGGTGTGTGGTATGAAGACTACAACCGTCAAGAATCCCGTGATTGGGCCAAAATCATTGACTCTCGCAGCAGTTATGAATTTGATCACACCCCTTACTGGGTACAGTACGATAGGGAATTCCCGGTGGAAACCTTGATGGTGTACGCCCAAGACGAGCTGGATATGGGCTGGGCGACTGTGAGTCTGGGTGCCAAGCAATTCTTTGTGGACTTAGAGCGTCAGGATAATTTTGATAACACTAATACCGCTAAAGTTAACTCAGATTCCGATACCTTGTTATCGGCTGGGATAGTGGTGCCCATGCCCGTCGATGGCCTGGAGTTATTTGCCGGTTATGCCGATAACTTCGCCGCCATTAAAGATGGGGTACTTGAACGCGATTCATCCACATTGACCTCTGTTAAACCTGAAACCGCACAAAATATCGACCTCGGTTTGCGCTTTGTATCCCGGGACATCAATGCCAGCTTGACTTACTACACCATTAAATTTGATGACCGCCTGACGTTTATTGCGCCTGATTCACCTGAGGGTATTAATTACCTCATTGGCACTAACGGTAGTTATGTCAATGTGGGTGGGGTTGAATCATCAGGATTGGAGGCATCTTTGTCCGTTAACGTGAGCGATTCATTATCCATTTATGGTTCATATACTTATAACAATTCAGAGTATACCGAGGGTTCGATTGAATTCCCTGCAGGGAATACCGTATTTGGTTCACCTGAAAATATGGCTGTAGTGTCAGCGGATTGGACCCGTGGTAACTACTTCATGGGTGCTTCTACCAAATGGGTTGATGATCGCTTTATCGATGCGGCCAATACCCAAGTCGCTCCAGCGTATATAGTAACGGATTTATATGCCGGTGTGAGTATCGATAAGCCAGTACAAGGTATGGATTCACTGGAACTGCGTTTTACTGTCAACAATACCTTTGACGAAAGCTATTTGGGTGGCATAGCCGGTCAATCGGCGTGGATAGGTGCACCACGTACTGCGGCATTTAATGCAACGGCTCGATTCTAACCTCAGTTAGTTAGCCGTAATATTTGCCATAAGGCGAGCGTCAGCTCGCCTTTTTATTTGACCTTATTGAGGATTAAACATGATGAAGCGGATTGATTTTACCAAGGGTAAAATACAATGGACCTTGCTACTGATCTTGCTGTGCAGCACACCGGCATACAGTGCTGATAATTTACTGATGGTCAGTATTGACGGCTTGCGCTGGCAAGAGCTGTACCGTGGTTACCAGGAATCGTTAGTGCAA
>JBKEFM010000117.1:0-14251 GCA_046709505.1 Paraglaciecola sp. | reverse complement strand
CTGTATGGAGCGATTATCGCTATTGAGCAAGGACCTTGAGGTGGGTTACGTCCCGCAAGCCGTTATGCCAAGATGTTTTCATGGCATCATTTATGCTCCAATGCTCCAGTAAGGGCAAGCCATATATTGCTCATTATTGATAGCGTCTCCACCAATAGCGTAGCGTCAGCCAAAAAAATATCAGCGGTAAATCAATCATCCCTCGACAATGGAGGATTCTCTCACCCCACTTGCAAGACTGGAATATCACGTTGCAGATGGATTAGGTAGTCCTAAAGCAGCAGGCCATTGTTGTTGACAATTTTGATGATCGGAACGTGGCACGATTGTTTGTCATCCTGGGCATGTTGCAAAAAAATCCATTTTTAGGC
Source organism: Paraglaciecola sp. (assembly GCA_046709505.1). GTDB lineage: Bacteria > Pseudomonadota > Gammaproteobacteria > Enterobacterales > Alteromonadaceae > Paraglaciecola. The sequence goes on along the minus strand of JBKEFM010000117.1, from coordinate 13,880 downwards.
TATGACGAACAGCCTAGGGCTATTTTATGTATTGCTCAATGATTGTTAATTTTGAGTAACCCGTTTTGCCATAATCAGCGGGAATGCTGATATTATGATCGGATTAATAAGTGGAATACGCATATACAAGTTACCCGCTAAATACCGTTTTCACTCAGTATCTTGTCTATGAGTGAAGTAAACATCTTTATAACCTGATACCTACTACAGGCTACTGAGGGAACAATTCTTGGACCCTGTGGTGCTATAAAATAGCAGCAAAAGTTCCGTCTTTTTGTTGCTCAGACCTTCCTCAAGGGTGGTGCCAAATCTACTTTCGCTTTATCTAACATTGCGCAGCTAAAGTCGATATTTTAAATTTTGAGTCTATTTTGATTCAAAACACAGTCAGATTTTAATAAGCGTTGCAAAAAATATTAATCAAGCGTTTTTAGAACTCAGTCTGTACAAAAAATGAATCTTTTTTAGTGGGAAATGACAGTTTTATCAGTAGAGTAGGAAAATTCACACTCCGGCTAAGCAAGTATTTTCGATCGCTCAGTGAGTAGATATTAAGGTGGAATGGTATTACTTGTCTTTGCAGCAATATTTTCATACTCGGCTGCTCAAGCTGTTTTTATGCGGCTCATTTTACAGTCAGTAATTTCAGGAATAAAGGTGCTATGGCGACTCTTTATGCCAATCCGTGTTAGTAAGTGATCGCTTGGCGAGAATGTAAAGGGACTTAATCAAGGCGCTGGAATGAAGTTATAGGGGTACGCTTTCGAGTTCCAGAAACGTTGGTGTAAGCCCGTTTAAATTGGCCCAAAGGGAATGCACCCAGGATTTTAGTGCTGCTTTCTCGCTATTTGAAAGGGAGCACCATTGCTGCATATCCTTGCCCCACTCAAAAATAGCGGGACGCATTCCCAGTGGATACTTATGAATATGGATAAGTATTATAACCGAGCTAAGGCTAGTTTCGCCACATTGGATAGCTCAGGGCCACCATCTGCTGCATATTGCGTCATTCTGTCTCGCATTGAGCGGGCCCAAAATCTTTGAATATGATTAGCAACAATTTTTGCGGTTTCTTCATCGGTTTTTTTGTAATTATTATTATCTGCTATTTGGTTAAGCATGCTTACCAAATTTTTAATTTGAGAACTGCTCATAACTAGATCCTTCCTATTTATTTGTCACATTTGGTATAAAAAGTATGCCGACCAGGGCGAGCAAAACCAATTAAATTTAGATTAGCCTGGATTGCCAGGGTTATTGCCAAGGCTGTTGGAGCAGAAACCGCAACCAATGTGGCTATATTCACACTCGTTACTTTTTGCACCATTTCATAACTTGCTCTGCTTGAAATTAAGACAAAACCGTTGCTGGTGTTAACTTTATTTAGCCCTAAGGCACCAATTAATTTGTCCAGGGCGTTATGTCGGCCCACATCCTCCCGCAACAGGGTAATCTCACCGGCATCATCACACCAGGCCGCGCCATGGACGGCCCCAGTTAATGATTGTAGCTTTTGATGCTCACGCAACTGAGACAGCGCATGTTGAATTACCTTTGAGGAGGGTAACGCTTGTGGCGTCACCCCCTTGATTGGGCGAATAGCTTTTTCCAGTGATTCACTGCCACATAATCCACAGCCTGTGCGGCCAGTCAAATTACGTCGCTGTGATTTTAAAGACATCATACGTTGAGAACTAATTTCAATACGTACTTCTATCCCTTTTTCAGTGGGTAAAAGCTCGATGTCATACATTTCACAAGGGCTATTAATAATACCCTCAGATAAACTAAAACCTAAGGCAAATTCATGCAAATTCGCTGGCGAGGCCATCATCACCGCGTGAGAAATACCATTGTAAACCATCGCAATGGCTATCTCTTCGGCGATGTCGTCAAGCTTTTCTTGCTCCTTATCACTGCCTTGTTGCCAATAGTTAACCGGCAGTGTTTGATAACTTGCTTGCAATTTTGGTTCGTCTTCCGGGATCAAACTTAACTTCCTACTGTAGTCTTTTCTTTTTTAGGCGAATTTTTAAAATGCTCTTTTTGTTGTTCGCTGAATTTTTTATAACGAGTCTGCCAGGCCGATGGTGACGTCACTTTTTCAACCTGAACTGCGGTTACTTTATATTCAGGGCAATTGGTCGCCCAATCAGAACTGTCGGTGGTAATAACATTGGCACCACTTATGGGGTGGTGGAAGGTGGTAAATACCACACCACTTTGCATACGCTCACTCACTTGGGCTCTTAAGACCGTGTCACCGGCTCGGCTACTGATACCTAACCAGTCACCATCATTGATACCCCGCTCTTCGGCATCATGAGGATGTATTTCAAGCAGATCTTCTTGGTGCCAGGTTTGGTTAGCGGTACGTCGTGTTTGTGCACCCACATTATATTGACTGAGTATTCGCCCTGTCGTTAATAATAATGGGAAGCGTTTATTGGCCCGATCTTCACTGGCAAGATACTCAGTGATAGCAAAACGCCCCTTACCAATTGGAAAGTTTTCCACATGCATGATAGGTGATCCATCAGGAAATTCGTCGTTACAAGGCCACTGAATACTGCCCTGCTCTTCCAACTTCTGATAACTTACTTTGCTAAAGCTAGGCACCAATGACGCTATCTCATCCATTATTTCCGAAGGATGCTGATAATTCATGGGATAACCTAAGGCATTAGATAATTTTTGAGTCACTTCCCAGTCTGCGAATTCAGCCAATGGCTTCATGACTTTACGAACCCGATTTATGCGTCTTTCTGCATTGGTAAACGTGCCATCTTTTTCAAGAAATGAAGAGCCCGGTAAAAATACGTGAGCATACAATGCCGTTTCGTTTAGAAATATGTCCTGAACAATTAAACACTCTAATGATGACAATGCTGCCTGAACATGTTGTGTATTAGGATCTGATTGTAATATGTCTTCTCCTTGCACATACATGGCTTTGAATGTTCCTTCAATTGCCGCATCAAACATGTTGGGGATACGAAATCCTGGTTCATTGTCTAATTTTACGCCCCAACTCTTTTCAAATTTACCGCGCAGTGCATCATCACTAACATGCTGATAACCCGGAAGTTCCTGTGGGAATGAACCCATATCACAAGAACCCTGAACATTATTTTGTCCACGTAGTGGATTAATGCCCACGCCTTCACGACCTATATTGCCCGTAGCCAACGCTAAGTTCGCTATGCCCATTACCATGGTTGAACCCTGGCTGTGCTCGGTCACACCTAAACCGTAATAAATGGCACCATTTTTTGCCTTGGCAAAAGCACGTGCGGCAATACGGACTTTTTCAGCACTGACGTTGGTAATTTTTTCCATTGCTTCGGGTGAGTTAACCTCATCGAGAATAAATTCACACCATGCCTTATATTCATCGGTACGCTGAGCAACAAACTCCTTGTCTTCCAGGCCTTCACTGATGACGACGTGCGCGATGGCATTTATCATGGCAACGTTGGTACCCGGTTTCAGAGGAAGATGATGATTTGCACTTATGTGGGCGGTATTAAGTAAATCGATACTTCTGGGATCGACCACAATTAACTCTGCTCCTTCCCGTAAACGTCTACGTAACATAGATGCAAACACAGGGTGTGCGTCGGTGGGGTTGGCACCAATAACCATGACCACATCAGATTTCATCACAGATTCGAAGGTTTGTGTACCTGCCGACTCGCCGATTGTTGCTTTTAATCCATAACCTGTGGGTGAATGGCAAACACGAGCACAGGTGTCGGTATTGTTATTACCAAAAGCAGCCCGGATCAATTTTTGCACTAAATAGGTTTCTTCATTGGTACAGCGAGATGACGTAATGCCGCCCACGCTTTCACGGCCATATTTAGCCTGAATATTTTTAATTTTATTGGCTGAAAATGCTAGTGCTTCGTCCCAGCTAACGACTTTCCATGGCTCATCAATACTGTCGCGGATCATCGGTTCTTTCACGCGATCTTTATGAGTAGCATAACCAAAGGCAAAGCGGCCTTTGACACAAGAGTGACCCTGGTTGGCTTTACCGCCCTTGTAGGGCACCATGCGTATCACTTCTTCGCCTTTCATTTCAGCTTTAAAGGAACAACCCACACCACAATATGCACAGGTAGTGATAATGCTGTGTTCTGGCTGTCCTTTATCAATCACTGATTTTTCCATCAGTGTTGCAGTAGGACACGCCTGTACGCAGGCACCACAGGATACACAATCAGATGTTAAAAAATTCTCATCGCCGGTTCCTGCACTCACCTTTGAGGCAAAACCACGACCTTGTATGGTTAAGGCAAAGGTGCCCTGAACTTCTTCACAGGCTCTGACACAACGAGAGCAGGTGATACATTTACTGGGTTCAAAGGTAAAATAGGGGTTAGAGTCATCAATCTTGGCGTCAAGATGGTTATCGCCGTCAAAACCGTAGCGTACTTCACGCAAACCGACGGCCCCGGCCACATCTTGTAATTCACAATCACCGTTACTCGAACAGGTTAAGCAGTCAAGTGGGTGATCAGATATATAGAGTTCCATGATATTGCGTCGTAATTTTGCAATATCATCATTTTGTGTGGTGACTACCATGCCTTCTTTCACAGGGGTGGTACACGAAGCTGGATAACCGCGCATTCCTGTGATTTGAACGGCACATAAACGACATGAGCCAAACGCCTTTAAGTTATCACTGGCACATAGTTTAGGAATATTAATGTCAGCCAAGGCTGCAGCACGCAGTACAGATGTGCCTTCGGCCACCGTCAGCGTTACACCGTCTATTTCTATACAGACGGTTTCAGTAGAGGTACTGGCAGGGGTTCCATAATCTTTATTCACATCAAACTGTGGCTGATTAGGGGCTGTTTCAGTAGCGGGATTAAAATAATTAACCATAATTTTCTCCTGTTAAACGGTTTGGTTTGAAGGTAAATAAAAATCTTCTGGAAAGTCTTTATAAGCACTTGTCACCGGAATAGGGGTCATGCTTCCCATGGCGCACAAAGAGCCGTAAATCATGGTGTCACACAGATCACCGAGTAATATCATGTTGGCAGCGCGGTTTTCATCATTCTTGATGCGATCGATCACTTCCACGCCTCGCGTTGAGCCAATTCTACAAGGGGTACATTTACCGCAAGACTCGTCTACACAAAACTCCATTGAAAAACGGGCTTGTTCAAGCATATCCACAGTGTCGTCAAAGATAACGATCCCGCCATGACCTAATACCGCCGATGCCTTTGTAAACTCTTCGTAGTCCAGTGAAAGGTCGAATTTAGACGTCGGTAAGTAGGCACCTAGAGGCCCACCAACCTGGATAGCCCTCATGGGTCGTCCACTTTGTGTGCCCCCTGAAAAATCATTAAGCAAGTCTTGTAAGGTCGAGCCGAAGGGCAATTCAATCAGCCCCCCTTGCTTAACGTTTCCTGCCAACTGAAACGGCAAGGTTCCCCGAGAGCGATTGGCCCCATATTCCTGATAGGCTTTGCCACCTTGGCTGAGAATATAAGGAATAGCAGACAGAGATAATACGTTATTGACGACTGTGGGTTTGGCAAATAAACCTTCTATGGCCGGTAGCGGGGGTTTAAAGCGAACGACACCCCGTTTACCTTCCAGAGATTCTAGTAGAGAGGTTTCCTCACCACAAATATAAGCTTCAGCACCTAATCGGACTTCCAGATGAAATGCTTTACCACTGTCACACACATTATCACCTAGGTAGCCTGCTTCTGTGGCTATTGCAATGGCTTCTTGCAACATCTCATCGGCAACAGGGTACTCAGATCTAAGGTAGATATATCCCTCATCTGCTCCCACAGCCAATCCAGCTATAATCATCCCTTCTATGAGCATAAAGGGATCGCATTCCATCACTAATCTGTCAGCAAAGGTGCCTGAATCGCCTTCATCGGCATTACACACAATATATTTTTTTGCGGATGGTGCGTCGTGCACAGTTTGCCATTTTATGCCCGTTGGAAACGCTGCACCACCTCGTCCTCTTAGTCCAGATTCGACAACAGTGGTGACGATTTCTTGACCTGTAGAGGCCAGTGCTTTGTGCAAACCGTTGAATCCATCCATTGCCAGATAATCATCCAGGGATAGAGGATCGGTTATACCCGCCCGGGCAAAGGTTAATCGTGTTTGTTTTTTTAAATAAGCTAATTCTTCAGTAAGGCCCAGCGCCTGGCTATGTTCTTGGGTTTGGTTGGTTAATACATGGGTGATAATGTCTTCCATTATGCCAGGCACATCTGATGCTTCAACCGGACCATAGGCGAACCGTCCCTTTGGAGTTTCAACTTCAACCATCGGCTCTAACCAAAATAGTCCACGGGAGCCGTTTCTTATCAGGTTCAGGTCGATTTTATGTTCAGTAGAATAGTCTGATAGAGCATGAGCAACATCCTGGGCTCCTAAAGATAATGCGGTACTCTCTCTTGGGACAAACATTTTAATGGTCATCATTATCTCCCTGAATTTTGTGTTTTAAATGTAGAAACAAGACGTTCAAACTTTTCATTACTCACGCGGCCAAAGAGCTCGTCATTAATTCTCACGTTAGGTCCCGTTGCGCAATTGCCTAGACAATAGACACTATCGAGGCTGAATTTTTTGTCTGCGGTCGTACCTCGATAATCAATGTCAAGGTGATCTTTAGCATGTTGTTCGAGATCCCTGCTGCCCCGTGATTGGCAGGCTTCGGCGCGGCATATTTGAATTTTGTGTTCACCAGGAGGTGAGGTTCTAAACTGATGATAAAAACTGATCACACCATGGATTTCAGCGGGTGTTTGCTGAAGCTTTTTGGCTATTGTATCGATTGTATTTGGTGGGATATAGCCAATTTCTCTTTGAATTTGATGCAATATGGGCAGTAATGCACCTTTTTTATGTTTTAATGTGTCAATTATTTTGACTACATTTGATACATCTGAAGAAAAATCTATGTGCATGGTGTCTCCTGGGTGACGGACTCATTTTTCAAATATGAAATAAATTGCATATATAACGCCGTGCACGGATACCGTGTGGTGGTGTAGATATAATGTTAAATAAGTGTAACATTACTAAATAAATATAAGAATATGAAATGTATTTCTTATATGGCTTTTATGCTAACTATGATGTTTATCTACCCCATGAAAACTATATTTTTCCTCAGGGCCCGTTTGCTGATCATAGTAAGTTAAGAATAGATGAAAAATAAAAAAATCAACCCTAAAATAGGTACGCAGTCCCCATGCCAAATAAAATAGTGTTATCAAAGAGAATTTATATCAAGGCTGCCTGGAAATTTTATGACGACAATGGTGAAAATGTTGATCCGCGAATTTTTGCCTTGTTAAACGAAATTCATGCATCAGGAAAGTTAACCAAAGCCGCGGTTACCCTAGGGATGTCTTATCGTCACGTGTGGAATATTCTAAAAAAATGGACAGAGTTTTTTGGTTCAGAATTAGTTGAATTACATAAAGGAAAAGGGGCGAAATTAACTCCCTTAGGGGAGAAATTATTATGGGCCGAGCAACTGGTTAACGCACGTTTTGAACCTCAACTTATTAGTCTGGCCAGTGAATTAAATTTGGAAATACAAAAAAATCTGACGTTTAAAGAACCGTTATTAAAAATCGCGGCTAGTCACGGTTACGCTGTGGCTTTATTACCTGAATTCACCCCTAAATTTAAATTAAATTTACAATACAAAACCACCGAAGAATCACTTCATGCCCTGACTAAGGGGGAGTGTGACATTGCTGCATTTCATTTGCCCACTGATATTGTGAACCCGGCCCTGGTTGATATGCATAATAAATATTTTAAGCCCAATACCTATAAGGTCATTAGATTTGTTACGCGACAACAAGGCTTGATGATTAAAAAAGATAATCCTAAAGGTATTGATAAAATTGAAGATTTGTTACGTGCAGACATCAAGTTTATTAACCGTCAGGAAAATTCAGGGACACGTTTACTAATAGAGGAAATATTTAGAAGGGCTGCGGTTGAGTGTGAACAAGTTGCAGGCTTTAATGACATTGAATATACCCACTCGGCGGTCGCCGCTTATGTGGCTTCTGGTATGGCTGACGCGGGTATTGGTGTTGAAACCGCAGCACGACAATTTGGTTTAGATTTTATACCATTAACAACAGAAAATTATGTTTTAGTTTGCCATCATAAAGCTGTTAAAAAATTTGCAGTACAGCAGTTGATTTCAGAATTAAAAACCGAGAAATTTCATCAGGCCGTATTAAACCTTGCAGGCTATAAACCAGTTTGCTGTGGGGATGTTGCTGATTTGGAAGAAATATTACCCTGGTGATTTTCTTTTTCGGTTATCTCTGTGATCTCAGTGGTAAATTTCTTTTGGTTTACATAAACGACACCCCAAGACATTGCAGCCAAGCGGCAAAAACAGCCACTCACCACAGAGGCTAGTATCTAGGATGATCTCCTTTCTCTGTGATCTCGGTGGTAAACTTCTTTTAATAGACACAAAAAGGCGGGTTAGCTTCTCATAAGCAAATAAAAAGCCGCTTTAACGTTAATTAAAGCGGCTTTAGTACTGAGGTTGTACCGCCCATTATTGGGCAGCATTTCTCAGTTATTAAGGATGGGTATTTTCTACGTGATGTTTTGCATGTACTGGTCTAACCGTTAAGTTAGCAAAAAACGCAATAACCAACAATGCCGCCATAACATACATGGTGGTGTTGTAGAGACTAGGCGTTGGGTCAACAGTACCAGCAGGTACTAGTTCCATTAATTTGCTTACTGTTACGGTTTTAGCTGCAACCAGTTCATTGAGCTGACTGACCGCTGAGCCAAATTTAGCCTGAAATACTGCAGGATCAATTTTTGCTACCAGATCACTAATCGCATCATTTAATGACATATTTCTGAGGTAAGTAATGGCAAATGGCCCTAATACTCCAGCGGTTGCCCATGCCGTTAATAAACGACCGTGTATACCACCAACATGTAAGGTCCCAAAGATATCGGCTAAATAGGCTGGTATGGTTGCAAAACCACCACCATACATAGTGAAAATTATCATGGTCGCACCATAAAACATCACTAACCACATAACAGAAGGATCAGCGCTCACTTGTGAAGCGGCATAAGGTATGGATAAGTAAAGAAGCGTACCGAGCACAAAGAAACAATGGTAGGTATTTTTTCTACCGATGAAATCTGAAATAGAAGCCCAGAAGAATCGGCCACACATATTAAATACAGAAATCATTAATACATAAGTGCCTGCAAAAGCGGCCGTGGCAACAGTGGGTAAGGTTGAACCAAAAATATCAACCATCATCGTTTTGGCAACCCCGATCACACCGATACCTGCAGTAACGTTGAAACAAAGTACTACCCATAACTTCCAAAATTGAGGCGTTTTAATAGCCTGGTCGATGTGTACGTCGTTGTGGGAGATCATGCTTTTGGCTGATTCATCTTTAGCCGGAGGTGTCCATCCTTCTGGTTTCCAGTCTTTGGCAGGAACACGGTAAGAAAAAGAAGCTACAATCATAACGATAAAGTACACTATACCCAGGGTTAAAAAGGTACCCGCAGCACCGGTATTACCCGTGCCGACTACATATACGCCTGCATCACCAGGAAACGCCATTTTTGCCGCTTCACTTGCGGTTGCTACCACAACTTCGATGTTACCTGAGGCTGTTTCAGCAAAACGTTTACCCGCTTCAGTAATCAATTTAACTGAACCTTCTGTACCCAGATAGGTAGGCGCAACGGAATGGAGCTTCAATAAAAAAGCAATCAAAGGGGCGCCGATCATGGCACCGCCACCGAAGCCCATAATGGCCATCCCTGTGGCCATACCCCGTTTATCCGGGAACCAGCGCAGCAAGGTGGAAACTGGAGAGACGTAACCTAAGCCTAAACCACACCCCCCAAGCGCGCCATAGCCTAGGTAAACCAGCCATAATTGGTGGGTGGCGATACCGACACTACCAATAATAAAGCCGCCACCCCAAAGAAAGGCAGCCGTTACACCAACACAACGAGGGCCAACCTCTTCTAACCATTTACCGGCCACAGCAGCGGATAAACCAAGAAACACTATGGCTACGGAAAATATCCATACAACACTGCTTAAAGTCCAGTCACCGGCAGAACCTGTTACTACACCTAATTCTTTGATTAATGCTGGATTGAAAATGCTCCAGGCATAAACTGACCCAATACATAAATGTATTGCAATAGATGCTGGAGGGACTAGCCAGCGATTAAATCCCGATTTAGCAATGATTTTATCTTTCATTAGGAAAGAAAAAAATCCGCCACTTTTTTTAGACATGTGTACCAACCTTTTTGCTATTACTTAATAAAAACGTGTATAGCTTTAACTTATTCACGTTAAAAATTTGTCTTTTGCTGTGGTCATATATATTTAATGTATAAAATTTTATACATTAAATATATTGCCCTTCGTTATTCACTCTTGCTTTAACGTATCTGCTATAGTGAATCTTTTGGTATTAACAGAAACCATAAATAAAGAGTATGCATACTTGTATAAAGCTGTAATGTAATTTATTAATAGCACTTTTTTGTAAGCTCAGTCATATATGAAGTTAATATCATATATAAACCTCCCCGCCATTACTTTACAAGCTATTTACAAGCTATTCACAACAAAAACTATACCACCGGAACATTCATATACAAATATGAAAAGAATTTCTTATTTGTATAATATTCCTGTTCAACTGAATATTTCAACGATGAGATTACCTATTCATAAGCCAGACAGTGTGTAGTATTACCTGGCATTGATTTTAAATGTTTGCTGGTAACAAAAACGATTTGGTGGCCCGTGTTAAGAATGGATGGGAATATAGCCAAAGCCATTAGAAGGCAAAAGAACGTCTCACTATAGAGAAAGACCAATTAGCTGTAAAACGAAACTCTATAACCCAATCTATTGGCGTGGCAGCCAGGTGTCAAAAACAGCTACTCACCACAGAGTGCACAGAGAGAATCAAAAACAGCCACTCACCACAGAATACACAGGGGAGATAATCTTTAAAATAGAATGATTTCCTTTCTTGGTGATCTCAGTGGTAAATTTCTTTTAATATACACAAACTACATGGCAGCCAGACGGCAAAAATAGCTACTCACCACAGAGGCTAGTATCTAGTATCTAGAGTGATTTCCTTACTCGGTGATCTCGGTGGTAAATATCTTTTCTCAAGAGAAATGGGTGTATAAAACTCAGCGCCTTTGTAGATAGCTGACCAGTAACAGCACCAGGAAGGAAAATCCCAGTAAGCCTGCCGCAACCTGATTGGCCAGTTCCATCTGCATGGTTTCGATCAAATCATATAAGGCAATGGACAGTACTCGGGTTTCACCGGGAATATTGCCCCCGATTAACAATACTACGCCAAATTCACCGATAGTATGGGCAAAGCCCAAAATACAACCTGTGGTGATACCTTGTTTACTGAGAGGGAATATAACAAAGCGAAATATTTGCCCCTTGCTAGCCCCCATGGTGCGACTGACAGCCAGTAAATCCTTATCAATTTTACGAAAGGCATCACGAATAGGTTGCACCACAAAGGGCAAACTATATACAGCCGAGGCGATTAGCAGCCCATAAAATGAAAACACCAGAGGCGAGTCAAAGATAGCAAACCACGCCCCCCCACGGGGTGCTTGGGAGAAAACAGCACCAAGAGATAGAAACCAAGTACAGTCGGAGGAAGTATAAGAGGTAAGGTGATCACGGTATCCACCACTGGCCTTAGATAACAACGAGTTTGACTTAGCCACCAGGCTAAAGGCAATGCCAATACAAACAGCAACAAAGTAGAAAGTGTCGCCAACTTGGTGGTTAACCAAACCGCTTGCCAAATCGGGCTATCTATCATTCGGGCTGACTTTGGGGGATCAATTGTTTGACCGCCCTTTGATAACCATTTTTGCGAATAATGCCCTGGCCTTGTGCACTCAATATGTAGTCAAAAAAGCCACTCACCGCCTGGATATGTTTAGCAGATCCTGTTTTTCCGCGGTTTAAAATAACCATTTGTTGGGTAATGGGTGGGTAATAATGAGTCGGCAATAACCAATATTGATGTTTGGGCTCATTCAGTACCTAGCTTAATGCGACAAAGCCCATTTGTGCTGCCCCGCTTATTATCAGTTGGTTAACTTGCTGCACATTGTTGGTCATGACTAGGTGGGGTTCAATGTTTTGCCAATAGACTGATTTTTGTAATGCGACTTTGGCAGCCAGGCCAAAAGGAGCCAATTTGGGGTTGGCAATTGCCAGTTTACCCTTTGCTGTCCTTAGCGGTTAGTTGCTCGAGGGGAGCCCACAAAACCAGTTGTCCCAGGGCATAGTTTTGCCGACTTCCCTTGAGCGTTAAGCCCTGTTGTTCCAGTAATTTGGGTATGACACTGTCGGCGGACAAAAATATATCAAAGGGTGCCCCATGTTGGATTTGAGCATAAAGCACGCCTGTTGATGCACTGGAAAGCAAAATTGTCGCCTGGGGGTGTCGTTGTTGATCTTGTTGTGCAATACGCTCTAATGTTGGTTTAAAATTAGCGGCGACGGCTACCCTGACTTTTTGTTCCCCATGACCGGTGAACGTAAATCCCAATAGCAGCAAACTAAGCCATTTTATTGATCCCATTTATCCGCTGCTACTTTATCTTGTTGCTTGACACTGACCCAGGAGTCCCCTTGGTTAGTTATCTCTTTTTTCCAAAATGGCGCTCGAGTCTTTAAGTAATCCATTATAAACTCGCAAGCTGCAAAGGCATTTTGTCTATGGGACGAGGTCACGCCCACAAAGACAATTTGCTCACCGGGAGCCAACTGCCCCACCCTGTGCAAAATGCTGACCCGTCCAAGCTCCCATCTTTGCCGTGCTTCATGGACAATGTCATGCAATGCTTTTTCGGTCATCGCGGGATAATGTTCCAGAAAGAGACCGGATACCTGTGATTTTTGGTTAAAGTCTCTGACCAGACCGGTGAAGGTGACGATAGCCCCGTCAGCGGTATTTGCTTGGCGTAACTGCTGATAAAGAATCTGCATTTCGAAATCTGCCGTTTGCACTACTATGGCATTATCCATCATCCTAGCCTCCGGTCACGGGAGGGAAAAAAGCAACTTCATCGTTTTTTTCCAGTAGGGTATCGTCATTGGCCATAGTCTGGTTAACCGCAACCAACGTAACGGACGGCTCCAGCGAATCGCGCCACAGAGGGTCCTTATCTTGCAGCTCACGGCGTAATTCAAACACATTACTCACGGCTACATTAATTTGCAGTTTATCGGTTTGCAGGACTTCTCTTAATTGTCCAAAAAAGAGCACGTTCATATTAACCTCACTTGGCGGCGCCTATTTCAGGTGTCTGATCATAATACCAACTTCCCGTTTTACCACCGTGTTTTTCCAATACTTTAATACCCTCGATCCTCATGGCGGCATCAACGGCTTTACACATGTCAAAAAGGGTCAGGGCTGCCACAGAAACGGCTGTTAAGGCCTCCATTTCAACACCTGTTTGTCCGGCAAGTTTGCACATAGCCACGACGCGAACACTATTGTTACTCGCGACAGGCTCAAAATCTACTTGTACCTTGCTCAGCATCAGCGGATGACATAAGGGGATCAAATCACTGCATTTTTTAGCCGCTTGGATCCCGGCAATTCTGGCCACAGCGAATACATCCCCTTTGGCATGTGCACCCTGGGTTATTAACGTATAGGTCGCCAGCGTCATATGCACATAGCCTTCTGCTATGGCCGTGCGTTGGGTAACTGCTTTTTCGGTAACATCAACCATATTGGCCTGTCCCTGGTTATCTA
>JBKEFM010000116.1:0-14433 GCA_046709505.1 Paraglaciecola sp. | reverse complement strand
CATTGGGCTTTAATTTACTGATGATGACCCGCTCTTGACCTCTTTTCATTGGACAGCCCCCAAAGATAAAGTCGAGGTGATTTTGGCTACACTTGAGCGAGTTAAGGCTCATTTTTCAGTGCGAGTGCTACAAAAAGTAACGCTTAGCTAACAATCATTGGGCTTTAATTTACTGATGATGACCCGCTCTTGACCTCTTTTCATTGGACAGCCCCCAAAGATAAAGTCGAGGTGATTTTGGCTACACTTGAGCGAGTTAAGGCTCATTTTTCAGTGCGAGTGTGACAAAAGTGCCGTTGAGTTAAGGTTTTGTGCATAAAGGCCCAAGCAAATATAAAAAAGGCAGCTTAACTATAAGCTGCCTGGTGAAAGGGGAGTGCACCTTATCGGCTAACGGAAAAGCTACTCAAACGCTTGATTGCCTGACTGAGTAATGCTGTATCAAAAATAGCAAACTCTTCTTCGCCACTTTGCACGTTAAACACCTTAGTGCTGCCATTACTCAGTACTTCAATACGTTGCAGATGCTGCATCACTATGACCTTGTGTCCCTGGGTGGTAACGGCCCAATCTTGAGTGGTGTTTTGCAGATTGCGCCCGGTACTGTAAGCCTTTTCAGATGCACGGCAACCCAGCATATTCAACAAAGTTGGGGCAAGATCTTCAGTACTTGAGAACTCAACAGCCAAAGGGGTATTACTGTATAAACGTCTTTGTATCCGGTTCTCACTGTTCACATTTTTCAACAACAGCACCTGATATTGCTGCAATAGCTGGGTACTGAGTAAGTTATTGATTTGATCGGCTGTAACAAAGGCAATACCAAGATGGGTTTGATGGGTGGCCAGATTGGCAGCGAAAGTCTGCCAGTCTTGCTTAAATCCTTGAATATCTGGTTTTTTTATGGGGTTTTCAGAATAAATTCCGACGTTCAGGCCCAGTCCACGGGGTAAGTCTAACAGAACAGGGATCCTGCTACTTAGTGCCGGGTGATATAGCTCGGGTAAACCAAAGAGCAGACTGCGTTTGGCTGCATCTATTGAAGAATGATTGCCTAAATGGGGACTGTTAAAGACAAAAGATGATGCTGTGTCTATGGGGACTTTGTCAATCTGCACTAACATCAATACTTTATTGGCTGTTGCTACCGAGCAATAAATAGGAGACAGAGGATAACGAATATTGTCCATACTCTCGTTAAATTGGAGTTCTTTACGCTGATCGTAGTTCTCTCTATCCAGCAAATTATAGCGGGACATGAGTGTTTTAGCTGTTGCCGGGTATGATAAGGGGAATAAGTCGTCTTGTTGGACTATGGGATGATAAAGGTTAGCATCTGCCCATATATGTAAGGCATGGCTACTGACAAAACAGACAATAAAGAAGCTGATAATAGGAAACGTCAGCTTACGCTTTTGCAGGCGGCCAATGCGTTTCCAAATGGCGTTAGCGATGATAAGTTGGGCGGATAACCAGAAAAAAAATATCAGCAGGAAAAAGATCCATTTCTGCCAGCCAAAACCGGATATAGCGTTGTTGGCCTCGTTGCGGATCAATTGTGCCGAATCCAGACTCAGATGTACCCCATACTTATTGTACAACAGGGCATCTAGAGCCAATAATGCCAGTGCGATGGCCGCGACTAAAGCACTTAGGCCTTTAACCATCCGGGCACTGGGCACCAGATAACACAAGGGCAAGATAAAGATGATAAAGCCAAAGAAAGTCAAAAAACCAATATGACTGACCCAATTGATAAACAGATAGATCACGCCCAACAGGGTTTGGGGTGCCGGTGAGTTGAATATGTATATCGAGGCGATAGCAATGGCCAGCAACATATTGATCAGGGCGAACCAATGACCCCAATTAACCAGCTGTGTAATTAATTTTCGCCTGGGTGTTTCAGTTAATATCATGGATATTTCTATTTAGCATTGATACTTTTAAGCAGCACTTGTGTAAACTTGTCGGCCATTTCACTGCGCTGATTGGCGTTGACTTGCTGCATAAAAATATTGGTTATGACATTACCTAGCGCCATCAGGGATAAATCGCGGCTGGTCTGGTTTTTTTCCAGCGCAATAATAATGTCTTGCATGACGGTTTCAAATTGTGTGTCGGAATATTTTGAATTTTGGGGCATGGTTTTTCTCGTAGCAGTCGAGAAGAGATAATAACAATGGTCTGCTTAAATTGCGAGTCCAGAGAAAAATCCCAGGCTAAAAATTGTAAATAAATGACTGCCAGCCCAGTGAACATAATTTTTATCTAACCAAGTCAGGTAAAACCCAGACTAATATATTTCTTAAGGAGGCAATGTGAGTGCATTAATTCATCATTTTGTGGTGCATCAACTGGCGGTTAACGATCAGCAAGAGTTACAGTTGATCCCCCGTCAAACCTGTTTCGACGTGACTCCGGCTATTGAAAATTTAGCTCAACAAATTAACCATGCTTTTAATACTAAACCGGGTAAAGGTGTAGGGGGATTCGTTGCAGATGAAGATACCGTTACCGTATCAGACGAAGAACAGCCAGTGGTGGCTAAGGTAGCATTTGAAAAGCGCCTTAATGAGATGCTTGCCGATCCGCAAACTTTCGTGCAGTTTAGTCTCGACAGTTGTCAAATGTTAAAAAAGTCTCTGTTGGAGATGGGCAGCATTGAAACCGGCTTTGTAATTTTCAGTCACTACCAATTTTTGGCCACCGATTATTTGATGATTGCCATTATCAATACCAAGGAGCATGTGGAAATTAATCGTCAACTGGAATTAACCAGCAGTGATCACCTGGATTTAGCCAAAATGCAGTTGGCGGTCAGAATTGATCTGACCCAGCTTGCGGTGAGTCCAGAGCAGCAAAGGTACATCAGTTTTATTAAGGGGCGCATGGGGCGCAAGGTGTCAGACTTTTTCATGCACTTCTTAGGCTGTGAAGAGCTGGTGGATGTGAAACAACAAAATAAACAGCTGCTCAGTTCGGTGGACGAATTTCTAGCCTCGGAACAGCTCGACCCCAATGAAAAAGACGAGTCACGGAAGATCGTATCAGAATATTACAAAGAGAAACTCGATCAAGGTGAAGACATTCAGCTTAAAGAATTAGCAGATAAGTTGCCCAAAGAAGACGAAAGTCGGGACTTTTATCAATTTGTTAAAAGTAGCGAACAGCCTATTGAAGAGCAGTTCCAGGCAGATCGCAGTGTCCTTAAAACCCTGGCTAAATTTAGCGGTCAGGGAGGCGGAGTATCACTTAGCTTTGAACGTAAATTGTTGGGCGACAGGATCAGTTATGATGCGGGTTCTGATACCCTGATGATCCGGGGAATTCCACCGAACCTTAAAGATCAATTGTTGAAGTCCCAAAAATAGTAATCTATAGGGGGGGGGAACAAGGGTTTACACTTGGATGGTGGTTAATACATGATTAAAAGTCAGGTCCAAGATATACTAAACACAGGCGCACTGAGCGCCAATTCAGGGGGGTTGATATAATCTCCAGGGCAGTGAATAACAACCAAGGTAGCTAGTCAGTTTTATGCAATTATTTGTTAACGATTTAACCGTAATGGACTTCTCTTATTTATGCCCCAAACGTGGCATGGTTGGGGAAAGTTGGATAGTCGATGTCATTTTGGACGGTGACTTAAATGAAGAAAGTATGGTTCTGGATTTCTCCAAGGTTAAAAAACAACTGAAATATTTGATCGATCAATACGTTGATCACAAATTATTAATACCGGTTGAACATCCATACAGTCAATTAATGCATGATCAGAAAAACGAGCGGGTGAGTGTTGATTTTATGCGGCCAAACGGCGGTTCTATTCACCTTGATTGTCCCTCGGAAGCTTATGCTTTTGTGTATGCCAAACATGTAACTATGTCCTCCGTTAGCCAGTATTTGAAACAGGTGATCGCCACCCACCTGCCGGAAAATGTCGTAGGACTTGAGTTAACGTTGCGCTGTGAAGTGATAGATACGCCTTATTATCACTATACCCATGGTTTGAAAAAACACGACGGTAATTGCCAGCGCATCGCCCACGGTCATAGATCTAAAATAACCATCATTGAAAATCAGCACGAGAGTCACGAATGGCAGCAGTATTGGGCGGATAGGTGGTGCGATATCTATATTGGGTCAACCGAAGACGTGGTAAGTCAGGATCAGTTTCATTGCGCAACCGAGGCCGTGGATTTTAGCGAACATTATTTGTTCGCTTATGCATCTTCTCAGGGATGGTTCGAGTTGGCTATACCTAAAGCCGAAGCGGAACTGGTAGACACGGATACAACTGTTGAATGTTTGGCCCAGTTTGTCGCCAATGAACAAAAACGGCTGGTGCCTGAGAGTGATTTTAAAGTGTTGGCGTTTGAAGGGGTAGGCAAAGGGGCGATAGCTAATGCGTAAATGCTACGTGCTGTTGGTTCTGCAGCTTTTACTGTTTTCAGTGGGCTCCCAGGGACAACCAGTTGCTGATGAACTGGTACTGCGCGGTCAACTTACTCAAGGAAGTTTGATACGGGGCAAAGTACCGCCAGGCAGCCAGGTGTGGCTCAATGAGCGCAGTTTGCAAGTCAGTCGCCAAGGGCTATTTGTGTTTGGCGTGGGCCGAGATGCACAGCTTAACCAACGCCTTAAGTGGACTGATAGCCAGGGCCAGTCCCATCACCAAAATATTCAACTTATTGCCCGTGAGTATGATATCCAGCGTATCGAAGGCTTGGCCCAGAGTATGGTATCTCCTCCCCAGGAAGTACTAAAACGCATTCGCAATGATAATGTTCAGGTAGCCCAAGCCCGTAGTTTACGTGATGGGCGAACGGATTTTAGCGACGAGTTTATATGGCCGGCAGCTGGACCGATTAGCGGCGTATATGGTAGCCAAAGGGTACTCAATGGTCAGCCTAAGCGGCCTCATTATGGTGTGGATGTCGCGGCACCAACAGGCACCCCTGTATACGCGCCAGCAGGGGGAATAGTCAGTTTGTTTGTACCTGATATGTATTACTCTGGTGGCACCATGATCATCGATCATGGTTTTGCTGTGTCCTCCACTTTTTTACATCTAAGCAAAGGATACGTTAAAACCGGGGATGTGGTTAAACAAGGGCAGCGGGTAGCAGAAATTGGTGCTACTGGGCGAGTAACCGGAGCCCACCTGGACTGGCGTATAAATTGGGCTGATCAAAGACTGGATCCGGCCCTATTGGTGCCATCCCGCTAGATACCAGCATATTCAATTAAAGCTTGGGGAAAATTACGCGATAACCTTGGTAACTTACTCAGGTATTAACGGATCCCATGTTGCTCGACGGACAAAACACCAGTCATAGTACTCAAGCCTCAGCTAAACCGGCTCAGTATGATGTGGAATTCTCCGGTCTACTCAACCGTGCCTCCTCCCAAGGGGCAAAATTTGCGCTGTTGTTGTCCATGCTGCAGCAAAACTATCTGGAACGCCCCGCCGTTGCCTTAAGGGAGCAGCATAGTAGGGTAGATAATTTGGCGATTTTGTCACGCTACCCCAAAATACCTCTTAGTGTCCAAAGCCGGGACTGGCGTAAAGGAGATATAGCCTCATCCATTATTAACAATGATGGCATCGCAAGTGCACACTTGTGGTTGGCTATGCATCCACAGCCCCTGAGTTTACATAATGATGTATCTCATATCGACGCAAGCATAATGGCAAACTGTGATATTTATACCCAGCAACGCTATAGTAATGATGTCGAACTGGAACGGGAAATCGAAGTGGATGTAACTAGCATTTATGATCTATTACAGCATATAGGTTTGGACATGCAAAATGTGGCCTAGTGTTAACATTATTAAAGTGGGGTAGAACATTCATGTCCGGGTTGCTGATCATTAACCATCCTGGTTAATGACTGTGATTAATTGTTGTAATACCTCATCGGCCTTGCCAGTGTCAATTTGGCAAGTGCCTGCATTTTTATGACCCCCACCATTATAGTGTAAACACATTTGGCCAATATTTAAGCGCGAGCTTTTATTCAAAATAGACTTGCCAATGGCAAATACAATGTTTTGTTTTTGCAACCCCCACATCTTATGCAGCGATATATTACATTGGGGGAATAAAGCATAAATCATAAAACGATTGGTAGCATAAATGGTTTCTTCCCGGGTAAGGTCCAGGATCACCAGGTTACCTTTAACCTTGGCACAGCGTTGGATTTGATCGACGGCCAATTGACTATGCTGATGATAAACTTTTATCCTTTCCTGTACATCGGGAAGCTGAATAATTTCCTCTACGCTAAGATCCAGACAGCAGTCAATAAGCTTCATCATCAGGCCATAATTAGAGATTGTAAATTCATGAAAACGGCCTAAACCGGTGCGGGCATCCATCAAAAAACTCATCAAACTCCAGCCTTGAGGACTTAAAACTTCTTCCTGATCAAAGTTAGCCGAGTCCGCCTTGTCCACTGCGGCCATCAGTTCAGCTGAAATGTTGGGGAACTTTTTCGCGCCCCCAAAATGATCAAACATCACGCTGGACGCTGAAGGAGCATCAGGATCGATAATGTGATTGTCGTGACTGTTGTTGCGTAACACTTCGCTGTGGTGATGGTCGAAACATAAATGACAGCCAGCCACATAAGGCAGATTAGTAAGGATATCCTTGTCGGTAATATCAATTTTGCCATCCTGCATATCCTTAGGGTGAACAAACTTGATGTCATCAATTATATGCATATCTTTGAGCAAGGCGGCGCAAACCAGGCCATCAAAATCGCTGCGGGTAATGAGGCGAAAAATATTGGAAGACATAAACTCTCTCATTAAGAAGGCATGAATTAAGAGTAGAAGTATTTTACTTTAGTGTGAAGGTAACTTTTATTTGGAAAAGCAATATCAATGTTAACAGAAGGTATATGCCCAAAAGTCGACTATTTCTGTGACTTATAGTCGCTCTTATTTTTCTTAATATCAGTCTTGCCGTTCGCCAGTTTATTGCGATGAACTTGCTTAATCGAAATTCCGATATGATATCTGAGAACAGAAAATAGATAACCCAAAACCACTTGATTAAAGAGATGTGGTTACCATGAAAAAGCGTTCTTGCCATCACCGATGTTTTCTTATTACCGTAAATGCATGCAACACACAAATGTTGCCTGCATTTACGGTAATATCTTGTTTTATGGGCACATAAATAGGAATATTTAAGCCAAAACTGTCTCCCTTGAAGTCGCAGCGTTGTTGGCTGAGTTCCTTTTTCCGCTTGGCGGGCACGCTAATGACTTTGGGTATAAAACCTGGCCAGCCCTGCGAAATGTAGCCAGGCTGAATGATCTATGTGAATTTAGTGCATTATCTGGACTTTAAAATTACAGGCCAATTTGCTATATTGCCGGCAATTTTTCTCCTTCCTTAACTGCTCTGGACTTACGCTCCAACTCGCACAGGCTGTATTTTATGATAAATTTTTCACCGTTGAAAACGCCATACGTGGTATGCGCTTTATATAAATTCACCTCTCTTGAAAATTTTCAGGAGATGCGTCAACCCTTGCTTAGCTTTATGCAAGTCAATGGTATAAAAGGTACCTTGTTACTGGCTGAAGAAGGTATTAATGGTACGGTATCGGGTACCCGCGAAGGTATAGATGCATTGTTAGCATGGCTAAACGAAGACCCACGCATCATTCCCATATCCTACAAAGAATCCCTAGATGAAAGCCAGCCGTTTCACCGTACTAAAGTGAAACTTAAAAAGGAAATCGTCACCATGGGCGTAGAGGGTATCGATCCTCTTCGTACTGTGGGTACCTATGTTCAACCGGCCGATTGGAACGCGCTGATTTCGGATCCACAGGTCACCGTCATCGATACCCGTAATGATTATGAAATCGAAATTGGTAGCTTTAAAAACGCGATTAACCCAAAGACGGATTCTTTCCGAGAATTTCCCCAGTATGTGAAAGATAACCTGGATCCCAAGGTTAATAAAAAAGTGGCGATGTTTTGTACTGGCGGTATACGCTGCGAAAAGTCCACCGCCTATTTAAAAGAACAGGGTTTCGAAGAGGTCTATCACTTGCAGGGTGGTATTCTTAAATATCTGGAAGACGTACCCCAAGACAATACGCTGTGGCAAGGGGACTGTTTTGTCTTTGATAATCGCGTGGCGGTGAACCATGATTTGCAAAAAAGCGAATATGATCAGTGTTATGCCTGTCGCTTGCCGATCACCGAACAAGATAAACTTAGCCCTGTGTTTGAGTCCGGAATAAGCTGCCCCAAGTGTTATGGCAGTCATTCACTGGAGCAAATCAAACGATTTAAAGAGCGGGAAAAACAGGTTAATCTTGCCCGTGAACGTAATGAAGAGCACGTCGGTGAAGACGCGAGTAAGGCAATTAAATTACGCCGCCAACAAAAGGCTGCTAAACGCCGAGACCAGCGTACTGCAGCGGGTAAAAGTAACGGTTAAATCACGGCTCAGTTACAGTGATTTGCACACTAGCGTAGACAGATAGTTGTAATAAACGCTAAACTCTAGTCAAGTTAACTAATGTGAATTAAGCATGTCAGAACAAGCTGAGTTAGCACCAGAAAAGGTTGCTGAAATTCGTAAAGAATTTGATTATTTCGACACTGATAGTAATGGTAAACTTGATCTTCTTGAATTTATCGAGTTATTGACTATATTATCGCCTAAAACTAAAGCCAGTCATGTTGAAGAAGGTTTTGCCCTAATCGATCTAAACCAGGACGGGTCAATCGACTTTGCTGAGTTTTTAGAATGGTGGCAACAATCGTGGTGGGAATATTAGTCCTGTTATCTGCCTTTACAGATTGTGAAAGCAAGGTTGCTACGTAATAAAAAAGCCCAGACATCTAGCTGGGCTTTTTTGTATCTCCCTGGTGCCTTTTACTCTTGTTTGAAGGTCAGCCTGGCATTGTCGGTTAAACGCTTGATAAGTTTATCGCCCATAGCCGGCGCGGTGGTCCAAATGCCGCCTTGGGTATCTGTAGCATCCTTGAGCAAACAAAGTGCACTTTCGGCAATCATCCGTGAGGTTGAGCCATAACCCGGGTCAAGCTCTGCAGATACGCTCACTCTTAGACTTTCACCCGATGCGTTAATGCCCACAAATAAAATGTCATAAAAACCCGCTTCGCGTTCTGCCTTGCTCGGACCTTCACCGGGTTTAGGTCCCCCTTCTTTCATCATGCCCTTGTCGTTAGCCACAGCATTGGCAATGGCTTCACCTTTGTCCCCGGGGCCCGTCATTAGCATTTCGTCGTATATAAAGTTTTCACCGTATTGATGATTGAGCAGGGCGTTGCTGCGATGTACGTTACGGGTGTTGATCGCTGCCATTACAAAGGGGGCCACCCAGGTATTAAGCTCTTCTTCAAAGTAGGGTTTGTTACCAAAAGGCTGGGCTGGTCCGGTAAACCCCGGGGTTAATGAAAAGGGATTCAGCAACAGTTGCATCAGCGATGGGTCTTGTTTGGCTGCCGCCAGGGTGGCTTTTAAACTGGCTGCAGTGCCACCGGAAAACGTACCTTGCATCTTACGTACACGGCCCTTCACGCGGCTAAAAGTAGCACCCAGTTGCTCTTTGGCCAGTTGTTGTAATCGATATATACCCAAATCGAAGGGGATAGAATCAAAGCCACAAGAAAACACGATGCGAGCCCCACTTTTTTTCGCTGCCACTTCGTTGGCATCGATCATCTGGCGCATCCACACCGGCTCACCACATAAATCGACATAGTCGATACCAGATTTGGCACACATGGCGACCAGCTCAGAACCATATAACTGATAAGGCCCTACTGTGGTGATCACCAGTTTAGTGGCATCTAGCATCGCTTGTATAGAATTCAAATCATTAGCGTCGGCAACGATTAGTGGGGTCGTCACCGGAGCGCCAATTTCATCTCGCACCTGCGCTAATTTCTCTGCACTGCGCCCAGCCATCGCCCAACTAAAGCTGTCATCCCCGGCATACTGTTTAACGAAGTATTCGGCGACCAAACGGCCGGTAAAACCTGTAGCACCGTAGATTACTATATCGAATTTTTTTGGTTGATTCATTTTAATATTCTTATGACAATTGCTGTGACCGAATACTAAAACCTCAGAGCATAACCTACACTTTATTTGCCTGATGTTTAACTATAGGGATAGTTGATTAAAATAAGAAGAAATAAACGTTTAAAAATTCCTAGTGGGAACATTTAGACGAATAAAATAGTTGTCTAAATGTTCTCGAAGCGTTAGTTTAATTATATTTACGATCAAGTGAGACAAAGAAATGGACTTCGAAAGCAAATCGGGGGTGGGCGATCGCGTTCCTTGTAGTCACTGTGGGAAAAAAAAAGAACTGGGCTTCGATTTTACCATGGCCTTTCAGCCCATCATTAATTATAGTCAACGTAGAATTTTTGGCTATGAAGCCCTTGCCCGTGGCTTGAAAAATGAATCTGCTTACTCTGTAATATCCAGGCTCAACGAGGACAACCTCTATATATTTGATCAACTGTGTCGCATAAAGGCTATCGCACTAGCCGCTAAACTACAATTGGACTCAATACTTAGTATTAATTTTATGCCTAATGCAGTTTATCAACCTCAGCGCTGCATTCGCACCACGTTAGAAGCGGCAAAGAAATATAACTTTCCTATCAATAAGATTATGTTCGAATTTAACGAAGGTGAAAAAATAGGGGATTCAGAGCATGTCAGAGGGATTTTAGAGTATTACGACAATCAAGGTTTTATAACCGCGATTGATGACTTTGGTGCCGGGCATTCAGGTTTGGGTTTACTGGCGAATTTTCAGACCAATATAGTTAAATTGGATATGGGGCTTATTCGTGGTATTGATACCGATAAGGTTCGCCAATCCATAGTGCGCAATTGTGTAAATATGTTTCGTGATCTTAATATCGAGCCCCTCGCTGAAGGCGTAGAAACCTTAGGAGAAGCAAAGTGGCTATCTAACGCGGGCATTGGCTTAATGCAAGGGTTCTTTTTTGCCCGTCCTGGTTTTGAATGTTTGCCGGCAGTTGATTTTAGTTACCAGTAAAAAATATTAATTTAATCGCCAGATTCACTTTCTGCGCATCAATCGCTGCAAAGTAAAAAGAGCAAAACAATAACTTGTTGTGCCCTTTTTTCAAACTGATTTATTGAACGTTTTACTAGCTAACGGCCACTATTTTACAGGCATTGGTGCCACCTACTGTTTCCATAGTATCACCATAAGTCATGATGAACAGATCACCGGATTCAAGCAAACCCTTCTCTTTCATGATGGTAATGACATCATTTTTAAGTTGTCCAGGATCGCTGCCACGAGAATCAAAATATACGGGTTCAACACCGCGATACAGCGCCATGATATTTAAAGTGTTTTCATGGCGTGATAAGGCATAAATTGGCAGAGTAGTGGTAATACGCGACATTAAGCGTGGTGTACTGCCACTTTCCGTCAGGGCGACAATAGCTTTAATGGTTCCTAAGTGATTGGCTGCGTATACCGCACTGAGGGCCAATGTCTCACTTACTGAACTGAAGGTCTCATCAATGCGGTGTTTGGATATCTTGATGCTTGGATGAGTTTCGGCGCCAATACATACTCTGGCCATAGCTTCTACTGTTTCTACCGGGAATTCGCCAGCAGCTGTTTCAGCAGATAACATCACAGCATCGGTACCATCAAGTACAGCATTGGCGACATCCATCACTTCGGCGCGTGTCGGCATAGGGCTGGTGATCATTGACTCCATCATTTGCGTCGCGGTGATCACCACTTTGTTTAGCTGACGGGAACGGGCGATCAATTTTTTCTGCACCCCGACCAATTCCGCGTCGCCAATTTCCACACCTAAGTCGCCACGGGCAACCATTACAGCATCTGATGCTTCAATGATGTCGTCTATCGCGGCGTCTGTTGCCACGGCTTCTGCGCGCTCAACTTTGGCGCATATCATGGCATTACAGCCTGCTTCTACCGCCAATCGACGGGCATAGTGCAGGTCGTCACCGCAGCGCGGAAACGATACCGCCAGATAATCAACACCGATGATGGCCGCTGTTTTTATATCTTCCTTGTCTTTTTCGGTTAGCGCTTCAGCGGACAAACCACCACCGAGACGATTAATGCCTTTGTTATTAGATAATTTACCAGCCACAGTCACTTGGGTATGTACTTTGTTACCCTCAACCTTGATGACCTTTAGTTGAATTCGTCCATCATCTAATAATAGCAAATCATCTGAAGTCACATCTCTAGGCAGCGCCTTGTAATCTATGCCGACTGATTCTTGCCCGCCATCGTTGGGACCCATATCAGCATCGAGTATAAAAGCATCGCCTATCTTGAGTATAATAGAGCCTTCTTTGAACTTGGCGACTCGAATTTTTGGTCCCTGTAGATCACCTAAAATGGCTACATATTTCCCCAGTTTTTTCGCTACCAGGCGTACTTTGTTAGCACGTTCGATGTGATCCTGTGCAGTACCATGGGAGAAATTCATGCGCACAACATTAGTGCCCGCGCGGATAATGGCTTCAATTTGTTCGACTGTGTCTGTAGATGGACCGAGGGTGGCTAATATTTTTGTTCGTCTTAACATAGGTTAATCGCTCTTTTTGTGGCGCAAACTGATTTAAAATTGCAGGTGGTATCTTTTTGTTCTGCTATGGTTAAATGCTGCCTGTAATAAGCCTTTGATGTTTTATGCACAAGAAGTTTCCCTACTACGCGATCCATTTGCTGTTAAAAACATCTGCATTGGTTTAAGGCATCTACTTGTAATCGGCTAATTTAGCTAAACAGTAATAATTGATTTAATTATTACTGTTTAGTAATTTTATTACAAAATACTAGCCGAATAAGTCATCAATGTGAAATTTTTTAATTAAAAAAGTTATTAAGACTGAGGTATTGTTTAATAATTGGCCATTTACGGGCAAGTCCGGCCTTCAGTCGTCACGTTTTTCGAACCGCGAACCGCGCAATGTGTCTTTCACTCGTTTTAAATTTTCTCGAAATTTGGTTCCACGGCGTAAGGTAAAACCTGTGGCCAGGATATCGATCAGGGTGAGCTGGGCAATACGAGACGCCATAGGCATATACATGTCGGTATCTTCAGGCACTTCCAAGGACAATACCAGGTTGCACTCTTTGCTCAGCGGACTGTCCTTGGACGTGATGCCCACTACTGTCGCGTCGTTACTTCTGGCGATTTGAGCTATTTCCACCATGCTTTTGGTTCGTCCGGTATGAGAAATAAGCACAACCACATCGCCTTCACATGAATTCATACAACTCATACGCTGCATTAGGATATCTTCAAAATACACTATTGGGACATTAAAACGGAAGAATTTGTTGACTGCATCGTGGGCCACAGAAGCCGATGCTCCTAAACCAAAAAAAGATATTTTTTGCGCCTGGGTAAGTAAATCAACGACTCGGTTAATGGTACTAATATCTACCGACTGGCGAGCCACTTCCAGAGAAGCCATGGTTGATTCAAAAATCTTTTTGGTATATTCCTCGGGTCCGTCGTCTTCTTCAACGTGACGGTTTACGTAGGGTGTGCCGTTAGCCAGGCTTTGCGCCAGGTGCAGCTTGAAGTCTGGGTAACCTTTGGTATCCAGACGACGACAAAAGCGGTTAACTGTGGGTTCGCTGACGTCAGACATCTTTGCCAGGGTAGCGATACTACTGTGGATCGCTGTTTGCGGATTAGCCAAGATGACTTCGGCTACCTTGCGTTCTGATTTGCTAAACGCGAGCTTATGTTGAGTTATTTTTTCAAGAATATTCATACGGCCACTGAAAACTTAATTATAATCTGCATTTATTTCGCTAAGACTAACACTGTCGGTACTATTGTGGGTACAGTTCTTGTAATTTTTTGACAAAACACAGCCTATTTTGGCAACTCATGGGGGTACCTGTGGGTAAAATTGCGCTCTACCACTGTAAAAAGTTGTAAATTTACTACATTTGTTGTTAACTGTAGGCAAAGATTAGTAATGATTGAAGTGTTATTATTAGCCTAATTTCAATCAAATATTCTCATTTATTAGTAGGTTAAAGACAATGGCGTTAGATAATTCATCCAAACCGTGTGACTTCGTTCTATTTGGGACCAAGGGAGACTTGGCCCGTCGTAAATTACTGCCTTCTCTTTATCAATTAGAAAAAGCAGAATTAATGCATGCTGATACCGCCATTTTAGGGGTGGCCAGGAATGAAATCAGTCCGCAGGAATATATTGAACTGGTCAAAACCAATATTGAGCAGTTCTCCGGTGAAAAACTTTGTGATGAGACCTGGCAGCGTTTTTCCGCCAAGTTGGGTTATATTTGTGTGGATATGAAAAATGTCGACAGTTACAGCGTGTTCGCCGAGCATGT
>JBKEFM010000115.1:0-14506 GCA_046709505.1 Paraglaciecola sp. | reverse complement strand
GGCTCAGAAACTGCGGGTAATATTTTTCAATAATTTGATAAAGAAGTGTCTGCTCTGGTTTATGACGTTCATACTTTACCGTCCCCTCTCTTCTGGCATCCTTTACAAGTGACATAGCTCACCCCAAGTACTGTGCTTTTATACAGTATAGGTGTGTTTTTTATTGTAGGTATGCTGGCACTTTATAGCGCAAATATAAGGGCATTAACGGTTGAAAAACTAATTAGCCCACCGACCGCTGATCGCTCGAAGCGATTGTTATCAAACTAAACCCGACTGTCCGGTATCTGCTAAAAGGACTCATTCGCTAAAATTTATAACGAGGGTAGCAATTGGCACTCAATTGCTTAACTATTGAAATCTGCGAATGGCCGCAATGGTGGCAAAGGAGCCATTCGATTAAAGTGATTTCGCTTAGAAAAGGACGCTACCGGGTGAAGACATTTATCCATATATTGCCAATGTGTCAGCCAGTTACCACAAGAGACTGACAAGGCTAAATCGAGCAAACACAACATGTAGTGGTCGGTGGAGCTAAGTGGATAGCCCTTGAATTAATACAGGGGAGTGAAGGGGGTCCGTGTACTGGCCCCCTTCTGTGGATGTATTTATTTTATCCGGGTTATATTAGCACCTAAACCATTGAGTTTAGTCTCAATATGTTCATATCCCCGATCCAGATGATAAATTCGGTCGACTATGGTTTCACCCTCGGCCACTAATCCTGCAATGACCAGACTGGCTGATGCCCGTAAATCTGTAGCCATAACTTGCGCCCCTTTGAGGGTTGATTGACCGGTACATACAGCGCTGTTAGCTTCCAAATCAATTTTTGCCCCCATACGCTGCAGTTCAGGCACATGCATAAAGCGGTTCTCGAATATATTCTCGGTCACTACGCCTGTGCCTTGTGCCAGGCAGTTCAGGGCAACAAATTGCGCTTGCATATCAGTGGGGAAACCTGGATGAGGAGCAGTTTTGATGTGAACACTATTCAAGGTTTTGCCTTGCATGTCCAGTTCAATCCAGTCCTCACCCGTGCTAATGGTTGCACCGGCCATAGTGAGCTTGTTTAATACGGCATCTAGGGTTGTCGGGTCGGCCTGTTCACAACGGATTTTGCCGCCCGTCACCGCAGCTGCGATTAAAAAGGTACCGGTTTCTATGCGATCAGGTAGCACACAATAGTGACATCCTTTGAGTTTTGCCACGCCCTCAATGGTAATTTTATCCGTGCCTGCGTTTGTAACTTTGCCACCCATGGCATTCAAACATTTCGCCAAATCGACAATTTCAGGTTCACGGGCGGCATTTTCCAATACGGTTTTGCCGTTCGCTAGGCAGGCTGCCATCATCAGATTTTCTGTGGCCCCCACGCTAACCGTATCCATAAAGATGTGGCAGCCCTGTAAACGCCCCTCTACTTTAGCTCTTATATAGCCTGCATCTACATCTATAATGGCGCCCATTTTTTCCAGACCCTGGAGATGCAGATTTACCGGACGGGCGCCAATTGCACAGCCCCCAGGCAAGGAAACATTGGCTTGGCCATATTTAGCCAATAGCGGTCCCAGTACCAAAATTGAGGCGCGCATGGTTTTAACTAAATCGTAGGAGGCGTTATAATTATTGATAGATGCAGGATCGATCTCTACGGACTGCCCTGATGTACGCGCTGTTCTGGCTCCCAGTTCCGCCAATAATGCCAGGCTGGTGTTGATATCCCTAAGCTCAGGCACATTATCAAAATGACATACGGAGTCAGCCAGAATGCTGGACATCAATATGGGTAAAGCCGCATTTTTAGCACCTGATATACGCACTGTACCACTGAGGGGACCATTGGCTTTAATAGATAGTTTATCCATAAGGGTACTCTTTACTGTAGTTCTGTGGTTAATATCATTTGCCAGGTATCACTGGGGCATGTTGAGTAAACGCTCACGTTTCCATTGTTGCTCAGTAAAGGTCTTAATAGAAATAGCATGCATCAGGCCATCTGCAATTTTCTCTGCCAAAGGAGCGTATACAAACTGTTGCCTTTTGACCCGGCTCATCTCAGCAAATTGATCACTGATAGCGATAACTTGAAAATGGGATCCGTCACCCGTTACATGGGCTTCAGTCAACCCGAGGGTTGAGCATAACAATTGTTCTATTTCGGAATTTTCCATAGGATACTCGACTTGATGAATTGGCCGCTATTGTAACGGTAAAAACGCCTCGACGTCGCTTATTTTAGCCAGATTAAGTAAGGTAGGGGGCACATGACTCAAGGTAAAAGTGGTTTGCTGCTGTTTGCTATCGCGCAGTAGGTTAAGTAACCAGGCTAAACCGGCAGTGTCTATGTGCTCAACTTCTGCTAAATCAAGGTTAAGCGAATCACAGTTTTGTTGTGCCTGCGCCAGCTGAGCCAGGCAATCTGGCCAAAATTGCGGAATAGTTTCGCGATTTAATGCCCCCCGGAGCACAAAGTGCCCCGGCTCATTATCTGCCTGTTCTACTGTAATATTAGGCACTTAAATTTCCTCGGCCGTCTTTTCCAGGGAAATGGGCTGGGAAATTTTCTCTTTCATAATATCAATGACTTTTTGAATACCTTCCTGGCGTAATATGGATTCAAATTCACTTTGCTTACTGGAAAGCAAACTGATGCCCTCAGCGACCATATCGTATGCTTTCCATTCGTTGGTATTGCTGTTTTTACGCAATTTAAATGAAATGTTGATATCCGGCCGTCCAGGCTCCTTCACTACTGCACGCACGGTAACAGTAGTGTCATTGCCCACTTCCCGTACGGGCTGAAATACGACTTCCTGACCTGTGTAGTAGGTCATAGCCAAAGCATAAGTGGTGATAAGGTACTGACGGAAAACCTGTATAAACTCAGGGATTTTTTCTTTCGGCACCGTTCTAAAATGTTTACCTAACACTTTTAACGCAGAAAAATTGTAGTCAATATAAGGCAGCAATTCTTGCTCCATTACATCTCTGAGCATCTCCGGATCTTTTTGAATTTGTTCATGCTCTACTTTAATTCGCGCAAATGTTTTGCTGGCGACATCTTGCAGCAGTTGGTAAGGATTCTCTTCACTTGACGCGCGGGCGCTGCCAACAAAAAGCAACACTGCTACTAATAGAATCTTTGTAAAATTTTTCATTTTGTTAACTCGTTACCTATGTGAAATATAAATTAATTGCCTTTGCTAAATAGGAACTGGCCAATCAAATCTTCCAGTATCAGAGCAGATTTTGTATCAGAAATAAAATCCCCTTCACGCAAGTCTTCAATACCTTCAATCTTAAAACCGGGCTGAAAGCCGATGTATTGTTCGCCAAGTAAACCTGAGGTCAATATGGACACTGAACTGGTCTCGGGAAACTGGTGGTAATCTTTGGATATACTTAAGGCCACCACAGGTGTAAAAGCGTCGCTGTCCAGCTTAATGCTGGTTACCCGGCCTACTGTTACTCCGCCAACTTTTATCGCAGAGCGGTCTTTCAAACCACCGACATTGTCAAACTTGGCGTATAAAGTATAGGTTTCAGCCTGTCCGGACATGCCCTGGTTAACTACGTTTAATGCCAGCATCATGCCTGCGGCAACGGTTAGTACCACAAATAAACCAACTAAAATTTCAACTTTCCGTGACGTCATTTTCTTCTACTCCTACTCAATACCAAACATTAATGCGGTTAATATGAAATCCAAACCTAATACCGCCAAAGATGAAAAGACCACGGTTTCTGTGGTCGCCTTGCTAATCCCTTCCGAGGTCGGTATTGCGTCATAGCCTTTAAAAATCGCGATCCAGGTGATAACAAAGGCAAAAACAACAGTCTTTATGATGCCGTTGACGACGTCTTTGTCCCAATCCACAGACGATTGCATGATGGACCAGTAACTGCCGGAATCCACACCTAGCCATTCTACACCCACAACATGCCCACCGAGTATGCCCACGGCACTGAAAATTAGCGCCAGCATAGGCATGGAAATGATCCCAGCCCATAACCTTGGTGCAACTATTCGCCGTAGCGGATCGATAGCCATCATTTCCAGGCTGCTTAGTTGTTCTGTGGCCTTCATTAAGCCAATTTCTGCGGTTAACGCAGAACCTGCTCGTCCGGCGAATAACAATGCTGTGACCACCGGACCAAGTTCACGCAACAAGGACAATGCCACCATCGGTCCTAAGCTACCTTCAGCGCCATAGCTAACCAGTATCGTGTAACCCTGCAGCGCCATAACCATGCCAATGAACAAGCCTGCCACCACAATTATCAGCAGGGATTGTACCCCGACTACGTATATTTGCCGAATTGTTAAGGGTGTGTTTTTAAGTAACTGGGGCTTGGCAATAATAGCCCCAAGCAACATCAGTAATGCCCTGCCACAGGCTGCGCTTTTATCTAGCGTACTGTGGCCTATCTGTGCCAACCACTGCATCAACTTGTCCCCAAAAATGTTTTTCGCAAACTGTCTGCCGGGTAATGAAAGGGAACGGGACCATCGGCCTGGCCTTGCAAAAATTGTTGCACCAAAGGCGAGTCGCTGTTTTTAATTTCTTCTGGTGTGCCACTGCCGATGACCTTTTTTTCCGCCAGAATATAGATGTAATCTGCAATCGTCAGCACTTCTTTGACATCATGGGTGACCACCACACTGGTTAATTGCAGGGCATCATTTAAGGCCTTGATCAATTTAACCAACACGCCCATGGAGATAGGATCCTGACCGGCAAAAGGCTCGTCATACATGATTAATTCAGGATCCAGGGCAATGGCCCGAGCCAGGGCCGCCCGCCGTGCCATCCCTCCGGAGAGTTCGGCTGGCATCATATAGGCCGCACCACGCAAGCCCACAGCTTGTAGTTTCAATAATACTATGGTGCTGATCACGGCTTCTGACAGTTTAGTGTGCTCTCTCAAGGGAAAGGCAATATTGTCAAATACTGTCATGTCGGTAAACAGGGCGCCGCTTTGAAACAGCATGCTCATTTGCCGACGTACAGTAAACAGGCGATTACGGCGCATAGCCTGAATTGACTCACCTTTAAACCTTATGTCACCACTGTCCGGACGCAACTGGCCCCCCATCAGCCGTAACATAGTTGTTTTACCGATCCCACTTGGGCCCATAATAGCCGTTGTTTTACCTTTTACTATACGCATAGAGATATCGTCGTAGAGCACACGTCCTCCGCGAGAGAAGGTCAAATTATCAATTTCTACCAAATTTTCCATTAAAGTCGATGCTTTCCTAACAAATGTTTAGTACTGGTTGTCATACCAGGGCAGTCTAGATAAAGCTATTATATGTTTTTTCAAGAGCAAAGCTCAAAGACAAAAAGTAACAAGGTATATTCGAAAAAATAGGATTGATCCTGATTTCACGCCTGTTGCCTGCTAAAGACCCGGTATGGGGGGGGGAAAGTTCATTTTTATTGTGTAAAAGGTCATAGGCAAAGGCAGTGCTTTTTGCGACAATTAGCAATCGAGTGAAAAAACAAGCGAGTATTTGTGATAGTTGAAGCATTATTTTTTCTGTTATGGCTGATTGTTCTCAGTTGGGGGGCCGACAGATTTGTTTTTGGTGCATCGGCTTTGGCTAAAAATATCGGGATCTCACCGATGATCATTGGCCTAACCATAGTCGCTATGGGCTCATCGGCTCCTGAAATTATGGTATCAGCCACCGCATCCTTTAACGGCAAAATAGATACCGCCGTGGGTAATGCTATAGGTTCAAATATTACTAACATCGCCCTTGTTCTGGGCTTAACCGCACTGCTCAAGCCGTTATCCATTGCCTCAACGACCTTAAAACGTGAAATGCCTGTGTTATTGCTGGTCTCTTTATTGGCGACATACATTTTATCCGATTTGTATCTGTCTTTAAATGAAGGCCTGGTGCTGTTTGTGATGTTTTTTATTACCATTGGGGGGCTGGCTTGGATGTCCTACCACATGGAAAAAGGCGATCCTCTGGAATCTGAGACCCTCAGTGAAATCCCATCCAATGTACCTACTAAAAAAGCGATTATATGGTTGCTGGTGGGGATGGTCCTTTTACCCTTAAGTGCCCATTTCATGGTTGATTCTGCTGTTATTATCGCCCAGCATTTTGGTTTGAGTGATTTGGTGATAGGGCTAACTATTATCGCCATAGGCACCAGTTTACCTGAGTTGGCGGCCAGTGTAGCCGGGGTATTAAAAGGCGAAGATGACTTGGCTTTGGGGAATATAATCGGCTCCAACATCTTTAATGTTTTGGCTGTAATGGCGATGCCAGGCCTTATCGCTGCAGGACCGGTGGACCCAAGCGCCGCCGGGCGAGATATATATGTAATGTTAGGCCTGACAATATTATTAATCGTCTTTTGTTTTAATTTTCGGGGTATTCGCCGCATTAACCGCCCGCAAGGGGGTGTTTTGCTTGTGTGTTTTGGTGCCTATCAATATATTGTATTTAGCGCGGTGTAAGTAACTATGACTCATGGAGATTATAAGCAATCAGGATTACGGGTGTTGGCCATAGAGCAACAGGCTATCGAACAACTGGCGCAATATATAGACCACAACTTTGTTGCTGCCTGCGAACTGCTTATGAGCTGCAAGGGTAAGGTGGTGGTCTGCGGCATGGGCAAGTCCGGACATATTGGCCATAAAATATCGGCTACTTTTGCCAGTACTGGCACTCCCGCGTTTTTTATGCATCCGGCAGAAGCTAATCACGGGGATCTGGGCATGTTAACCGAGCAAGATGTGCTGCTGGCTATCTCCAATTCCGGTGAAACCGCCGAGTTACTGGCTTTGTTGCCTGTGGTTAAACGTCGCGGGGTACCTATTATTGCCATGTCTAATAATAGTCAAAGTTCACTGGCCAGATATGCCGATGTCAACTTGTGTATCAGGGTTGAGCAGGAAGCCTGTTCATTAGGTTTGGCTCCCACTGCCAGCACAACTGCTACATTAGTAATGGGGGACGCCTTGGCCATTGCTTTGCTGGACGCCAGAGGTTTTACCCCAGATGATTTTGCTTTATCTCATCCTGGGGGGGCCCTGGGACGTAAATTACTGCTTAAACTAGAAGATATTATGTATCGGGGCGAGCGACTACCTTTAGTCGCGCCTGAGCAGACCTTAAGCGAGGTCTTGCTGGAAATCTCTCGCAAGGGCTTAGGTATGGCTGGTATTGTTGCCCGAGATGGTCAATTACTGGGTATTTTTACCGATGGGGATTTGCGCCGTGTGCTGGACGCCAGAATTGACGTGCACAGTGTACAAATTCAGGCGGTGATGACCGTTAATAGTATCACCGCAACACAAGAGATCCTGGCGGCAGAGGTATTGAATATTATGCAGCATCGTAAAATAAATTCGTTATTTGTAGTGGATGATAACAAGCGTCCTGTTGGGGCTGTAAATATGCAGGCTTTATTGACCGCAGGAGTGATCTAATGAGCGAAATTAACACCATTTATGGGCTCAAACCTAAAAGCATTATGGATAGATTGACCCGTCTCAAGTTGCTGGTATGCGATGTTGATGGCGTATTTTCTGATGGCCGAATTTATTTGGGTAATCAGGGGGAAGAGCTCAAAGCCTTTCATACCAGAGATGGATATGGCGTTAAAGCCCTGGTAAATATAGGTATACAGGTAGCGGTGATCACCGGCCGTCGTTCCACTCTCGTGGAACAGCGCATGAGTGCCCTGGGTGTACAACACATTATTCAGGGCTGTGAAAAAAAGGAGCAGGCACTTAATATATTGCAAAAAAAACTGGGTATTTCAAAAGACACAACGGCGGCAATAGGCGATGATATGCCAGACATTGGCATGTTTAACTGTGCCGGTTTGTCAATCGCTGTGGCAGATGCCCATCCGTTTGTACAAAAGAGTGCTGTGTACATTACCCAGTTTGGTGGCGGTAGAGGGGCGGTGCGCGAAGTGTGCGATCTGATCTTACATGCTAAAGGTCAAATCAATAAAATTGACGGAATCAGTTTATGAACCGGGTAACCTTGAGTATCGGTTTACTATTTGTATTGGTGGTAGCAACCAACTTGCCTCAATGGTTGTCTAAGGATGAAATTGTACCGCTAAGTGAAACTGAACAGGCCTGGCAACCTAACTACCAGGCCAGTGAAATGTTAAGCACCCTTTTTGATGCCAAAGGCAACATTAGTCATCAGGTCTTTGCCAGTCAAATGGAGCATTTCGAGCTGCTGGGCTTTACTCTGTTTAAACAGCCCCAATACACCATATTTGTAGCCACTCAGCAAACACCCTGGCAGGTCTCAGCCGATGAAGGCACACTGTATGGTACTGATCGTATACAATTGGAAAATGGTGTGGAGATCCGCAATCAAAATGAACAGGGTTTTGCCAGGACAATTCGCACTGAATTTATGGAAGTAGACTTGTTGGATAAAACCATGCAATCGGACCAGTCGGTGCAAATTTATGGCCAACATTATGTGATTAACAGTAACGGCTTCACGGCTAATCTAACCACGCAACAATACGAGTTATTAAACCATGTGCAAACTGTTTATCAACCTAGTCCTTAATACCCTGGTACTGGGTGTACTGACTTTTTCCACCGTCAGTATGGCCGGTAAAGATGACTTTACCCAAGCCATCAAAGTGGATTCTAAATACCAGTTTGGTGATGGGATCACCAAAAAATCGGTGTTTCGCAAAGACGTACATATTAGTCAGGGGAGTCTGCATGTATACGCTGATGAAGTTGAAGTTGACGCCAGTGAGGGAGAAGGCAAGGAAATTTTCATTGCTACCGGTTCACCAGCCAAATACAGTCAGCAACAAGAAGAAGGTGGAGCGATCGTCGCCTCAGCTAATCGCATCGTCTATCGCCGGGATGAACGTACACTTTCTCTTGATGGCGGGGCCGAACTAAAACAAAACAATAGCAGTATAAAAGGTGAATCTATCGTGTTTAACATGGCCTTGGAACAGATAGTCGCCCAGGGGGAAAATGAAGAGAGTGGCCGAGTGATCACCATTTTTCAACCGCAAAAAAAATCGGGAGAAATCAAGTCTGATAAACCCGTTAAACCTGGTAAGGACAAACAACCTTAATGGCAACCTTAAGAGCCTCACATCTGGCTAAGTCTTATAAATCTCGACAAGTGGTCAGAGATGTCAGTTTAGAAGTGTCCACCGGACAAATTGTCGGCTTATTGGGGCCAAATGGCGCAGGTAAAACGACGACTTTCTATATGATCGTGGGTCTGGTACCTTTAGATAAAGGTGAAATTTTCATTGACCAGCAGGACTTAACGTTGCAGCCCATGCATATGCGTGCCCGGCTTGGGATCGGCTATTTACCTCAGGAAGCCTCAATCTTTCGTAAACTAACAGTTTACCAGAATTTGATGGCGATCTTGCAAACCCGCAAAGAATTGACCTGTGAACAACAAGAGCAGCAAGCGGATTCCTTGCTGGACGAGTTTAATATTAATCATATCCGCAATAGTACCGGGATGAGCTTATCCGGTGGCGAAAGGCGCAGAGTAGAAATCGCCCGAGCGCTGGCTGCCAACCCGGAATTTATTTTGCTCGATGAACCTTTCGCCGGAGTCGATCCGATTTCGGTCAATGATATTAAAAAAATCATTCAGCATTTGCGGGACAGAGGGATTGGCGTCTTGATCACCGACCACAATGTAAGAGAAACATTGGATGTTTGTGAAAAAGCTTATATTGTTAGCCATGGAGAATTAATTGCTTCTGGCACAGCCCAAGAAGTATTAAGTGATCAACGTGTAAGAGATGTATACCTGGGAGAACAATTCAGGCTATAGTTAAGTTATTAACTAGCATCCAAATTAGCTTCTTAATCGGCTAGCAACGGACATAAAACAGAAGTAAATGAAACCCTCTTTACAACTAAAATTTAGCCAATCATTGACCATGACGCCGCAATTGCAGCAAGCCATTCGTCTGTTGCAACTTTCGACTCTGGATCTCCAACAAGAAATTCAAGAAGCCCTGGATTCAAATCCCTTATTGGAAATCGAAGAGCCCACTGACAATGCTTCCGGTGATACCGCCCTCAGTGATGCGTCATTGGATCCGGCCAATAAACCGGATAGTTCACAAGTCGCCGAGACCAATAATGACAATATCGATGCATCACAGGCGCTGGAAAAAAACGATATTCCCGAAGATTTACCCCTAGATAGTACCTGGGATGAATATATCAGTGCCTCTTCAGCTCCGGCCCCTATGTCTGGTGGTGGTGGTGGGGATGATGAACAGATTTTTCAGGGTGAAACCACAGAAAATATTCAGGATCATCTGTTGTGGCAGATGCGTTTGACCCATTTTAGTGAGACAGATGTGGCTATTGCTACGGCCATTATCGACTCTATTGATGATTCGGGTTATTTAACCATCAGTGCACAAGACGTATTACTGAGCATGGATGACGAAGAAATTGAATTGGATGAAGTGGAATGTGTACTTAAACGTATTCAAATGTTTGATCCAATTGGCTCTGGCTCTCGTTCCCCACAAGAATGTTTATTGGTGCAATTGCGCCAATATGCCCCTGATACACCTTGGCTGGAAGAAGCCAAAATGTTGATCAGCGAATACGCAGACTTGCTGGGCAGTAAGGATTACCGCACTTTGATGCGTAAATCCCGGCTTAAGGAGGAGGAGGTGCGCGAAGCCATACGCTTGCTCAAAACCTTAAATCCCCGGCCTGGCAGCGCCTTGATTAAAGGCGAAGCTGAGTATGTTATTCCGGATGTGTCAGTGGCAAAAAAAAATGGTCGTTGGACAGTAGAACTTAACCCCGACAGTTTACCTAAGCTCAATGTGAATCAGCAATATGCGGCCATGAGTCGTAATGCAAAAAACACCAGCGACAGCCAGTTTATCCGTTCACATATGCAAGAGGCAAAATGGTTTATCAAGAGTGTTGAAAGTCGTAATGAAACCTTATTAAAGGTTTCTAATTGTATCGTTCAACAACAAATGGGCTTTTTCGAACACGGCCCGGAAATGATGAGACCTATGGTGCTCAATGATGTTGCTGAGATGGTCGAAATGCATGAATCTACTATTTCCCGGGTGACCACCAAGAAATATATGCATACACCCAGAGGCATATTCGAGCTCAAGTATTTTTTTTCCAGTCATGTGGCGACTGAAACTGGCGGTGAGTGCTCATCGACAGCTATTCGCGCCTTGATCAAGAAACTGGTGGCAGCAGAGAAACCCAGCAAGCCGCTCAGTGATAGCAAGATTGCTCAATTGTTGGCCGAACAAGGTATTATGGTTGCAAGGCGAACGATAGCAAAATACCGGGAATCTTTATTGATACCCCCGTCCAACCAACGTAAAAGTCTTTTTTAGACTGATTGTATAGGAAGAGGCGATATGCAAATAAATATTACAGGTCATCACGTGAACATTACCGATTCACTTAAAGATTATGTCGATAGTAAATTTATTAAGCTTGAGCGACATTCGGATCAAATTAACAATGTGCATGTCATATTGAATATTGAAAAACTCAATCAGAAGGCCGAAGCCACCTTACATCTTAATGGTGGCGAGGTATTTGCGACCGCAGAACATACAGATATGTATGCAGCCATTGACTGTTTGATCGACAAACTCGATCGTCAGGTGCTCAAACATAAAGGCAAGGTTAAACGCCATTAACCCATTAGGTAGATAATGGAAATATCAGACATACTTCATCCTGACTGCGTATTATGCGCAGTTCAGGGCACCAGTAAGAAACGCATTCTTGAACTTATCAGCCAGATTGCTAATCAGCATTTGATCGATATAGATCAGGCAACTATTTTGGCAAGTTTAGTGTGCCGGGAGAAAATGGGCAGCACGGGTATTGGCGGCGGTATTGCCCTGCCTCACGGTCGGCTTAAAGGGCTGGAAAGCTCGTTGGCGGTGCTTGTCACGTGTCAGCCTGCTATTGAATATGATGCGATAGACAATATGCCGGTAGATATTTTTTTCGCTATCTTGGTACCGGAAGATAAAGCCCAGGCTCATCTACAAACGCTCTCCACTATTGCCGCCAAACTTAGTGACAAAGACTTACTCAAACAGTTGCGCAGTGCCGACACTGCACCAAAATTATTTCAGGTAATCAGTTGATATGAAACTCATCATTATTAGTGGGCGTTCAGGCTCAGGAAAATCTGTGGTCTTGCGCTCCCTCGAAGATCTTGGTTACTACTGTGTGGATAATATTCCAGTCAATCTGCTGCCTACACTCACCCATACAGTCGCAGACGAGTACGATCAGGTAGCCGTCAGTATTGATGTACGTAATTTACCGAAAAATCCCCATGAGCTGGTGGAAATTCTAGATTATCTGCCATCCAGCTGGGAAATGACCATACTTTATCTGGATGCCAGTGATGACGTGCTGATTAGGCGTTTTAGCGAAACTCGCCGTTTGCATCCTTTATCCAAACAAAATAAATCATTGTCAGGCGCTATTCAGGCCGAAAAACAATTATTGGCTCCCATTGCTGAGCGGGCAGATTTGTATTTGGATACTGATCAGTTATCGGTCCATCAACTGGCTGAGCTAGTACGGGAGCGTATTCTGGGCAAAAAAAGCTCGCGCCTGGTGCTGGTGTTTGAATCTTTTGGTTTCAAACATGGTATTCCTAAGGATGCAGATTACGTGTTTGACGGCCGTTTCCTGCCAAATCCTCATTGGGAGCCAGACCTAAAACACCTCACTGGCCTGGATCCTCCGGTGGAAATATTTCTCGGCTCACAACCCATAGTGACCAAATTTATCTGGCAAATCCAGAACCTTATTTCAACCTGGTTACCCCATCTTGAACGTAATAATCGCAGTTATGTGACGGTCGCCATAGGGTGTACCGGGGGTCAGCATCGCTCTGTGTATGTGGTCGAAATGCTGGCCAAAAACTTTAGCAATTCCCACCCCGACGTGCAGATCCGTCATAGGGGACTAAACCGTTGAGCGAAGTGATACGTCTTGAAAAAACCTTGTTGATCATTAACAAACTGGGGCTACATGCCCGGGCGGCGACCCAACTGGTGAAGCTGGCTAATCAGTTTGATGCCCAGGTGACTTTATTTCAAGGTGACAAAAATGCTTCAGCCAGCAGCGTGTTAGGCCTGATGATGTTAGAGAGTTACCAGGGTAAAGAGGTGCGGGTAGTAAGCGAAGGGATCGATGCCGAGCTGGCTCTGGCCGCAGTTGAACAATTAATAATGGGTAAATTTAACGAAAACGAGTAGCTCTAGAGTGAAGAGTTAGCCGTAAACTACCTAGTATAAAATAGCCTTTTCACCCCCCGAAAAACGACTGCCAGTGTCTTACTAGCTGTTTCCCTTGAGCCTGTCACTTGGGTGTAGATTCAGTTTGCGGTTAATCCTTTTTTCTCTGTAGACTCGGAGGTGAGAAATTGTTGTTGCCACTTTACTTCAACGCCAATGGCGTTGGTAAAAGGCTAAAAGCAAGGTTTCAGCCTTTTACCTAGCACTAATCTATCCTGCTTAAAAACGGTAACTGACTTGGGCAATGACGGCCTTTACGGCGGGATACAACTCAAGTCTTTGCAACGCGCCTGGTTCATCAAAACCAGTGTTTTTAAGATCCTGTTGATAGTATTCCAAACGTACGGCCCACTCACGACCGTTTTCCAGTTGCATACCGTATTTCAGACCAATGGTATAGGCCGTCATTTCACCCAGGCGGTAATCTTCACTGGCGACAGTTGGTAACAGCGAGTCAGCGAGTAAAAAGGGCTGATAAAAATCTGCCGCACTTTGTTGATAGTAGCGAAAGTGGGGTTGAAGATAACTGTTATCTGTCAAAGGGATCCTGAATCGCGAATCTATGGTGTGAGAGTTTATATCCCAATCGTCCGTTGCAAAACGGTAAGAAACATCAGCAACACCGTAATCCGATGCATATTTTGTCTGCCAGTAGAAACTTTGTTTAGTGCGCTTATCGGGACGGTTTTCGTGGACCAGATCCTGAGTGATCCCACCATTATCAACCACACTCAATTGTTTATATGGGTCATTGAGGTAACCATCGGCCACGGAAAAACTGTAATTGAACTGCATAAGCATACGACGGTTAATGATCTGGGTGACGCCAAACAGGGCATCCAGGGTGTTTTTATCTTTACTGTCAGTACTTCGAATGGCATTAAACGCCTGTTCGAAGGCGGTTTCATCGGTAAATTGTCCGTTATTGATCACCATGCTCGACAAACCAATAGGGGCTTCGCCAACCGGATCTATACCATCATACTGGTATGACAGACCAAAAGAGGCCGTGGTATTTTTCTGGTTAAAATCCCGCTCCAATGAACCATTGATACCCAGCGACAGGTAATCGTATTCTTTGGACATGTGCACACCTGTGCTGCACCCGTATATCTTTAAAGGTGTCATCGAGGGGCGTTTCACTGGGGTTGACAACATATTGTCCGTTACCA
>JBKEFM010000114.1:0-14827 GCA_046709505.1 Paraglaciecola sp. | reverse complement strand
TTAGCTTGTAGAAACCAGATTTTTTAATGCTGTGGGGTAATTTGATGTGTACCATTGTTAGGCACTCAACTGATTAGTCAATCAATACTTATGAAAAAGCCCTTGCGGAACAAGGGCTTTACATAAATAGTTGGAGCTGGCCGATAAGCCGGGTTCTGTCGAGGACAATCATTCATCTAGGCCAGCAATCACTCACTGGCTCAAGCAACACACCCGATCTCAACGTGGGCCACGCCATACGAGATCCTATTTGGTCTTGCTCCGGGTGGAGTTTACCTTGCCACACACTGTTGCCAGCGGTGCGGTGCGCTCTTACCGCACCCTTTCACCCTTACCGGCGCTTACGCGCTTAGGCGGTCTTCTCTCTGCTGCACTTGTCGTCGGCTTGCGCCGCCCAGGCATTACCTGGCACCCCGCCCTATGGAGCCCGGACTTTCCTCCCCCTATTAACGCACGGTTACTTGCGTAACCGTGCCCAACAGGCGGCGATTGCCTGGCCAACTCCGCTAGGGATTCTACGCAGGTTAAGCAAAACTTACAATCCGCTTTCCCCCTTAGTGTTAAAGCATCGCTATCTAAGGGTAACGAGTTAGATGCTGACCCGTTTATAGGGTCGGTATTCTGGTTTCCAGAAATTAGCGTCTATGCGTTCTTGTAATACTTCATCGCTGACTTCCAGGGCTAGGCCTTGCTGCTGAGCAATTTTACCCACATCGAAGGCAATCGTTTTACTCAACTCGGCAATACCTCTTAAGGGAGGCAATAATGCGTTGCCTGAGCCATTTGCCAAAGGAGATGCATTAGCCAATGCCGCGCTGGTCGCCATTAACATTTCATCACTTATCAGGCTTGCTTTGGCAGCCAGCACACCTAGGCCAATACCCGGAAATATGTAACTGTTATTACATTGGGCTATGGGGTAGGTTTTACCTTGATATACCACAGGATCAAACGGGCTGCCGGTAGCAATAATGACCTCTCCACCTGTCCATTCAATCACCTGTTCAGGCGTGGCTTCTACTTGACGCGAAGGGTTACTTAAAGGAAAAATAATAGGTAAATCACAATGGCGTTTCATATCACGGATCACCTGTTCGGTGAACAGACCCGCCTGACCAGAAACCCCCACTAGAATACTGGGTTTGACGTTATTCACTACTTCCACTAGAGACGCATACTCGCCGGCGGTTTGCCACCCACTGTACATTTTAGCCGGCTGGGCCAGGCGCAATTGAAAATCACGTAAACCTTGCATATCGTCACTCACCAGGCCAAAGCGGTCAACCATAAATACCTGACTACGAGCCTGTGATTCTGATACCCCTTCGCTATGCATCTGCATAATGATTTGCTCGGCAATACCACAACCTGCTGAACCAGCGCCAACAAAAACCACGCTTTGCTCACTTAATTTAACATTCTTACTCTTACAGGCCGCTAACAATGTCCCCACTGTAACTGACGCTGTACCTTGTATATCATCGTTAAAACAGCATATTTTGTGGCGATAACGTTCCAGTAATGGCATGGCATTAGGCTGAGCAAAATCTTCAAATTGCAGCATGACTTCGGGCCAACGTTTTATAACCGCTTTGATAAACAGGTCGACAAATTCGTCATATTCGCTTTGGCCAATACGTTTGTGCCTGGCACCCATGTACATTGGATCGTTAAGTAATTTTTCATTATTGGTGCCCACATCCAGCATTACAGGTAAAGTATAAGCTGGACTGATACCACCACAGGCGGTATACAGAGATAATTTACCTATGGGGATCCCCATTCCCCCTATCCCCTGATCGCCCAGACCCAATATCCGCTCACCGTCGGTAACTACTATGACTTTTACTTTACGTTTAGTGGCGTTACGTATGATGTCATCCATTTGATGGCGTTCAGAATAGGAAATAAACAGCCCCCGTGAACTTCGGTAAATATCGGAAAATTGTTCACAGGCATCACCCACAGTCGGCGTGTAAATAATCGGCATCATTTCATCTATATGTTGCTGAATAA
Source organism: Paraglaciecola sp. (assembly GCA_046709505.1). Classification (GTDB taxonomy): domain Bacteria; phylum Pseudomonadota; class Gammaproteobacteria; order Enterobacterales; family Alteromonadaceae; genus Paraglaciecola. The sequence continues at coordinate 12,811 of JBKEFM010000114.1, read as the reverse complement.
GCCGATAATAAAGGGTTTCGTTATTATCCTGGATCGTCCGTAAATAGATGTGTTTATTGATCGGCTCCTTAAAACTCGAATACTGCATGTAAGCTCGGCCTGCCTGCTCTTCAATAGACTCATAACGCGGTGGAATAAGGCCGGTTAAGTTAAAAGCTACCCTTTCCTGAGCACTAAATGCACTGCCTTTGTTAAGCAGCGGCGTTTCTAGCAAAGATGGGCCCGCATGGGGAATATATAATGCACTTTTTGGCGTGGGGGTACTCATAACTTGTTGTCCTGTCAGATGGGGTTGCCCGTGCAACCATGAAAAATGCTAATAATTGGGTGTGATAGCCGTGCCTAAAATACGCTGTTTCGGCACGGGCTATTATCCAGTGCGGCTATGATGCCTTAAAAAATATCTTCAACTGGTTTGCTTTCTTGCTCATTACCCTCGGCAGGGTCGAAAAACTCACTGTCGCTCACATAATTTTGCGGGGCACTACCCTGGCTGAAATATTCAAATAAGGAGGTATGATCCGTGCGTTGAGTTAATTTTCCGGTTTCACCATCTATGCGCGTGCTGATGATATTGGTCGGTATGGGACGTTTGGTTTGCGGTACACCGTCCAAAGCTTTTTGCATAAAGCGGATCCAGGCAGGCTGCGCCGCCTTGGCACCGGCTTCGCCGCCTATCATGGCATTACCGATATAATTGAATTTTTTCGGGTTCTTGTTAATCAAATTCTGATTACGACTGGTGCGCCCCAAGGTACGACTCATATCATCAAAGCCGACCCACACTGTCGCCACCAAATCATTGGTGAAACCGCTAAACCAGGCATCCCGTGAGTCATTAGTTGTACCCGTTTTGCCTGATATATCTCCCCGTTCAAGCAAATTACTGGCTCGCCAGCCCGTACCCTGCCAGTAGGTTTTTTTGCTCCAGCTACCATTAGTTTTTAGAGCAGTACGCATCATATCCGCCACTAAAAACGCATTATCTTCTTCAATAACGCGGGGCGCCTGGAGAATAGGTTTGCTGTCCGGTTGGTCAAAGCTGCTGACGTTGAATTCGGCGGCAAGCCGGGCTTCAACGTCCATTTTGGACTCATCTAATGAGGGCTCATTAGTATCCTGCTGAGCTTCACAAGGGTTACAGGCGTTAGGGGGATTAGCGCGCCACAGCACTTGAGAATAATCATCTTCGATACGCTGAATAAAATAGGGCTGAATTAAAAAACCGCCATTAGCAATCACTGACATGCCCGTTACCACTTCTAGCGGCGTATGGGATCCCGACCCCAAAGACAGTGTTTCGTCTTTGGGGATTTCCGTCAGATTAAAGCCAAAACGCGTCAGGTATTGCACCACGTTGTCCAACCCCACCGCCCGCAACAGGCGCACCGATACCACGTTTTTTGATTTACCCAGGGCAACCCGCATACGTATGGGACCGTCGTATTCAGGAGGAGAGTTTTCTGGGCGCCAGGCGTCCCCTGAGCCCTTTTCCCATTGGCTTATCGGCGCGTCGTTGATAACGCTGGCCACAGTATAACCATGGGCCAAGGCCGCGGAATAAATAAAGGGTTTTATATTTGACCCTACCTGTCGTTTTGCTTGAGTGGCACGGTTGAATTGACTCAGATAAAAGCTATAGCCACCGACCACAGCTTGCACAGCCCCATTATGAGGATTTAACGCAATAAGGGCGCTGCTGGCATCTGGATATTGGCTGAGCTGCCAGTGGCCGTCATCTTCTCGCTGACGAATGAGGATTAATGCCCCTTCGCTCAAGATATCGCTGGCAAGCTCGGGGTCGTTTCCCTGTCGGGTATCGGTAATATAAGAGCGTGCCCAATCCAGTCCATCCCAGTCAATGTCCTGATAGTGGCCCTCACGGGTAAAAATACGAATGTCTTGTGAGTTGACCTTAACCACTACCGCGGCCTGCATCGTTTCGAAAGTTTGATAATCCTGCAAAAAATCGAGCATCTTTTGCTCATCCCAGGATTGATTGGGAGATATGGAGGAAGAGGTGTTAGCGGATCCAATCGACTCTACATCGACTAACAGGGAAGAAGTCGTGTTAACGGATCCAATCAACTCAACATCGACTGGCACATCAGGGGTTTGCCATAGTTGCTTAAGCGGACCGCGATAGCCATGGCGTTCGTCATAGTCATGTAAGTTACGTTGCACCGCTTGCTGAGCTGCGTGTTGCATATCAGAAGATACGCTGGCGTATACATGGTAGCCACCGGTTTCCGCTTCATCTTTGCCATACAACTGGACCATTTCATTCCAAATAAAATCGGCTAAATAAGGGGCTTCGAACTCAATTTCAGCACCATGTTTGGTAGCGGTGACTGGCGCGGCTACCGCTTTATCGAATTGCGCTCGAGTAATATATTTTTCGTCCAGCATACGTAATAATACGACTCGCCTTCTGACTAGTGAACGATCGGGCCGACTGATAGGATTGAGCACTGAGGGTGCCTTAGGAAGCCCGGCAATAGTGGCAATCTGTGCCAACGTCAGTTGTTTTACCGTTTTCCCATAATAAACTTGCGCCGCAGCACCAAAACCGAATGACCTGTGGCCAAGCGCCACCTTGTTTAAATACAATTCGAGAATTTCCTCCTTGCTCAGCAATTGCTCTATATGCCAGGCAATAAAGATTTCTTTGATCTTGCGGATATAAGTTTTATCACGGCTTAAAAAGAATCCCCGTGCGAGTTGCATGGTCAGGGTACTGCCTCCCTGGCCTTTTTCTCCTGTCAGAATAAGATTCACCACCGCACGAGCCATACCAATAGGATCGATGCCAGGATGCTGATAGAAACGGCTGTCCTCTGTGGCTATTACCGCGTTAATCAGATCCTGGGGAACATCTTTTATAGTTAGCGGAATACGCCTTTTTAGGCCAAACTGGGATATTAGCTTTCCGTCTTGGGTGTAAACACGCATAGGTGTTTGCAGACGCACATCTTTAAGCATGTTGACACTGGGCAGGTCAGGTTTCATATAAAAATATAGGGCTAATGTAGTTAACACACCCAATATGCATGATATAAATAAAATGAGTAATGACGATTTTAAAAACTTTACCAAAACAATATTACCAAGACAAGTTGCAAGAAATAACCCATATTTTATACCTAAGTACTGTTATAAGAACCACAAATAAATAAATTTAAGCAATAATACTAAAATGTTAATTTTGTATTATGGCGCTAGGATCCTCTGTGTTAAAAAAATTTTTGGCCAACAAGCCACAACAAATGATAGGACTAGACATCGGCACCCGCTATGTTAAAGCACTTTTACTTGAACTACATCAGGAACAATACACCGTATTGGCTACCGCCTGTGAACCAATCAACGGTAATGCGTTTTCTGAACGGGACATTAAAGATTTCGAAGCCGTCAGTAATGCGCTGAAAAAGGTTAAACTGGCCTTAAAAAGCAAAGTAAAAAACGTGGCCATAGCTGTTTCAGGAGCATCAGTTATTACTAAGATTGCCTATATGGATCCCGACCAGTCAGATGCTGAGCTCGAAAGCCAGATCGAGATTGAGGCCGACAGCCTCATCCCCTATCCACTGGAAGATGTATATGTGGATTTTGAAGAACTTGGTATCAGTGAAAATTACCCTAATAAAGTCGAAGTACTCCTCAGTGCGGCTCATAAAGATACGGTAGACGGGCGTATCACTCTGCTTGGTGAAGTTGGTTATGAAGCAAAAGTAGTGGATATCGAGACCTACGCACTGGGTACGGCGATGCACTATTTTTGTGATCAGGCCGCTGAACAGTCTACTCAAATCCAATACGGTATTAATATTGGCGCATCACAAATGCAGTTTTGTGCCCTAAAAAATGGCAAGGTGATATACAGCAAAGATCACCATTTCGGTATAGACACACTCGTACAAGAAATGTGCATTACTTACAGCCTGGACCGTATCGTAATTGAACAACAAATGCTTGGGGGTACTTTACCTGCTACTTGGCGTGAGGATTGTTACCCTCTGTTTTTGGCAAACTTGCAGCAACATATTAACCGGGCAGTGCAGATTTATGTTACCGCCACCCACCATCAGCGCCCTACGCAATTATGGATCAGCGGCGGCGCAAGTAATCTGGCGGGCCTGAGCACAGATTTAGAACAGGAACTGGGCATTGAGGTCGTCGTGTTTAACCCGCTGGCCAACATGGCTAATGATACACAAACTAAGCAACCTTTGGCCGCGCTCTCTCCCCATTTTGCTATTGCAGCAGGCCTAGCCACCAGGAGCCTTTCTACTTGTCACATATAAATTTGCTGCCCTGGCGGGAAACATTACGCCAACGGCAAAAAAAGAATTATCTGACCATCTTGGTAGCCCTAGCGCTGGGGGTGATAAGCCTGATGTTTGTCGCGGGTATGGTAGTAGACAACCTTATTGCCGAGCAAAAAAATCGAAATCAGTACCTGGAGCAAGAAATTGCCATAGTCGATAAAGAAATTGAACATATCAAAGATATTCAGCAGAGCAAACAGGCCATAGAACAACGAATGGCACTCATTGAACAGCTAGAAGTGAGCCGTAATGCTGCTCCAAAAGTATTGGACGAACTGGTGCGCCTGGTGCCCAATGGCGTCTCTTTTAGCAGTATTTCTCGCTCGGGTAACCATTTAGAAGTACTGGGGATCAGCGACTCAAACAACCGCCTGGCAGATTTTATGCGCAGACTCGAAGCGTCTGATGTTTTTAGCAGTGGAGATTTGTCTTCCATTGTCGCTGATACTTCAGCTTCAGATGCAGTGAGCGACTTCAAACTAACCTTTGATATCAGTCCCCTGGTGGCGCCGGACTTTTCAGGGCAACCGGGGGCCGTTAAGAAATGAAGTTTGATTTTAACAAGCTAAAAGAAATTAACGATTTAGACTTCGAACAGGTTGCGATTTGGCCGTTTGAAATCAAAAGCATAGTCGGGTTATTTGTAGCTATTATCGCCTTGGTAGGTGGCTATTATGGATTGGTAAAAGACAAACTCCCCACACTGGACAAGGTCCAGCTTGAAGAACAAACATTAAAACAAAACTTTCAGGCTAAATACCGTATTGCCGTCAACTTACAGGCCTATGAAGAGCAATTGCAGCAGCTTCAGCAAGATTTTTCATCTATGCTTAAATCCCTACCTACCAGCAACGAAACCCCAGGGTTGTTAGATGATATTACCTTTGTTGGTACTTCAGCAGGCTTGACATTCAGGTTGCTTAACTGGCAAAAAGAGGTCCCTAAAGAGTTTTATACTGAACTGCCTATACAGATTGAAGTGACCGGCAGTTACCACGAATTTGGTCAATTTGTATCGGACATTGCGGCTTTGCCGCGCATCGTGACCGTACATGACTTTGCCATCAGCCAAGAGCTCTCTACCTTGAAATTAACATTGGGGGCGAAGACCTACCGCACCGACCAGGCGGAACAGAAACTGGGGGGGAAGCCATGAAAATCTGTTTTTTAATCTTCCCTATGGTGTTGCTGATTGGCTGTGATCAGCAGATGAACGATCTGCAACAATACGTCGCTGAGGTAAAACAAAATACGGCTGTACGAATAGAACCCTATCCGAAGTTTACTACCTCACCAGCTTTTGAGTATACTGCCGAGACCCTACGCAGCCCCTTTCAACGGCTCAGTAACGCTCAAAAGACTGAGGCTCCGGTGAAACAGAAAAACTGCCCCCAACCAGATTTTTCCCACACCAAAGAAGCATTAGAAAGGTACGGAGCAGATGCCATGCAAGTAATCGGCATGTTCAGTATCAAGAATAAGAACTGGGCCCTGATACAGACAAACGATGGTAACTTGCACAAGGCAACAGTGGGAGATTACATTGGACTTTTTTTTGGCAGGATCACCGCAATTCAAAAAAATGGTACCGTTTTATACAGTGAAATGTTGCCGGATGGCACAGGGTGTTGGCAGAAAAAGCAGGCCCAACTAAGCATGCTTGCAAAGACAGGAGAAAATAATGTCTAAGCGTCACATTTTCAGAAAACTGGGCACTTTATTGTCTAATTTAAGCCCCTATTTAGTCGTAGGGATATTATCTTGGTTACATGTGCCGGCCTATGCTCAGCAAGTCCCACCTGTGCTTATCGATACTGCCACAGCTAGTCAGGCTATCTTTAATGGCCGTTTACTGGATATCCAGTTTGAACGTCTGCCAGATGCGGGTGCCAGGACCACTCTGGTTTTTGACAGCACCGATTATCAGGTTGAACTAGTGGAATCCCAGCATATGTTGCGCATCACCTTGCCTCAAATTCAACTGGCAGATGAGCAGCTGTTTACCCTCAACGTGGAGGACTTTGCCACCCCGGTGAAGATGATTGAGACCTTTGAGCAACCCGCCGCCACTGTGGTTGAATTTACCCTCACAGGTGCCACTCACTTCAAGCAGCAAAGAAGCGGTGAGCTGCTCGTTATAGAAATACAGCAAATGGATGAAGAGCAGCAGGCGGCCAAAAATAAATATAGCGGCGAGGCTATTTCTCTGGATTTTCAGGATGTGCCCGTACGTAAAGTGCTGCAAATCATCGCCCAGGTAAACGGCTTTAACCTGGTCACTACCGACACGGTACGTGGCAATGTCACAGTCAGTTTAAGCAATGTGCCATGGGATCAGGCTCTTGATATGATACTCAAGATAAAAGGACTTGATAAACGTCTGGAAGGAAATATATTATTGATTGCCCCTTCTGAAGAATTAGCCGCTCGGGAAACCCAGCAGTTGCAATCCCGTCAGCAAGTTGCCCAGCTGGCCCCCCTGAAATCCGTTAATGTACAAATTAATTACGCCAAAGCGCTGGAGATTGCCAGTATTTTGAAAAATGGGAATAGCAGTATTCTCAGTCCACGAGGCACAGTTGCTGTGGATGAACGCACCAATACATTACTATTACGGGATACTCAGGCATCAATAGACGAAGCCCGGGCTATGGTCGTGGCTCTGGATATTCCGGTTAAACAGGTATTGATAGAATCACGGATGGTAACGGTGCGCGACAATGCCGGAGAGCAGCTGGGTGTGAGATGGGGATTTAGCGACAAACGTGATAGCACGGGCATTTCAGGATCCCTGGGCGGGGCTGATAGCATAGCCAGTGGCACGGTACCCGGTCTTAGCGATCGATTAAATGTTAATTTACCCGTGACCAATCCTGCTGGTCGTATCGGCCTGCAAATCGCGCGCTTGGTAGACGGCACTATTTTAGATTTGGAGCTATCCGCTTTGGAGTCAGAAAATAAAGGGGAGATTATTGCCAGCCCACGTATTACCGTTGCCAACCAGCATGAGGCCTATATTGAGCAGGGTACCGAGATTCCCTATGTGCAGGCCACATCAAGTGGGGCGACGTCAGTGGAATTTAAAAAAGCGGTGCTAAGCCTAAAAGTTACACCACACATTACTCCGGACAACCGAATTATTTTGGACTTGGTCGTTACCCAGGATACCCGTGGTGAAACCGTGCAGACTTCAACTGGTCCAGCTATTGCCATTGATACTCAGGAAATCAGTACTCAGGTACTGGTAGAAAATGGCGAAACCATAGTACTGGGAGGTATTTTTCAACAAACCAGCACCAACGATGTGGTCAAAGTACCCTTTTTTGGGGATATACCCGTATTTGGACATTTATTTAAGAATACTTCTGTACTGGATGAAAAACGTGAATTACTGATCTTTGTTACGCCCAAGATACTTATCGAAAACATAGGTATACAATGACCTATAGGCTGATTCACCAAGCTGAAATCGACTGTTTTACACAGTCTATTTTCCTGTATCCCAGTGGCAAAATGCATTTTAATTTGCCCTGGGATTAACAAAGCTTGCAAAATTCAGGGTAAAGCTGAGATAATCCCGCTCTCGAAATTTCAACGAGGTCAGGTTAATCCATTGAAGGGTAGCCGCGATAATACATTTCTACCCCCGAAATAAACAAAATTGTGAACTAAGCAAAAATGGCTGAAAAACGTAATATATTTTTAATAGGTCCAATGGGTGCAGGTAAAAGCACTATTGGCAGACACCTCGCAGACGAACTTCATTTAGAGTTTTATGACTCAGATCAAGAAATAGAAAAGCGCACCGGCGCAGATATAGCCTGGATCTTTGATCTGGAGGGTGAAGATGGTTTTCGCGCTCGAGAAGAATCAGTTATCAACGACTTAACCGACAAGCAGGGCATTGTATTAGCTACTGGCGGCGGTTCGGTGGTAAGCAAAGCGGTACGCAATCGCTTGTCGGCACGTGGCATAGTCGTCTATTTACAAACTACCATAGATAAGCAAGTAGCCCGTACCCAACGTGATAAAAGACGTCCGCTATTACAAAATGACGATCCTGAAGCCGTTTTGCGCAAACTTGCCGAAGAACGTAACCCAATGTATGAGGATGCAGCGGATTATATCGTTGATACAGATGAACAAAGTGCCAGAGCTGTGGCAAACCAAATCATTGAGAAAATCAATCTGTAATAACTAAGATTTTTATTTCCATCTCGAAAGGGCTGCGCTTATGACAACATTAACAGTAAAGTTGGGTGAGCGTAGCTACCCTATTTTTATCCAACCCAACCTGCTTAGCCAGACCAATCAACTATCCAGTTATATCACCAGCAATCAGGCAGTACTGATCACTAATGATGTAGTTGATCCCCTCTATAGTCAATTGATCATCGATGGCCTACCAGAGGTTGATGTGCAGAAAATCGTTATCCCCGATGGCGAACAACACAAAAACCTGCATAGTTTTGAGCTAGTAATCACCAAACTATTGAAAATGTCAGCTGCTAGGGATACCACAGTGATCGCCCTTGGCGGTGGCGTAGTTGGGGATTTGACCGGTTTTGTGGCCGCCAGTTTTCAGCGGGGTATGCCTTTTATTCAGATACCAACCACATTGCTTTCCCAGGTAGATTCGTCTGTGGGGGGTAAAACAGCGGTCAACCATCCTCTGGGCAAAAATATGATAGGAGCCTTCTACCAGCCTAAAGCCGTGTTTATCGATCCCAGCACCTTGCAAACTCTGCCACCCCGTGAATTTTCAACAGGTATGGCTGAGGTCATTAAGTATGGCATAATTTACGATGCAGATTTTTTTACCTGGTTGGAAGATAACCAGGCTCTACTTAAATGCCAAGATATGCCGAGTCTGCAATATGCCATCAGGCGCTGCTGTGAGATAAAAGCGGAAATAGTCGCCATTGATGAACGTGAATCTGGCTTGCGAGCATTGCTTAATCTGGGTCATACTTTTGGCCACGCTATCGAGGCGGAACAGGGTTATGGTAATTGGTTGCATGGTGAGGCCGTATCAGCAGGTATGGTGCTAGCCGCCTCTGTCGCCGTTAAGAAAACTTGGTTAAGCCACCAGGATTTAGCAAGAATTGAAGCCTTATTAGGCGCCTTTTCGTTACCGGTATGCCCTCCCACCGACATGAATTATGATTCCTTTATGCAACATATGGTGCATGACAAAAAAGTCCTAGCTGGTAAGCTAAACTTTGTTATTCCTCTAGGCATAGGCAAAGCGGTCGTCACCCACGATTTATCTGAAGATCTGCTCCGTGAGTTACTCGGTTAGCTCTAATGGAATACACTTACTCGTGAGATTAGCCGTTGCCATCATCTGACCTGCTCAAGCGACTTGATCATTTAATTAGTTATTCGTCCCAGCTAATTTTTATTAATACAGGGCTACAGGCTTCTGGCCAGCCGCAAACCACAGACAAACTGCTGGCGCAGCAAAGCGAAAATGCCGATGTTGCCATAATCAATGTATCGCCAGCTATGCAAGCTGACGATTTTCGCCAAAAACTGGGCCAACAATTGCTCGGGGGCCAAAATCATCATGGCCGCCAACCCATACAAAAATTACTTTCTCCCCTTTCCCAATTCACTGAATCTGTATTAATTTGCATTTTACATGCACAGAACTTACCGGAAGTGGTATTCCAGGAATGTTGGCAGTTAATATTGTTACACAACAAAAAATTGTCTGAGCAAAATATTAATATAGTGCTTTTTGCGGATGATAACTGGACTGAAGCCGCTAAGAAGCGCCTGGCCGTTGACGATACTAACCGGCCTGTTGTGCTCCACATGAACAACGTTGAGGGCGTTGCCCAAGATTCTGAACTGGAGCAATTGATCAGCCAAAAACGCCAGGCATTTGCCCAACGTTTACAAATGCGTGAAACTTCTCCTGAATTAGTGGCTACATCCCTGGTGCACAAACCCTGGTTTTGGGCGCTGATGGGCCTCTTCTTTGTGTCAATTTTTGCTATGCTTTTACTGATCCAGTATCCACAATTTCCGGCAAAGATCATGGCCCTGGTAGATGACAGCGATAGCCTTTCTATTAACCTTCAATCAAAAAATGAAAGCACATCGGCTTCACCTGCTCTTATCGAAGCCAACATACCAGCACAGCCGCCTGAAGATAGTGATGGTAAAGATCACCCTGGCTCTGCATTATCAGCCCCGTCAGCCTCCACTGGAGAGGTATTAGTAAGTTCATGGCAAAGTGAGATGGCTAGAATTGATCATGCCGAAGCGGTGCGTCAGCAAGTTGATGTTGCTGATGATCCTGACCATCTGGGCAAACAGGCGACTTCAGAATTATTTCCCGTGGGCCCAACACTAACTGAGCTACCTGCTGGTACTAAAGCCACGGCGCCGGACAATCAGACAAGGGTACAGGTTGATGTATTACCCAAACCCTATGCTCAGCAGGTTTTCCCCAATATCAGCAAGATAGATCGGACCATAGGGCCAACTGTTCCCGACAACAAATCGACAATAAATTTTTCTGGCCCCTATCGCTATAATGAACAAACTTTACTGGCATTAGCGCCTGGCTATGTTTTGCAGATTATCGCCCTGGGCAGTCCTCAGGCAATGGAAAACTATGTACAGACGAATCAACTCACTTCCCGTGTGTGGATCTATAAAACCCGCCGTGATGACAACGACTGGTATGTATTGCTCAATAATAACGACTATCCATCCCTGAGCGCGGCTTTGCAAGCAGCAGGATCCTTACCCAAAAGCATGCGCCAAACCATGCCTTTTCCCAAAAGTGTAGATAAAGTGCAACAGGAAATAAGAAACCCATAATAAAAGCATCAAGCTAATTGTTGTTTTTGTCATAGCTCGCTACAATCCGGACTTTATAAAATCCGGCCTGAAAAGAATTCTCAATGACTGAAAAGAAAACCAGGGCCTTTCTCAAATGGGCCGGCGGAAAATACCGACTCGTCGAACAAATCAACGGGCACTTGCCCGACGCTAAAAAGTTGATCGAGCCTTTTGTGGGAGCTGGATCGGTATTTTTAAATAGTGATTACCCTAACTATTTACTCAATGATATTAATCCAGATTTGATCAATCTGTATAAAATACTGCAAACCCAGCCAGAAAACTATATTCACGACAGTGCCAAGCTTTTTACCGCGGAAAATAACTGTGCTGAACGTTACTACGCCTTGCGTACCGAGTTTAATGCCAGCGCTGACATCTACCACCGTGCGGTGCTATTTTTGTACCTTAATCGTTTTGGCTATAATGGTTTATGCCGGTATAACCAGTCAGGAGGATTTAATGTGCCCTTTGGCAAATATAAATCTCCTTACTTCCCCCGGGAAGAATTGTATATCTTCGCGGAAAAATCCAAACGTGCAGTATTTGTATGCGAGTCTTATGAAAAAGTTTTCAGCCGCGCCCGCAAAGGCTCGGTAATCTATTGCGATCCGCCTTACGCACCGATCAGTAAAACCGCAAATTTTAACAGCTATGCAAAAAATGGTTTTTCATTACTTGAACAGGCTAGGCTGGCCGATATAGCCGCAACCACGGCTTTTAAACGACACATCCCGGTTTTAATCAGTAATCACGATACAGAGCACACTCGCAATCTTTATCGCCAGGCTAAACTGACTGAGTTACAGGTCAGTCGCGTTATCAGCCAAAAAGTCAATGGCAGAAAGAAAGTTGGTGAATTATTAGCCTTGTATTATTTACCACTGCAAAACGACAAAAAAATTAGCCCGGAAGAACACTAGATACCACAACCAGTAGCACGACGATGAAAATAATCACAAAAATCACTCCCACCACTATGTAGGGCACCACAGACTGTTGCTGGAAATCTCGCTCACGATTGGCAGCGCTTTGCACGCCAAAGGCGCTGGAGGCTACACTTTTTACTATATCTAATAAACTAGGTTTTGATTTTGACATGGGTATCAGGCTGCAGGTTGAGGCTCGTCGGTCTCATCAGCATAACGTGAAAGTAACTCAAGTAAATCAATAAAATGAAATTGGTAAGATGCAGATTGCCCTTTAACCCAACCAGACCAACTAATTTCATCTGCCTGGACAGAAGCGCAACGATTAATGGGATGACTCATGGGCAGGCCGTGATCAAAGCTTATGTATTGCGGGCAACTGCAAAAAACACTGTCTTCACTTGTGGAGGTTTGTCCAATTGCCAGCAGCGCCAACAATGCAAAGGCAGCAAAACTGACCGTATTTTTTAACTTCCTGTCCATGATCCATCTCCTCTGAAATATTTTGTTGCATTATACCCTACGGCCTGTCTGTTAGAGTATGCTTTATCCTGATTGTCAAGCAACTCACCGCAACGCAAGGTAAATATATTACACTATTTTTAAGCAAAAAGATCATTTTGAGGTAAACATACAAAATATTTGTATTGAAAGTATATAAAAAAATACCGGGATTCAGACGAAACCCGGTATGCA
>JBKEFM010000113.1:0-14875 GCA_046709505.1 Paraglaciecola sp. | reverse complement strand
AGGCCATACTTCAATCCATGGCCTGATTAATTGCACAGAGTATTGCATCTATATCCGCTAACGGATTAGCGGCAACTGAACGTAGCCATTTCTGGTCATCAAGGATACAGGTTGAGAGCATACCCTGGGGCAACCGCTCATAAAGCGCTTCTGTGCTCATATTTAAAGGGCGAAAAACAGTTACACCTGTTACAGGCATTGCCCACAGATAAATATTTTTATTGTGGCGCAGTTCGGTTGCCAGTTTAGTGGCCATTGTCATCCCGCTGTCGATACGCTGTGCGATACCTTTTTTACCCCATGCCATCATGGTGGCAAGCAGGGGTATGGCTGATGCGCCACGAGAACCTTGAACGCCAATATTGGGCGCAGCTAAATAACCACCAACAAAACTTATCGCCGGATTGGCAATCTCGGGCTGGCGAAACATAATTAAAGCCGACTCTTTGGGCTGAAAAAACCACTTATGGGCAGAAACCGCCACAGAATCTGCTTTTTCTATACCGTCAAGTAAATCACCATGAGCAGCACTTAAGCGCAGCGGACCAGCCCATGCGGCATCAACATGTGTCCATTTAGCCAGGCCCGCCAGCGCCAGTGAGTCTATTACGCCTGTAGCCGTTGTCCCCGCCGTTAAGACTAAACAAGCCGTTGAAACATCACCTAATTTAGTGAGATCAATTTGACCTTGTGAATTAGTTGAAATTTGTTCATAAGGCAAACCAAGTATTTTGGCTGCTTTCTCAATGCTGATATGTGCAGCCTTTGAAGCTACAACCCTATCAATTTTCATTGCATCCCTCGCTGCCCATAGTGCCGTAAGATTTGCGACGGTAGACCCTGAACACATATGCCCATCGTTCATGCCAAAAACAGGCGCTAACCAATCGATAACTGTCCGTTCCGCTTTAATGGCAAAGGGGGCGGTAGCGGGGTGTAACAGGTTTTGATTGAGCCGGGCATTCCACAGTGTGGTGGCCCATGAAATCCAGGGCGTTGGGGGGTCCATGTGCGCTAAAGCATTGGCACTATCCAGATAAGTTGCACCGCCTAGTACATAAGGTGCAAGCAAATCCAGTGTTTCTAATTCCCCTATGCCATGTTCTGAAAAAAAATCCGGCAATTCATCTTGCACAGAAGGTGGATGACGAAGCAGGTCAACGGCATGCTCCAGCCCGGCATTTAAGGTAAAGCTTTTATCTTTCTTACTCATTAGCGTACTCTTTTATATGCATAAGGCCGCCATAAACGGCTCAACAATAGTGAGCTAACATAGCGAGGCGCAAACAAAAAACCAACTGTTTTTTGCCGACGGTTAAAGCCTTTTAGCTGTTATTTTCTTCATGCAGTACAAGCGAAGCGAGTTTCTTAACAGGGGGGGGGAACAAAAATGATGATTGGGAAATCCACGACAAAAGCAAAGATCCATGATTGTAACTAAATAGTCATCATACCTATGTTAAAAATACTGATCATTAAAGACATAAATCACGCCATAAAAGGGGCAAGAGATAGTCGCGATGGACACAATGTTGTAATACATGAATTTGCCCATAAATTAGATGAAGAAAATGCAGCAATGAATGGCTTGCCTTTATTAACCACAGCAGAGCAATATAAACACTGGTCACAAGTATTAAATGCCGAGTTTAGCGTGCAACAACAAAAGCTGGCTGATGGTGCTGGCGATGTTATTGACAGCTATGGCGCGACATCCCCTGCCGAATTTTTTGCCGGGGTGACTGAAACATTTTTTGAGAAACCACATCAGCTGGAACAGCGGCATCCTCATTTATATGAACAGTTTAAACAGTGTTATTTACTCGACCCCAAACAATGGTGTCATAGCAATACTCAACGTTAGCATAGCCCTCAGGTTACATTTAAGTTAAATAGCCAGCCCGGTTAAAAACAGGGTGTGCGCCATCATAATTGTTGCAGTTCTTTAATGATCAGCAGAAAGTCATCTCATATTGAATAAAAACGCCTTCCCTGGCAAAGCACATACTAGTTGTCCGTTTAAATTTTGACGGGTTGCAGGAAAGGTTGCTAAAAGCAATTTTAATGTTGTTGTGACCCTAAACTGCATCCGGGTACTTTAAAAACGATAACCTACAGATAAAGTATATACAAAGGGGTCAATATCAACAGCGACCGTGCCTTTATCGCCATTTAAGTTAAATTGGGCATCAGTATCTATGTCCATCCAACGAACAGAGGCGTTGGCATGCCACTGGTCAAAAAGCATGTAATCGAAGCCCGCCTGAACGGAGAGGCCGAGGGAATTGTCTAATGAAAAATCAGAAAATCCTGCATCCTTGTTTGCTGCGCTAAACTGTTCGTCAAAAAATACTGTGTAGTTTATTCCTGCACCTACATATGGTTGAAATACTGCGGCTGGATCGGCAAAGTAGTAGTTTGCGGTTAGCGTGGGCGGTAGGTGTTTGGCAGAACCCAGCGCACCCACAGTGTTTAAGCCTATATCGTGATCAAAAGGTGTCGCAAGTAATACTTCTATCGAAATATGTGGAGTGACGAAATAACCAATATTTATACCCAATTGGGTATCGTTGGCTACGTTTACGCCTACGCCTAAATCTGCTCCACCAACAAAAACGTTACTACTGGAATCGTCCGGTGCAACGGTTGTGGCGCCAGCCCTGACAATCCAATTTCCGGTTTCATATGCATAAACGGGAAGGCTTAATGCTATTGCACCTGTCAATATGGCCAAAGTAAATACTGCTTTCTTCATTTCATTCTCACTCTTTAGTTAACTGCAGGTATTCTATAAGAGAGATTTAGCTAAGGTATTGATCTGGGGCAACAAGTGGCCATTCGGGTCAGAGTTATTGATTATCTAACTTAACTGCATAAACGTTGTATCTATATATTTCAGTATCTTGGTTGGCTGCGACTCACTTAACCCTGACTCATTTCAATCAGGCGACTATACGTGCGACGAAATTCAAATATCAGTGCACCATCTACATATAGCTCTGCCAATGGCACATCACAGCTTAAATACAGTCTTACTTTTTGGTCATATAACTCATCGATCAAGCTGATAAAACGTCGCGCCATGTCGTCATTAACCCCATAGGATAAAATACGCTCACCGGTGCTGGTGGCCTGGTTCTCACCTACGCCATCTTCAGTGCCACGGGCTTTGATCCATCCCCTTACCTGGCCACCTAATGGCGGTACCCCACTTAACATCACAGTGTTAAAGCCAGTGGCAATGTCCATATAGTCGAGTTGCGAACGGGGGCCCTCACACAAAGCATAAAAGTCGAACCATGCTATTGAGTTAGGTATATTGATGTCAGTGGCGCGCACGACTGGAATGTCACGGTGGCATATATTAATGCTGCCATGATTGATTGTAGTTGAGCGACTTGCCTGCATTAATTCAGAAAAAATAGCCGCAAAATCCATTTCCCCTGTTATTCCTACATATTTGGATGAGGCAATAAACCCGCTTTCACTTTGCTGTGCATGTAGTTGATGTAAGCGGTGATCTTGCTCACCACAAAGATGCAGCATTTGTGTATGTTGTTGCAGCAACGCAATGCAGGGCAAAAATTTATGTCTCGCTAAGCCATTTTCATATAAACGCTCGATTGGAATATTCGACGTCGCAACTAACACTACCCCTTGTTTAAATAAAGATGCAAACAAACCGGCCAGTATCATGGCATCGCCAATATCGGAGACAAAAAATTCATCAAAACAT
Source organism: Paraglaciecola sp. (assembly GCA_046709505.1). Classification (GTDB taxonomy): domain Bacteria; phylum Pseudomonadota; class Gammaproteobacteria; order Enterobacterales; family Alteromonadaceae; genus Paraglaciecola. The sequence continues at coordinate 11,139 of JBKEFM010000113.1, read as the reverse complement.
AATATACGGCATTCTTTAGCCAGGTCTTTGGCAATCAGCACCAGGGGATCTGGTTGACCTGCATGCGCTTTGAGGGCGTGATGAATACGCGCCATAAAATGATGAAAATGCAGTCTCAGTTTGCCTTCCTGCGGCAAGCAATCGTAAAACAAGTCCATTAAAAATGTTTTACCTCGGCCCACATCGCCCCACAGGTAAAGTCCTTTAGTAAGTTCAGGTGAACTTGTATTTTGTTGATTTAGTTGTTCAAAAAGTGCATCCAGAGCCTTTATTGCATGTAGTTGTGAAGGATCGTCAACCAACTTACTGCCCAATTGTGATTGATATACTGCAAGGGGAGAGTTAATTGTTGGTATACGGCTTGACCCGTCAGGCATAGTGAATATTTCCAGAAAATAACTAAATTTAGACGATCACTCTAACTATTTTAAGTGCCCCAGCCAAATGTAATTTGCTGGTATTGCACGCTGTATATACCCAAATAACCGTGCATTAAACATCAGCAAAACCAGACCCTAGGTTTGTTTTAACACAGGAGCAGCAATCAAGCGGGGCCCATCACGCCCTATGGATACGGCTACACCAGCCCCAGCTTTAAGGAAACCAGCTGGCATTAACAAATAATGCCTTGCGCATTGGGCACTGCTTTATCCGTTAAATGTTGAATAGCTACTGTGGTGACGAATTTGCCACTTTCTTCTATGTTATTAAACCAGAATCGGTTTTTAAGAAAATAAATTAGGACCATGTAAGTCAGCCTACTTCGCTGCCTTTGCGGTGTTATCTGTCGATATTTTAACTATTGCAGCAACAGACATTAAAGACGTTTCTGTTAGTATGACAGTTATAGATGGTAAGTATTTTCACTCAATAATGATGTAAAAACAGACTAACGATCTGCTCTTCCTCAATATAATTACAAACATAAATAATGTAACAATGACTATTTTAGAGCGCATATGAACTCCGAGAATTCAATAAATCAATTAGTAAATCTACGTCATAACATACATCAAAATCCTGAACTTTCAGGGGTTGAATATGAAACGGCAAAGTTAGTAGCGAAGAAACTAGCATTATTAAGACCCGATACTTTGCTATCAAATATTGGCGGTTGTGGCGTTGCAGCAAAATTTGATGGCATTGAAGACGGTCCATGCATATTATTTCGTGCTGAACTAGATGCATTGCCCATTAACGAAACGAATGACTTTTCTTATCGTTCAAAAAAAACCGGTGTTTCACACAAATGCGGCCACGATGGACATATGGCGATTATCTGCGGTCTTGGTGAAATGGTTGCACAAAATCGTCCATCTCGAGGCAGTGTTATACTATTATTCCAACCTGCTGAAGAAACTGGCAATGGTGCAAGAGCGGTTGTAGCGGATAAAGCATTCGCCAAACTAAAACCGGATTATTGTTATGCGTTGCATAATTTACCTGGATACCCGATGGGGGAAGTCTTAATCCGTGCGGGAACGTTTAACTGTGCATCAAGAGGCATGATCATCAAATTAACGGGAAAAACAGCACATGCCGCTTACCCTGAAACAGGAAATAGCCCTGCACCAGCACTCGCAGAATTATTACAGATATTTCCTCATATGGCCTCTACCTTAAATAAAAACGAACTTTTAATGACAACCACAGTTCATGCCAGTATGGGAGAAAAAGCATGTGGAACCGCCCCTTCAGATGCCATTCTAATGGTAACATTACGTAGCGAAACCAACGAAGGCATGGATCTGTTAGCTGATAAAGCACAAACAGAAGTCAATCGAGTTATCAATCAATATGATTTGCAGTCTGACATTAGCTGGACTGATATTTTTGATGCCAGTGTCAATGATGAACAGTGCGTAAAACAAATTGAACGTGCGGCCCTAAAAACCAACCACCAGGTTACCTGGCTTGATGATCCGTTTCGCTGGTCAGAAGATTTTGGCGCAATAAGTGCAAGTGCTACGGGTGCAATGTTCGGATATGGAGCAGGTGAAACAAACCCGCAAATTCATAACCCGGATTATGATTTTCCTGATGAATTGATAAGAAGTGGTCTCTCAATTTTCTTTGAAATATATAAGGAGCACTTATTAAATACTCCCATATCGATTTAAGTGATCGTCATGTTGGGTGCTGCTGTTATCAACTTATCGAATAGGGGTGAATTACCCCGCGACATCACTTCGCTCTTATCACGGGGTTTTCTCGGCCATTGTTGATAAAGAGACGTAGTTTTCAAATTGCATGCTAAATTTCGGATGCTATTTGCCCCATCCAATTCAGCAAAGTGGGACATCAGCTAATGAATGGCACAAATCAGACGGCAACCAAACCTGAAAATAACAAAGACTGATAACAGACACTGCCGCAGAGCTTAGGCAGGAAAGCAAGGCACAGCGGGCAGCAAATGGCCTTCCCTTTTCAAATGGTGTAACGCTCCACGATTTTTCTGCCAAAGCTCCCTGTGGGTGGGTTGCAAATCTTCCACTACTGCGTTATTGGTATTGGATGATTTGAATTTCCGCTGAGCTTTTCATTTTGAGATCACTTCGGTATAAGGTATAACTACCAGGTATCAAAACGCAAAGCTTTGCCATGAGTAATAAAGTTAACGATGTCAGTCAAAAAGATTTATCTTTCATTAAGGCGGGCCTTACGTTGATCAGGTTGAGTTGCTATAAATTGAGTTTTATCGAGTAAAAAATGAAAAACAGAGCGATAGTCACAAAAAAAGGATTTTTATGAACAAATTAAAAGCATGTGTATTGACCAATAAAAAAACTGAAATCGGTTTGTCTCGCCATCATACCATTGCACCCTTTATGTCGCTCATAGATGCGTGCGGATTTGATTTAATCACAGGGCCCATTAACACTTGTTTAGACGAATTATCCTTTTATGAGTTAATATTTGTAGATGCGTATAAAGCAAACGACCCCTCCTTTTTCCAACAGCCTATTTTCACCTCACCTGATAAGGACAGGATCGTACTCTTTGGTCTTTCATCAGAACAAAAGAACATAGAGTCCATTGCTCTACTCAAAGGATTAAGAGGGGTGTTTTTTGAGCATGATGCACTAGACAATATCGTTAAAGGTATTCAGAAAATAAAGAAGGGTCAATACTGGTTCACACGGGACACAATGGAGTTGGCCCTGCGCCAGTTATTGGAAGAATTACCTTACCAAGAGCCAATCCAGCAATCTCAATATAAGCAAACCCACTCATTAACAAAGCGTGAGAGAATGATTGTTTCACTTATCTGTCAAGGTGCCAAAAATAAAGAGGTTGCGGAACAATTACATATCAGCATTAATACGGTAAAGACCCATGTATATAGTATTTATAGAAAAACAAAATCCCGTAATAGAGTAGAACTGATCAACTGCTCGTTTTTAGCGGGAGTTCTAGAAAGTAGCTGAAATCAATTCAGAAAGCATAAAAAAGGAAGCTTAACTTCCTTTTTTATGCTTCTTTTAAATATAATTAAACCCGCGCTCTCCAAACGCCCCGGTCAATGCCTTTTAATACAAGCTCACTCACTGCTTTTTCTATGCTTTGCTTAACACACTCAAACATAGGCTCATTATTTGTGTATCCGGCCTCCGCTTCAAGTAAACGTTTGTATGATATATACCTAAATAAACCCGCCCGAACTTCCTGGCTAAGTATTTTTTTACTGGTGGACACCGATACTAGAACCTGACCAGTCCTGACATCAACTGCACGCATAAATACCGTAATTTGGTCTTCCCGGTATAAAGTCGAAGAGCTAATACCAAAATACTCAGCGCCTAAACCACCCGTTCTAATGTTAGTATCATAACTTACAATACCACCCTCAATAATAATTTTAGCGGTCGTTAATGGCGGTAACTCTGAATCAGTATTATCGCCTTGAATAGCCGCTCTTACTATTTTACGTTCAGTTAATATATTTTGTAGCCCCTCCCGTTCAACAGGTAAAAACCAGTCAGTTTCGCCCAGGGTCTGTACAAGTATAGACGTAGCCCCTTGCGTCACTGCTGTAGAAAAAGAACTGGCTCCAGAAGATGTTTTATATTGACCGGTTTGGTCTCTAAATCCATAAACGGATACCGCAATTTTGCCACCCGCTTGAGGCAAGTTTTTTAAATCACTTAACGTATCACCGACTTCAATAACTGTGGCTTGTTGTTTATTTGGTGGCAGCAAATTGGTCATTGTGGAGCATGCACTTAACACCGTAAAACTAGCTGCTAATATCAATAACTTTTTCATATTTCATCCGAACCTGGGAATTTCAACAATAGTTATTTCACCTGTCAAAATATTGGTTATTTCAACGATTAAACTATCGGGATTAGTAATAACAAGTTCAACCTGAAAATCACCACTAACAAAAAGAGAGTTATCATCAAATATACTCGGCAGGGGTTCGCCATTTTCGTCTAACTCTGGTTCACCAAACGCGAGGTTGGTCACTTCCCTCACAATCTTATTAATATATGCTCTTTCCAAAGATTCTTGTAATCTATCACCATATGTTCTTTCACTGATTGGCGCTGAATAGGTATTTTGGCTATTGGCTTTATTTAATAAAAAGCTACCATTCAAAGGATTACCGCCAAAGCTAGGGTTAATGGGGGTGTAAACAAGCTCTGAGCTTACTGCATTTGTCCCTAGCATAACCAAACCCAGCATTATTATTTTATTTTTCATATATTCACCATTCGTCACCCGCCAAATCGGGATTTTGCTCTTTAACATCTGTTTGGGTAACCGCATTGACGAGTCTGACTACCGCCTGGTTTACTTTTTGGTCTAATGGCAATAAACGTCTGCCAAAATAAGTGCGATAAATGATTTTTTTATCATAAATAACGTCAACTTGTGTGCCTGCTTGCGGCAAAATAATTTCTTTCACCACTACATTTTTACCAAACGTATTGGGAATTTCTTGCCAAAAACGACTTAATTGATTAGCAAAGTCGTGGCCTTGTCTACTAATAGTGCTATCGATCATCAATCCTGAAATTACAATTTCTTTAGCTATAGTTACCGTCGAGCAGCATAGCAAAGTAATCAGTCCATATTTAAAAAAGGAATTTTTCATATTACTATAAATTGAGTTTACTAATATTTATTTTCAAAATTTATGGTCGCTTTTTTTTTAAAAAAAAGGGCCTATTAAAATAGGCCCTTTAGGCACATAATTATTTATATTTGGTTAACAGTTGCGACGTTAAAGTCACCTGTTTGTGATATAGATATTTCACCGCCAGAACCGGAGATAGACCCCGTAACCAGGTTATCATTACCCAATTGCTCAACAGTAAATGAGGTAGAACTAGCTGTCATCATGAAGGGACCGCCATCATCGGCAGTGATCCAGTTACCTGTACCTTGTTGTATAATATCTACAAAGTTGTCATTACCGTTAACGATTAAATCAAGTACGTTTAAATCACCTGATTGCTCAGCCATAATGATATTGCTACTAGAAGACGTATCTGACGTCGCCAAAGATATCGCGGCATCATTCTGATTACCCGTCTGCTTTAATTTTATGCCATTTCCATCGGCAGGCTGACCTGTATCAGAAAAGGCTAAAACGTAACCGGTGTTTTCATTACCTGTTTGGGTAATTTTAACATTGTTGTTCCAACCATCAAAATTGAGAATATCGGCAATATTATCATCACCAACCTGTTCGACAGTAAAGCTGTTAAAGATCCCAATAGCGGCTGTATAGCTTTCGTTTCCGTTACCCTCTTGGGCAATAGCATAAGCATTGAGTGCACCCATGCTATCAAAAGAGGCACTGTTACCTTCACCGAACTGCCCAATAACAACCGTTTCTTCATCACTTTCGAAAATATCGGAACTAACACTATTAAAGCTACCGACTTGCTCTACATAAATATCGTTGTCTGAACCATAAACGGCAAAGGATATACGTCCCTGATCACCTTGGGTAGAAAGACTGATTAAGTTGTAGTCACCGCTAAGGTCAGTAACATTGAAAATACTGTAAAAACCGTCTTGGAAGAATTCTACTTCATTAAAGTCACCAGTAAGTTGTGTTACGTAGGCTTCACCCCAGTCGCCATATTGCTCAACAAAAATAGTATTATCAAAACCCATAATAGTATTATTTACCCAAATACCGCCACCTTGTCCAAAAAGTGATATGACGTTCCCAGCACCTTCAATATTATTGACAGCGCGACTATAAAAACCCAGATAATCGCCACCAATTTGTGCTGACATCACTTGGTTATCATTACCGATAATAGTGGTATCAAAAATATTGCCTTCACCGTCTTGCAGTACCTCAACGTAGTTGCCATCACCCGTAACAGTACCCATAGCAACATTGTCAAAACCAAATTGTTCAACGTTTACTTCGTTAGCATCACCAACGATGATTATCTCTGTGCCATTGAACTCACCGTCTTGAGAAACATAAGTAGTATTACCAAACTGACTCCCTTGCGGGGCCTGTTGGCTGACAACGATTACGTTACCCTCAGCTTGAGCAATAAAATCTGCTTGTAATACATACGTGTCTATTTTTGTCGCCGTATTATCTTGTGCCATAGCGCTACCAGTTGCCGCACATGCAACTATTATAGCCGTAGCTATTTTTGTTTTTAAAGTTCTCAAAGTTTTCTCCTTGGATTATCGCTACATCACATTTTCAGTTTTAGTATTGGGTGATATTAACGACCATCTCATTCCCTATTTGACGCACCATAAAACGTTGCCCGCCAAGTTGATTTACGTTGGCGATGTTAGCATTGCCATCCTGGATGATTTGAAATAAATTATTTTCGCCGTCTTGCAGCAAAATCACTTTATTATCAACTCCCAGTTGGGTAATTTCAGCTTGGTTATTATTGCCTTGCTGAATGACCTCTATAGCATTGCTATCACTGCCGGCTTGGATAATATTTGTCGTGTTATATAAACCAAATTGGCCAATTGTAATGGTGCCGCCTAAAGCCCCGCTAAAATTGACTGTTGTTGCAAGACTTAAAGATAATACAGAGTCTTGTAAATCAGTTTTTGATGATAAATCTTGTGTATGTCCGTTCAATGAATAGCTCAAAAAAAAAAATAAAACCGGCCACTTACCTACTACTGGCAACCAATGCTTCGCCTTTATGGTAAATAACGTTTGAATACTAAAATAAATATTCACGGTTGCATGTTTCCTTGTAGAGTATCGCTAAAGTATCATCATATTTGACAGCCCAATGAGACTGGTTTACGCAAAACATTACTATCACCTGAAATGACCATTTAAATATTTAGTTATTTATCAATAATTTAAGCCGTAATCACAACTTAAGTTTGTATGATTTTCTTGCCAGCTAATACTTTAGTATTACGCCAGAAAAAACGTATATTTTCGTCTTAAATAATTTAATTACATTTTATTCCGTTAAATAACTGATAAAAATTTCATGCTTAAAGGTGAATTAACATTAAACCACTAGTACTTAGGGGGGATTTTTTTAAAATATACTAGTAGTTTCAGGAAAAATAAGTTTATGTAGGTCAGTCGTGTTAAAAATGCCTGTTGTAAGACTAAAAAATATAGTGTTAAAAAATCAAGTGTAACTATATTAATTGGAATAAAAATATGAAAACAAAATTATCGGCACTCACCTTGGCGCTTTTGCCTGTGATATCCGTATCTTCAGTTCAAGCATCCGAAATTGAGCTGTTTGATGACTCAGTCATTGTTGTATATAAACAAAACGCAAACAAATTCGATAAAATACGCGCAAGGACATCTGTGGGCGCACGAATATCTGACATGAATCGTGATGAAATTGATGATCGCTTTTCTAATTTACTTGACGGTCGTCTGGCTAACCTTAAATTAAGGGGCAAATCAGTAAAAGCTGCAATGGAAGTATTACGCAAAAACCCTGCTGTAAAATATGTCGAACCAAACTATCGATGGTCAAAGTCAGTTATCCCAACTGATCCTTCATTTGGCAGCCTGTGGGGACTTAACAACACCGGACAAAGCGGCGGTACCCTTGATGCAGATATTGACGCAGTAGAAGCCTGGGAGACAACCACTGGCTCCAGTGACGTGGTAATCGGTATTATCGACACCGGTGTTGACTACAGCCACGAAGACTTAGCGGATAATATGTGGCAGAACCCTGGCGAAATTGCCGATGATGGTATCGATAATGATGGTAATGGCTATATAGATGATATTTACGGTATTGATACGCTAAATGTTGATACCGATCCTATGGATGATGATTCCCATGGCACACACGTTGCCGGCACAATCGGTGCTGTAGGTGGCAATGACATTGGTGTTGTGGGTGTAAACCATGATGTATCCATCGCGGCCTGTAAATTTTTAGGGGACGATGGAGGATCAACCGCTGGGGCAATAGAATGTGTGGATTATTTTACGGGACTTAAAAACCTTGGTATTAATATACGTGCAACCAACAACAGTTGGGGCGGCGGGGGCTTTAGCCAAGCGTTAAAAGATACCATCACCGCAGCCGGCGAAGCCAACATTTTGTTTGTAGCAGCCGCAGGAAACGCAGGGCAAGATAACGACGCAAGCCCGTCCTACCCGGCAAGTTACGATAATGATAATTTGGTATCTGTGGCGAGTACAAACCGCAATGACGAAGATTCAACCTACTCCTATGGTTTAACGTCTGTTGATTTAGCCGCCCCGGGTAGTAGCATCTTATCGACTATTCCAAATAATGGTTATGCATCATATTCTGGTACTTCAATGGCGACTCCCCATGTTACGGGTGCAGCGGCCCTGGTTTGGTCTCTTAATCCAGAACTAACTGCCTTAGAAGTGAAGCAGATGTTAATGGATACAGGCGATAACAACGCATGGGCACAAGGCCGAACCGTCTCAGGCAAACGTCTAAACGTTGCTAACGCAATTGAAATGGCTAACCCTGACCCTACGTTCATTTTTGATGTTTCTCCGACTAATGTAGAAATCACTGCTGGTGACTCTGCAACCTTTACCTTCGACGTGGGTGCCCTTGCTGGTTACGAAGAAGAAATTACATTAACCCTTGAAGATGCATCTGGCCTTGGTATGTTGTCAACTGAAACGGCACTGCCCGGCGATACCTTTACCCTAGATGTCACTACCGCTGATGATACACCCTGGGGTGATTACGCCATGACGGTGACAGGCACCAGTGGCGACATTGAAAAGTCTAAAACGGTTAACCTATCTATCTTGCCACAAGGTTTAAATGTATTTCCGTACGACAGTACAGATACCCCCATAGCAACTTTGCCTAACGAAAATGACCCAGACAACCTGGGAATTGATTCAGTAATTTCTATTGCTGATGACATCACTACTTTTGGTATGGAAGTATCGGTAGATATTTCTCACACCTTCAGTGGTGACTTAGTGCTAAGCCTAACCTCACCAGCGGGCACTTCAGCAACACTTCGAGCCGAACTTGGTGGTGCCACAGACGATATAGTTGAATCCTATACCACAGGTGCATTTAATGGTGAAGTAGCCACTGGCGACTGGACACTCAATATTGTTGATCTATACGACGGTGACAACGGTACGTTGAATAATTGGGGCATGGAAATCAGTGGTATTGGTGAAGTATCGCCTACTGCTCCACGTGCTGCATTTTCTTATACTGACGCGTTACTCACAGTTGCATTTACTAATGAAAGTACTGACGTAAATAACGACATAGTTAGCCATGCCTGGGACTTTGGTGACGGTACAACTTCTGACGAAGCTAGCCCGACTCATACATTCTCTGAAACAGGTACTTATGACGTAACATTAACCACTACTGATGCTGAAGGTCTTGCTGGAAGTACCACTCAAACGGTCGCGGTATATAGCAATGCTATCGAAGTAAGTGTTGACAGAGCAATGTTGTCACGCTTTGGTAGCCTGCGTGTTGATCTAAGCTTCACTGGCACAGACTCTTCTACCGTATCCGTTTATCGTAACGGTGAAATGGTCTGGTCTGGCAATAACACGGGCAAGTATAGAGACAGAGCTCGTCGTGTAGATGGCAGTGTATTTGAATATATCATTTGTGACGATGCAGACTTATGTTCAGCACCTGTAACAGCCACGCCTTAATTAAAAATTAAAGCGAGTCTTACCGCAAGAGTGTTTAATCTAGTCATAGCTTGAATGCTTTCGATAAAGACAATATACAAACGGCCCAACCTAGTTGGGCCGTTTTTTTTTGCAAAAAAATTTAAAGGGGTCAACTCATTTTTAATTAACCTTGATGTATGCCCAGACCACTACGAATAGAATACCAAAATGCTTTTTACCATGTGATAAACAGAGAAATGTAGAGAGCTAATGCTTCTTTTTGCTGGTCAGTTAAGCGACAAGGTCTACCAGGTGACTTTTTACTTTCAAGGGCGCTATCCCACCTTTGGGGTAATTAGCGACCCAATCATTCACCATTAGACGACTCACGTTCAGCATTCTGGCTACCTTGGCTCTATTTTTACCCGCTTTAAAATGGGCAACCGCCAACAAACGCATGGGCATTCGATGATCTTTTACTTTGTTAGACAGTGCTTTTAATTCTTGCTCAGTATGTTGATGATTCAAGGCATTTAATTAAGTGATTCTGAGATGTATATATTAGATCACATTTTTAAAATGATTGGCATAACACGTTCAAACTGTGGGTTTTAGACGAACTGATGCCACAGCTAGCTGGCGAAGGCAAAAGCCGGGTGATCCAACCCAATTTTTCTATGCCTATAATAGTTTTAATGATCAAATGACTTGGCCCCTTTACCCTCCCAAGTTCGCGAAGCGAATGCCTTGGCGACGCAGTCGCTGCTTTTCATCTCGACTCATCACTCCCCGAGCATCGCAGATTTAAACAGGTTAATTTTCATGGGTGAAACTGGGTTCTTTAGAAGCACAGCTTCGCCCAGTTGAACGGCTCGCCAAGGATGGCGAGACTGGGTGAGTATCATCAGGGATGTGTTATCGGCCAACTTAAATAAACAATATGTTGTTGTTTAACAGCGCAGCTGTGCCCAGTTCGGGAAGCGAATACCTTGGCGACGCAGTCGCTGCTTTTCATCTCGACTCATCACTCCCCGAGCATCGCAGAT
>JBKEFM010000112.1:0-14911 GCA_046709505.1 Paraglaciecola sp. | reverse complement strand
ATTTCTTTGATCTGCAGGTAATAAGTGTGACCTATTTCGGTGAGTTTCACCGCCCTGGTTGAGCGTTTTAATAAGGTTGCACCCAGACTTTTTTCTAAATCGGCCACCCTGCGGGACAAAGACGATGGCGGCACAGAAAAAGTCAGGGCGGCTTTGGTAAAGCTGCCTGTTTCGGCCACTTTACTAAAATAACGAAGTGCACGAAGTTGGTCCACATTTTTCCTCAATGGTAAAATCAGCGATCAGTCAAATACTGTTACTATTGTTTAAAAGACAATAAAGTTTAGTCTTTTGGGCTATATATCTCACACTATATTATAGTAATAATAGTTTACACACTTATCTCACAGGGTAGTGGCATTCCTTGCCCTGTGCACCGTTGCATAAACAAGGAGAAAACCACCATGAGTACTTATACCGCGATCACACTTGCCCAGCGCCCGGAACCAGGTCCAATAGGCCGAGAAACCTTCAACGTGGTACAAAAAGTTGTGCCCAGCGCAGGCCCGGGTGAAATAATAGTGTCGCAAACCTATATGTCTCTTGACCCGGCAATGATTGGTTGGATGAGCGGGGATACCAAGAGTTATATTCCCCCCGTAGAGGTTGGCGCTGTGATGCGCTCCTCAGGATTGGGAGAAGTCATCGAAAGTAATCATCCCGACTTCGCCTTAGGAGATCGGGTAATGGGCATGATGGGCTGGACCGAGTATTTTGTCAGCACCGGCCAGGGCTTGAACAAGGTGCCAGCTGGCATAACGCCAGAGCAAGCTTTGTCAGTGTTTGCCTTGCCAGGTTTGACAGCGACCCAAGGTCTGTTCAATGTCGCCAAACCAAAATCAGGTGAAACTATTGTGGTCAGCGGTGCAGCCGGGTCGGTGGGCTCCATAGTGGGGCAGTTGGCCAAAGCCGATGGCTTGCACGTCATTGGTGTGGCTGGTGACGATGAGAAATGTCAGTGGATAGTGGACGAGCTTGGTTTCGATGGCGCTATTAACTATAAAACAGATGATATAGACGCTAAATTAAGCGAACTGGCACCAAAGGGAGTGGATATATTTTTTGAAAATACCGGTGGTGCTATTCAACAACATATTTTTGAGCATATGAATGCCCACGGTCGGATAGCGGTGTGTGGCATGATCTCTGATTACGCGGCCTCTACTCCCAGTGCCGGGCCAAACTGGATCCCGATCATCAAGAAACGTTTGATAATACAGGGCTTTACTATGCCTGATCATTACGCCAAGGTGCCTGATTTACTGGCTAAACTGACGCCCTACGTGATGCAAGGGAAAATCAAATACCGAGCCCATGTATTAGAGGGGATTGAATCGGCTATCGATGGCCTGAACATGTTATTGACCGGTGCCAATAAAGGTAAGTTGATGGTCAAACTTTAATTTTCTTTTCCCATTAGTATAAACAAGGGCTCATCATGGGGTGAGTCCAACGTTGAGCAATTATTTAAACCAGTCATCACGTTTTAACTTTGCGCAAAACCAGTCAACGGCTTTACCGCTTTTACTTTTTTCCCAGGCAAAATAGACCGGAATGGGTGGTCGTGGCATAGCCGTGGATTTGGCCACCAGTTTGCCGCTATGCAGATAAGGCAGTGCTAAATGCAAGGGCAAAAAGCCGACCCCCAAGCCTTGTACCTGGGCTTGCACTTTACTGTGCATGCTGCTGACTTGTATTTGTTGTTTGCTGTCAAACAGCCCACTTGAACGCTCAGGTAAGGTACGTGAGCTGTCAGCTACTACAATATAGGGATATAGACGAATGTGTTGGCTTTCAATAAGGCCCACAAATTCGGCTAATGGGTGGGCAGCACTAACGGCAAATACAAACTCTACTGTGCCCATTTGCTGGAGCTGAAACTGGCCTTTAGGTAATTCGCCTGTTAGCCCCAGGGCAATATCCGCACGTTTGCTGTGCAGTGCATCCCACCCCCCACCTAGGGCTTCTTCTATAACCTGTATCTCCATGTGTTTATCCAGCTGACAAAACTGGCCAAGAATGTCGAACAACGGGCCATCGGGTACAATGGTATCTTTGGCGATAATAAACTTAGATTGCCAACCGGATTCTAACTGTTTTACCCGCTCTTCAAGATTACTCGCTGCCAGCAGTATTTCTCTACCTTCCTGTAAAACCAGATTGCCACCCGGGGTCAACAAAGCGCGCTGTCCTTTGCGATCGAACAATGTTACCCCCAGATCGGTTTCAAGTTTTTGCACGGTATAGGTTAACGCCGAGGGGACTTTACATAACGCATCTGCTGCGGCGGCAAAACTGCCTTTAGCATCTATTGCTTCTAATACCCTAAGTGCATCTAATGTAACTGCGTGGCGCATAAAACCTCCGTTTAAAAAAATAATAAATCGCCCTGCAAACGAGTTTCAGGACGATGGTCAAAATGAGCATAAACCTAGCGCTTAAGGTAAATCAAATATTAATGCGGCGGCGTCTTTTGTACCTTCGTTACCTATGGTTAGGTTATCAAGGTGACTGATCTTAGCACCGTCACCCTGATGTAAGTGCTGTTGGTTAATACTAAGCTCACCGCTAACTTGATGCACATAGCAACTGCGAGCACTGTCAATATTAATGTTTAGGCTACTTCCCGGTGCCACAATCAATTGACTGACGGTTGCGTTCTGCTTGATCTTCAAGGTGCCATTTTTCCCCGTAGGGGTAATGACAGGGGTTAATCCCTGAGCTTGGCCAAAGTCTTTTTGTTGGTAGCCCGGTTTCCCCCCCTGGCTGTCTGGCACAATCCAAATTTGTAAAAAGGCCAGTATTTCTGTATCAGAAGCATTGTATTCACTGTGCGTGATACCTGTGCCTGCCGACATTAACTGAAATTCACCTTTGGGTAAAAGTTTGACGTTACCCGTGCTGTCCTTGTGGGCAATGACACCTTGAGTGACATAGCTAATGATTTCCATATCCCGGTGTCCGTGAGTGCCAAAACCTGCGCCTGCTTCAACTTTGTCATCATTGATCACCCGCAGTGCTGAATGACCCATGTGTTGTGGATCGTGATATGAGCCAAATGAAAATGTATGTTTGCTGTCGAGCCAGCCAAAATTGGCGCTGCCACGAGCGTTTGCTAAACGGATATCAATCACCTTATTTCTCCTGGTTAATGCGGGTATTATTTAGACAAAAATGCAGTGACCTTAGCATCTAAGGCAAACTTACCTGCACCCGAAAAGACCAGTGATAGACAAATGGCCAACAGCGCTAAGGCGAATTCGTAACCGTTATTTGCCATAAATAAACCGTTGGCAACATGCACACTAAAAATGGCGACTACCATAGTCACGGCCAGCACGGCGGCCGCTGGCCGGGTAAACAGTCCAACTAGCAGGGCTATTCCGCCAAAAAATTCAGCACTTCCTGCCAATAATGCTAACAAGTAGCCGGGCTCTAAACCGATAGAGGCCATCCACTGTCCAGTTGCCTCGAGGCCATAACCGCCAAACAAACCAAACAATTTTTGCGCTCCATGGGCAATAAAGATAATGCCAACGGGGACACGTAAAAACAGCGCTGCAAAACCACCTTGTGAAGCAAGCAGACTTTTTAATTTAATTTTTTTCATATTTATTCCTCAATATTTTTGATGTTTATCTGGAGTACATTTCGCGGTTTTTGTTGTTGAATCAAATGTAGATATTTGAGAGCGAATAGAAAAGCGGAAGATTTTGAGTTTACTGTTCAAAAATTTTGAATGAATGGGTTTTAAATGGGGATGGTACCGTGAGAGGTAAAAAGTACTGATAATTTTCAATAGAAACGAAGGCGTTTTTAAATATCGAGGTGATGGGTATTAACCACGTTACTATCAGAAAAATAGCCCAACAGTGTTGACTGTTGGGCTATGGATAAAGCGTGGCCTACTTCATTTTAGACTGGCAGAGATCATTATTCTCCGAATGATCCTGCGGCGCCGGGAAAGACAACTGGGCTCTCAAAGCCATCTTTACTCACACTGGCGACACCAAAAAAATAGTTGTCGATAACGATATTTTGCAGAGTAAATTGTGTGACATCCCCGACGTACCGGCTAAATTGCCATTGGGGAGCATCAGTGTAACGCCAATAAATTTTATAGCCTTTGAGTTGGGGGTTTTGCTGTGGATTGGCTTCGGCCCAAGATAGGGTAGTACTGGGTTGAACGGCACCCGCTATAGTCACTTTTGCAGGTGGATTGGGCGCCCAGGCCATGCCCGCAAGCGATACGGCATTGAGTGCGGTAAGTTTAGCCGCATAAGCAAAATTAATACCTGCTAGGGTATCCCCATATTCGATACCATTTTCACTGCGTATATCCTGGTGCTGACGATTGTAGTTCTCGTTAGTTTCCATGATACGCACACCGGGGTAGCCCAAATCGTTAAACGGTTTATGGTGTCCGCCCCGGCCAAACCTGTCCAGACGATAAATCACCATGGTATCCAGGTTGTCAATGTAGCGATCCGCCATCCAGTCTATGTACCTGGCGAGGTTACGACTGGGTGAGTCGACTTCTCCTCCAGTGTAGCGACGGGTCTTAGCTTCTTCAGGTGTTTCAGTGTGCCGAGTGCCTTCGGCAAATATACGGGCGGTAGTATTGTTGATCACACCGTTTACACCTTCGATATTGCCTATCATATCGTTGTTGAGTACCGCTTTGATGCGCCACCCCTGCTGCTGCGCCGTTTTGGCCAGTATTTTGCCGCCAAACAAGCCTTGCTCTTCACCGGCAAGAGCCGCATAAACTATACTGCCTGGGAATTTATATTGGCTTAATACTCTGGCAGCTTCCAGAGTACCTGCAACGCCGGAGGCATTGTCATTGGCGCCGGGAGAGATTGACGTCGCATTCATGACATCTGACACCCGTGAATCTATATCACCGGACATCAACACGTAGCGATTTGGGTCACTTACACCCCGTTGTATGGCAATAACGCTCACTACTTCAGTGGCGTCAGGAATGCGTTTTTCACCGCTAATGGTTTCTGTTTGGTAAAAAACCTCCAGGCAATTTCCACATTGTTTGGATATTTTTGCAAATTCATTTTTTATCCACCGTCTGGCAGCGCCAATTCCTTGGGTATCTGATTGAGTTTCAGACAACGTATGGCGGGTACCAAAGCTGACAAGTTTACGTATATCCCGTTCTATATTTTGCTCTGAGATCCGGGATGCAATGTCGTGCAGTTTTTGTTGGTCAACATAAGTGGGAGCAGATTGTGCCTTGGCCACACCCCAAAAAGAAAAAATAACCGTGCTCAGTACAATTATGGGTACAGTGGAAAAACCCTTTTTCATATAAATGCCTTATATTGTCAAATAGTTATCAGCATGGATATTAGCGTGTTTAAGGTCAGTGTGCCTATTAAACCTCAGTTTGCAGTACCCATACTCGTTTTGCATACCGAATTTTATTATGCAGGCCGTCATTTATATAAGGTGATACATAAATTAGAGTACCAGCAAATATGACATATTTAGGCTGATTTTGCGCTATGTGCAGCTATCAATGCGCTAAAAGCCGATATTACAAAGTGCCTGATGCATATGGGTAATTTTTTTAACCAATGCAGGGTAGG
This sequence comes from Paraglaciecola sp., assembly GCA_046709505.1. Classification (GTDB taxonomy): domain Bacteria; phylum Pseudomonadota; class Gammaproteobacteria; order Enterobacterales; family Alteromonadaceae; genus Paraglaciecola. The sequence goes on along the minus strand of JBKEFM010000112.1, from coordinate 9,305 downwards.
GAATAACCAAGCATAACAATGATGGATTGCATTTGGGTATCATTTTACTGATCCACGTCACTTTTGACTATGAACTCCACTTCACTCATGCAAAAATACTATCCCGTTAATAAAACGGTAGTGTTATCTCCTTTTTAAACTTCATTAATAGTTGTTCATCTTTTTAAGTACAGTGCCGATATAACTGACTTTTACATGAAATGATTAAATTTTAGTTAGAGATAATAGTTTGGCAGTGAATGAGGAGTGAGGGATATTTATACCCTGTATGTCGTAACACATAATTCAAAAAACAATCATGTTTTAGGTACGTTTTTGCTGTCAATTTGCTTGTTTTTGTTCACTTCAATAAATACCTATGCCGCTCCGGAAATACCTGAGCCGATATTTACTCGCCTATCAACTGCACAGGGTCTGGCTCAGGATACGGTTAATTCAGTGCTTCTCGACCAGGATGGTTTTTTGTGGTTAGCAACGGAAGTGGGTTTAAATCGTTACGACGGTTATCAGGTATTAACCTTTCCCGGTTCTGACAATCAGTTAGTTGATCAACCTATTAGTTATTTGTTTCAGGATGTCACAGGTTTATTATGGATCAGCACCTTTAACGCAGGGGTGTATAAACTTGATTTGCAGACCGGCCATACCGAACGCGTGATAGCGATCCCCTCACTTAATCATTCTAAGTGGTTACAGTATGCCAGCTCTATTCGTCAGGATAGTAGCGGTGCCTTGTGGTTAGCAATGGATCAAAGTGTTGTACGTTATTCAACTCAAACCGGTCAATCCACCCAAGTTTATACTCTTGGTACTGAGGCACTTGCTAAAGGGGTAGAAATCCGCTGGGTATGGGCAGAGGATGATATCGTCATTATCGCCACCTCCGCGGGTTTGTTGGGTATGGATTTAGCCACCAATAAAGTTGTTAAAATTGATTACTTACAGGAATATGCAGTTCAAGAAGACCGTTTAAACGCAAAAACACTCTATTTAGATAAGCAAAATACGTTTTGGGTCGGTACGGTGAAAGGTTTGTATAGTCTGCCTTTTCTAGCGCTAAAATCTTACATTCAGGGAAAAGGGCCTCTACCGAGTTCCAAGGTCAGAGTAGAACTACGTAATATTTGGCGTATTTTGCCTTTTTCTGATCAGCATTTATATCTGGCCACCGATCGGGGGCTGTTTAGTTATCAATCAGTCGAAAATGAGTTGACTCATCTATTTCGACCAACTGATAGCCAAGATTCCTTATCCCACGATGGGATTTACGATTTGGTGTTTGATGCCAATAGTAACTTGTGGTTGGGCACACATTCCGATGGAGCCCTCTATTGGTCAGCCAATTCTACGTTATTTCAAAATGTATATAACAGGCGGGGAGGGCGAGAACATAAAATCCTTAGTCACAATAATGTGTGGAGTTTATACCAACAAAATAAAGACACATTATGGGTGGGCACAGATAATGGCCTAAATGCATACAATTTAACTAACGGTTCAAGTAACAGTTACCTGGTGTCACCGGACAACAAAGCACAAAACTCATCAGCCACAATAGATGAAATATTACCCGCAGATAATAAACAATTGTGGTTAGTAAACGGTAAAGGTTTGTCCCGCTTCGACACGCTTCAAGGTGTTAGTATTCCTCTTAGGGTAAAAAATGAAAACGACAGAAAAATACTCAGCCAATATCTGTGGGGAGCCGAAGTGGCTGCCAATGGCGATCTATGGTTTATCACCGATGGTGGATTTTACCGTTATTCCTGGAATGCCCAGATAGTCACTAAAATCGAGCCACTTAGCGGCGCTTTACCTGCTGCTCAGGCGCAGAAGTTTATGGGGCATTTACCGAGTCAACCACAGCAAAAAATGATAAGTGTAATAGGTGGTTTATATCAATGGAACACCCAAAGTAAAACGGTAAAGGTCATACATCAGCTCACCGATGAACAGCACCATAATATTGTTTCACCTGATAGTTGGGTTATCGATAATCATAATATTATGTGGATCAGCTATCCTGGTTTTGGCTTGGTTGGCCTAGATGCAAAAACGTTTGAACAGAAGTTCTTGTATAATAAAGAGAACCTCTTGCCATCTAATAGCATCTACAGTTTACAAAAAGACAAGCAAGGCAATATATGGATCAGCTCCCATAATGGACTGTTAGAATTTGATCCTGACACTCATGCATTACAGCGTTTTAGTTATGCTCAGGGGGTAGTTAGTGAAGAATTTAACCAAGGCGCGCAACAAATATTACAGGATGGACGATTGGCCTACGGTTCCCCTAAAGGCTTTACCCTGTTTTCTCCCATAGAAGTGCTGCGCAAACAGGTGCCCAGTCAGGTGCCAAAGATCACCGATATTATCCTGTCTACGACTCATTTGAGTATGCCACCTGAGGATTTGGCTGGTAAGCAGATAACCCTGGAATACGATGATTTAGGACTCAGCATATTTTTTTCCACCCTTGCTTATGAGGATCAGTCTAGCACCCAATATCATTATCTATTAACGGGTGCGACAAACATCGATTATCCAGTCACCCACCATGCCAATGTGAGCTTTCCCAAACTGTCACCTGGACATTATCAGTTTCAGGTCAGTGCAATTGATCCCGCGATGGGTGGTGAAAGCAAAGCGGCCAGTATCGATATCATTGTACGCTATGCTCCCTGGTCTTCACCCTTGGCGTACAGTCTGTATGGGCTAACATTTATGATATTGATTTTTTTGCTGTGGCGTAGTCGTCAAGCTGAAGAATTGCGTTTACGTATGGCACACAAAGAAGTCGTCACCAGTAAAGAGCGCTTGTCACTTGCCCTCAATGCCAGTAACAGCCATGTATGGGAATGGGAGGCAAGTAGCAACTTAATCTTTTCGGCACGTATCAGCACAGAACTTGAATATACAGAATTACCGGACACCATTAACATGGAGCAGCATATTGCCCTGATCCATAGGCAGGACAGAGGGTTTTATGAAGCTAGCTGGCAACGGTTTTTAGACAATCGTGACATCTTGTTAGACGTTACCTACAGAATGCGCGCCAAAAATAATAATTGGTTGTGGTTTCGCGACGTGGGTAGTTTTGTTGACCATGCCAGTAATAAACTGACGGTGTCGGGTACTTATACTAATGTTACTGAGACGATTGCTGAGCGCGAAGAATTACGTCTGCTTGGTGAAGCATACAAACACGCTAGGGATTGGGTGCTAGTGTGTAACAAGCAACTTATGCCTCTTGCTGCCAACGAGGCATTTTGTAGTGCCTTCGGTATAATTGATGAGACCAATTTACGCACTCAACTAAGTGAGTTGTATCAAGAACAACCCAAAAACTGTTTAAAATTTTGGGATCGGCTATCTACCCTAAAGGCCAGCGAGGATTGGCGTGGTGAAGATAAGATAATGCTTAAAAACCAGCAGATTAGCGAAGTATTAGTGTATATAAAGGCCATCGCTAGCTTACATGATGCAAACAAGATTGACTCTTATCTGGTCATCCTCTCTGATATCAGTGTGCAAAAAAAGATGGAAAAAGAATTAGTCAAATTGGCAAATTTTGATAACTTGACCGGATTGCCTAATCGTACTTTACTGTTAGACCGCATTAATCATGCTATTGATCACGCGGTGCGCAATCATTCTACTATTGCGTTGTTTTTTATCGATTTAGATAAATTCAAACAAGTGAACGACAGTTTAGGCCACAAGGCTGGTGATACTTTATTGCAGGCAATTTCCTCTCGTTTGTTAAATTTGCTCAGAAAAGACGATACGGTCGCCCGCCTGGGAGGGGATGAGTTTGTCGTGATGGTTGAATGCGTGCAAGATGTGGATAAACTTTGCATCTTGGCCAATGAAATAATCCGCGTTATTGATACGCCAGTACAATTAGATAATCAGTCTGTTGGGGTGTCTTCAAGCATAGGCATCGCATTGTTTCCCTACGATGCGGCAAGCTCCCAAGAATTACTGGAAAATGCCGATGTCGCCATGTACCACGCCAAAGAGCAGGGGCGGAGCAATTTTCAGTATTTCACCACCAGCATGAATATATTGGCACAAAAACGCCTGGCCCTTGAAAGTGATTTAAAAGAAGCTCACCAAACCCATCAACTGTGTAATCACTATCAACCTATTGTCAGTATTGGCGGCGCAAAAGTGGTAGGTTTTGAGTTGCTTATGCGCTGGTTTACCCCTTCGGGAAAGGTTTCGCCCGCAAGATTTATTCCTGTTGCCGAAGAACTTGGCCTGATTGAAAAAATGACTCAGGATGCGATGTTACGGGCACTGCCTATGTTAAAACGTTGGCAGAAAATAGGTTTTAATGGTTATCTCTCCATAAATCTTTCTGCCAGGCATTTTGAACAACACAGTTCTATCGATAACATCATCGCGTTACTGGCAGAAAATAACCTACCGGTAAGGTCGATCTGCTTTGAAATCACCGAGAGCGCCTTGATGAAAGATCACCAAAAAGCACTGACGTATATGCAGGACTTACAAAGTCGCGGCTTTGTGATTGCTTTGGATGACTTTGGCACAGGTTACTCTTCGTTAAAATATTTAAAAGAATTTCCTATTCAACTGATCAAGGTAGACAAGAGTTTTGTTGATGGTATCGGTATCAATAAAAGTAACGAGGCGCTTATTGTTACCACCTTACGCATGGCAGAAAGTTTACAGATGAATTGTGTCGCTGAGGGAATTGAAACCGCTGAACAAATAACCTTCTTTAAACACCACGGCTGTGATTTGTTACAAGGGTATTATTTTTCTAGACCGGTAGCGCAGGACGACACCTATGCCTTACTGGAAAAGACCTGGGATATCTGATGAACCAGAGTCCCAGACTTGCTATTACATGGATAAAAAAATTATTGTAGCGCCTGATAGCGCCTGATCACTCGCGCCTGAAGCTCAGGGGCGACGAAATTCAATTTTACCTCACGCTCCAGGATAATACGACCCTGCACGGTGGACCCTATATCTATAGTTAATTGTGGAATGTTTTGCTCCCCAGCCCAGTTCCAGGCATCCTTATTCTGGGTGTGAAACACAATATCCCCGGTCACTTGTGTATGATTTGACAAAGACACAATGCCACTTCGGGTTTCTATATTACCGCCCACTGTCACATCATCCAGTGTGATATCACCATTAATGGTCTCAATATCCCGTGAAACCAAAGAATCACTCTTAATATTTACACTACCATTGACCGTGCGTATATCCTGACTGACTCGCAAGTTATGTCCTGCTTTTATATGGCCGTTCACGGTATGTATTGAATACACAGAGACAAAGTCGCCTACTAAAATGGTGCCGTTAACCGATTCAATTCGTTGCGCTTGAACATGATCACCCAGTTCCACACCGCCATTCACTGATGATACGTCTTTTACTGTTTTTCCCTCAGATACCTCAAGCGGGCCAAAAATACTGCTAACATTACCTTCTTGCTCGGCTCCGCCTACCTTGATAACACAGCCGGAACTACCAATAATACACAGGCTTAAAAAGGTTAAAAGGGTGAATTTATTTGACATGTAGACCTCTGATGTATTTTTGTTATTTAAGTAGCTCAATTAAATAGCTAGTAGCAGTAGTTATGCCATTTATTTAACATCATGAATTTATTGATTTTATTTTTAATTTATAGATTTCAAACAAAATTTTTATAGTTAAAGTTGGGGAATGTATCAAAATGTGGTCAAACTCATCAACTGGGCAGCAAGGGGGGTCGTATAAGGGATCGCTAATAACGACAAGTCCCTCAATGGTTTTCAATACCCAATTAAGTTTTGCTTTTATGCCTACATAATCATTATGGCAAAAGCTGTTATGAGCAGTTTTATTACGGCATACTCACTCAATGATTATTTAGTGTATTTATGTAAATAGAGTAATGGGCATGTTATCTACAGAGCAAAAACAACATTATACAAAACATGGTTATCTGGTATGTGATCAACTTTTTAGCGAGATACAGATGCAGGCCTTACAGGCCGAAGCGAGTAAAATAGTCGAGTCATTCGATCCCCAATCGAGTCGAGCAATCTTCACAACCCAGGATCAAAGCATGACCCGTGATGACTACTTTTTAACTTCAGGGGATAAAGTTCGCTGTTTCTTTGAAGAAGACGCTTTTGATGACAACGGCCAACTCAAGCAAGCTAAATCACTGAGTATTAATAAAATAGGCCATGCCTTACATAGTTTAAATCCGCTATTTAAGGCTTTTAGTCATGATCCGCGTATCGCTGCTATTGCTCGTGATTTAGGCGTAAAGGAGCCGCAAATTCGTCAATCCATGTATATTTTTAAACAACCAAAAATCGGTGGTGTGATCCGTTGGCATCAGGATGCAAGTTATTTTTACAGTCAGCCTTTGTCGGTGATCACCTACTGGTTGGCCGTGGAAGATGCCACATTGCATAACGGCTGCCTACAGGTTAAGGCAGATGGTAGCGCCACGGCATTACGTGAACAGTTTATTCGTTATACCGATAATCAAACTGAACTAAAAGTGTTAGATACGACCCCTTGGCCAAAAGATGAAGAGGCCAGGCCGTTAGAAGTCAAGCGCGGTACCTTAGTAGTATTTGATGGTTTGTTACCCCACTTCAGTGCGCCCAATCGCTCAGATAAATCACGTCATGCTTTTACCTTACATATTACCTGTGGCACCAGTAAATACGCCAAGGAAAATTGGTTACAAGCCCAGCCCATTGATGTGTAATACTGACATTAAGTGGTTTAATTGGGGGCATTTAAAAGCGATACAAGATTTTTATTAAGTGATAACCAAACTGGGTTTTGTATTGAATGACACCATGAACCACCAAGGTAGCTTTTTTATTTTTTAGCCGCGGTACAAGGTTTTTATTAAGTGATAGCCAAACTGGGTTTTTATCGGACCATGAACTACCAAGGTCTCTTTTTTAAACACCACGTTATCGAAGGCTTTGACCATAGCGCCGGGTTGAAATTCGCCTAAATCACCGCCTTTTTTACCTGAGGGGCAGGTGGAGTGTTTTTTAGCCAAGTTATGAAAGTCGCCTCCTTTATCCAGTTGCCCTTTGATTTTTTCTGCTTCAGCTTGAGTGTTAACCAAGATATGACATGCACTGGCTTTCATATTGTGTGACCTTTTTATAATAATATACATTTGCCGCTAGCGGCAGATTCGAAAGTGGCCTGAATCACATGAATGTCACGCAAGCCTTCCATACAAACAATTATACCCAAGTGATCTCAAAATGCACATGTCAGAACGACTGAGAAAATCCAATCTAAGAGATGCTTTTGCAGCAATGGCGTCTACTGTTGGAAAGTGGACAACGCAGAATCTTCTCTCTTGCTTTTGTGACCAGTGGCGGAAGATAAGATTAAGTTAGGCCCGCCCCGGTCAGTTGCAAAAAGTTTCGCCAATAAGTGCCTGAAGGATAGCCTGCCCGTAGTAAACCGAAAAGGGCGGTAAACTACTCATCAAAAATTTAGCAGAATAAAGTCACCCACAGCATAAATTATACCCAAGTGACTTTAAAATACTGGTTTAGAGTTTAGGCAGGGCAAGGCACATCACGCAGGAAATGGTATTTCCTTTTCAAGTGTTGGCCGCATTGGTTTTCTACCTAAGCTCCCTCTGGGTGGGTTGCAATTTACCTCCTACAGCATTATTTGTATTGAACATAGGAAACTATGCCACAACATAAATACCTGGTATTTGACAATTTGAATTCCCGCTAATCTCTGCATTTTGAGGTCACTTGGGTATATACGCATAACTGGGGGATGTTTTGTATCGGTTATCTGTCCTTAATACTGTACCATTTAACCGATGGTGGGACGGTATCCCCTAATGTTGATTTTGTCGCAAGTGAGGGAAGATGTTTGCATTAACTAACATAAGTTTACAAGACAAGGTGTCGGCCAGTGAATGGCAAACAAGAGTCGACTTGGCTGCTTGTTACCGGCTGGTGGCATCTCTGGGCTGGGGTGATTTGATTTATACCCACCTTTCAGCGCGCGTTCCGGATACCGATGAGTATCTGGTCAACCCTTTTGGTCTGACCTTTGAGGAGGTCACTGCATCAAATTTGGTCAGAGTCAGCCTGACCGGTAAGGTGCTGGATGGCTCACCTTATGGTATTAATCCTGCCGGGTTTACCATACATAGTGCTATCCATGAGGTACGCCACGATGCTCAGTGCGTTATTCATTTGCATACCAAGGCAACAATCAGTGTCGCCAGCATAGCCGGCGGGTTACAGCCATGGAGCCAGTATGCGATGTTTTCCCTGTCGTCGTTAAGTTACCACGCCTATGAAGGTCTGGCAGTCAACGGTGATGAGAAGCAGCGTTTACAAGATGATTTAGGGCACAATAACCATATGTTACTGCATAATCATGGTGGCTTAACGGTTGGTCCAAGCGTGGGAGATGCCTTTATGCGTTTTTACGATTTACAGAGAGCCTGCGAAATTCAAATAGAACTATGGCAAACCGGTAAACCCATTATTGAAATCCCACCCGAGGTCGTACAAGGCATTTATGCCCAGGCTAACGTCGTACACAGTGGCCAAAGCGGCGGGCAGAAAGCCTGGCCAGCTATGTTGCGCAAGGCCTTCAAACTTGACCCAAGCTTTTGCCTGTAGAGATTACGCAGTAGCTTTTATCTAAATAAATAATTCAGGAAACCGAAAAATGAAAATTACCCGAGTCGAAATATTTGATATCGATTGCCCTAAACGCCCGGGGTGGAATCCGGTATTTGTGCGTGTTTATACCGATGAAGGTATCACGGGTGTCGGTGAAGCCGGGCTGGCATATGATCTGGGGCACAGTGCGGCGGCCCATATGATAAAAGAAATTGCACAAGCCATGTTGATTGGCTTTGACCCTATGAATACCGAAGCTTTGTGGAGCAGAATGCTGCGGGAAAGTTTCTGGGGATTGGGCGGCGGGCCGATTATTTACGCTGCCATGAGTGCCATCGATACAGCTTTATGGGATATCAAAGGTAAAGCGCTGGGCGTGCCGGTTTATCAATTGTTGGGCGGTAAGACCAATGCTAAATTACGCACCTATGCCAGTCAGTTACAATTTGACTGGGACAGTGAAGTCACTCGTCTCAACGATCCTTTAGATTATGGCCGGGCAGCTGAGAAAGCTGTGGCACAGGGCTATGATGCAGTGAAAGTGGATCCCATCGTGTACGATAAAACCGGCGCCACCCATTACGATCGTACTAAACTGTTTACCCAACCTGAGTTGCGACTCTTTAAAGC
>JBKEFM010000111.1:0-14990 GCA_046709505.1 Paraglaciecola sp. | reverse complement strand
TGGTATTGGCTGGATTAGATTGCAGTCATGCAGCGATTCTGCGATATGGATATAACATCAGCATAATTTTGCAAAGAAAAGACATTCAGGTACCAGTAAAGTTAAGATTTTCCAATGGCGACTTGGAAACCTTAGCCCCGTTTATGCCTTCGTTTGTGCAACAGGGGTTTGATGGTAATATTAATTGTCATAACTGGTATAAGGATTATTAATTAATTTTTTCACATGCTCTATAAGTGGCAAACTACAGAAAAACATATCACGATGCAGGGTGATAAAATGCACAAATCCCATCTGCTGCAGTTTGGATACAAGATGGGCTTGTAAGTGAGGTGAAACTTCCACTTGCAGCACGCACTGATTTTTTGTTAAAAGCGACTCGGCGCCAGACAATGCAGACTCCTCAGCCCCTTCTATATCTATTTTTAGATAAATGATTTTGTTAGTTAAAGTGAACATCGAATCGAGCGATACGACTTCAATTTCTTCTACCCGGTTATAATAAACCATATTACCTCCACCATGTATTTCAGGTAGTTCAAATGATTGGGAGCTTGGTTGCCTATCTACGATACGATTTGCTCCCCCAAATTCTTCTGCGATAGCGAGTGAAATACGACGATTGGTATTGGCAACCCCTAATTGAAATGAGGAAACTTGGGTTTGAAGTTTATTCACCGCAATGGTTTTGGTCAGTAAAATGAAATGTGCTGGCGTTGGCTCAAACGCATAGATATCAATACTTTTATCATGGTTTCCGATAACTGCACTATAGATACCTAAACCTGCACCGAGGTCGAAAAAAATAGATATATTGAGTTCTTCTACAATTTTTTTACAGAGTGTGATTAACGTATTCTCATATTCACCATGAGTAATAATGCGTCTGAGCAGATTAAATGATTTACTTAATACTAAGTCAGTGTTCATAAAAGGAATAATAATGTCCGGTGAAGAGCTGGAGTCAATTTTCTCAAAGAGGCGCACTACGTGATCCACTGTAGGGCAATGACTGGCTAAATATGCGATCCTTTTAGCCCAGGGCGTAAAGGATAAAGCATGTTTCATGGCATCGTTTGCTAATAAAAATTTGTCTTCATTTTTTAAGGCGATCGAGCGCCTGAAAAAGTGACAGCCCAGAGAATTATTTTTAAAATTATCAGACATAATGAATTGGTCAAAATAACAGAGATGATTTTTCATTCCCTGGACAAAATCGGGATAACGGGCACTGATTTTTTTTTGCTGTACCCCTAATTCACAGGTGTTTGTATTAAGATTATAAATAGTTAAAGGTTTTTCAATACAAGAAAATACACAACCACTAGCAATAAGTTTGGTACCTGCCAAAAAGTCGGGGCCATTTTGTTGGTTTTTTTCATAGAGAAGCATTCCATTTTGCGTTGCATCTATTATAGCTTGTTTAGAAATCAGTCCTCCTTGGTGCAAACTAAAAGGGTTGAAAAAGGTCAAATGCCGCTTCATAGCCGTTAACCCCATTCCTAATGAAGTCATATTTGTGCGATATTCTTTACTATTTTCAGAGCGAATATACTTATTGGGCAAAACGGCTACTTTTATATTTTTTGTCTCTTTTTGTAAATTTAATGCATGTGCAACAAGGAGTGACAATGCGTTTGGGAGCAATTCATCTCCACAGTCGCACCAACACCAAAAATCGTTAAAATCAATATTCTGTAGCATGGTATTACGTGTTTTTGAAGCGTTACTGCGTGGAAGATCAAGAACAGTAATATTATTGTGACGTTCGGAAAAAGCATGCATTATCGTCAAACTATTATCAGTAGAACCATCATTTGCAATTAGAATGTTAATGTTTTTATAATGTTGAGCCAAAATACTGCTTAATGTAATGGCGAGTTCCTTTTCCCCATTAAAACAAGGTATTGCTACGCATACACTGGGTTGTATTTCACTCATTTACTGATCTTGTTTATTATTGAATTATTGTTTATCCAAAATGAATTTTCCTTGAGACAAGCAGACGCTCGGTATTTTTGCTTAATGTTAGGGTCTTCAAGTTCTTCGGCGATGTTTCGCCATTTTTTATTGCTGGCGCGTATTTTTTGGCGCAACGCTATAAGATCAAGATTTTTGACGGAATGCTTATGCTGAGGCACTTTATGGTGATGTATCGGACGCGTTTTTATTTCGTATTCAAATAGCTTATAATCAGCTGCATAGTATTCGCTTAGCATAGCCAGGGAAAGAGCAGAAAGGTTTATAACGTTCCCGTTCACTTTGTCTGTGTAATTACTCTTTTGGGTTAATGATAAGTCGCAAAGTGACAAAGCGTGAACAGTGCACCAATCTTGTGCTAACTGTTCAAATTTCCCAATGAAATCAGGAATAATTTTACTTTCTTTTACAATCAGCTGGCTTTGAGGTTGTCCGTGGTGCTCCATTTTATCGGCAGGGATTGTCATCATATGAGTAACAACTTCGTCAATCGACATATAGGGATCAAAGCCTAAGACAGGAAGATGAGTTAATTCAAACCCATTTTTCCTGGCACTAACAAATTTATCTCGGTAGTAAGATGTGAACCTATCTATTGGCTCACGCACAAAGGTAAACACGGGAAAAGGGGGATAAGGATTTTCTACCGAGGTATGGTTAGTCAGTGCTTTACTTTGAATACTATGTACACCAATACCTTTTTCCTTAAATTGAGCTTCAGCAACCCTCAATAAACAATGGCTGATGCTAGTACTTGCCACTTTAGGATTCGATAGGTAGACAGCATAGACACCCCGAACAAATTTTACGAAGCTGTGTTGTGGCATGTAAAGACTCTTGTGGTTAACAGCTAGTCAGACTTATGTTGTATCGGCAAACAATCGTAAAGCATTACACGTCTATACCGGTCTCCCTTGAAGTTGCAGTGTTATTGGCTGCTATCACTTTCCCAATCACTTAGTAGGTTTATGAGGCTGAGTAACTTTGCTGCCTGACTGTCACTTCAATAATCTGGGGTATAAATGACAAGCACTATGGATCGCTTCCATATCGATAAACCCTGCTTTTTTCTATTTGCCCCTCGGCCTTTCACCTGCCATCCATCATCGCGTCATCCATTTTGAGTTGGCTTTGATTTAAGCAACAGATGTTCACGTATTATAGACCAAAGCAACCTCAAAATGCACAGAACAGCGGGAATGCAAATCGTTAAATACCAGAAATTTGTGTTGTGCCCTACCTCCCTGCCTAAAATCTGAACCAGCATTTTGACGTCACTTGGGTATATACATATTACTGTGCGGGGCAATAATAGCTTCAGTTACGACTGTTAACGGTCAAACAACTCTAAGTCAGCAGGCGTATTGAAGTTGTTGCTGTTGAACATATACTGGCCGGCTATCTGTCCAGGCTCGCAAGCGAGTCGTGGTGTTCTGTTGGCCTGACTTTGCACTAGCCTAACCGACACCTATACTTTATTTAAGGCGATATGGCCGGGGGTATGTTGACCGTTACAATTTTTAATTTTTTTAAATTATTTTGCGCTGTTTCTGATTGTCCGAGGTGTTTTGAAATATGCGCCATGAATAATAAGCAATAGCTGACTGTTATAAATACGCTCAGGGTTTTTTTTTGGCTTACAGGCCTACTAATCGATAATTATTATACTATTGACTAATATGAACCTGGCGCCAAGTAGCTAAAATAACACAATGATTTTAGTTAACATTTTAACCAGTTAAGAGAATGTATAATTATTAATATCAATTGATAAGTTAAAATATATTTGGGCTGATTTCAACAGCTAACGCTACAACTGAACTATGTTTTCCTTTAATCCGTGGAAGCACTTCGGTTAACACTTTTCACCCAATCATTTATCATCTGGCGATTAACATATCAATATTTAGCGGTTTGTTTGCGATTGGCACCATTATTAATATTTAACTATGCCATGACTCTGATAAGCATAGGGATTTCTATGTCTTTGGCGATAAGCGATGTAAATTCGATTCTTTTTAAGAGAGGGATTAATGTTATTTTCTGATTATACTAAACACAATGGGATCATGAATTTAAAGTGATTGCTATTATAAAAAATACAGCCATACCTGAATAAACTGCATAGACATAAAGTATTATGTCACCCTGCTATAGTTGAATTCCAATAGATAAATTAGGCACGTTTATGATCAATCTAAATACCGATCCCAATGCTTCTTCGTTGTTGCAACATGTGCAGCAAAAACAAGAATCTATTTTTGATGAATTGGCCTCAGGGAAAGAAATAAACGATGGGGCCAAGGAGCAAATTATTGATCGTTTGACCTCCCGGATTGAAGGTGATCGCCAGTTTGTGTCTAACGCTTATGATGGTATAGCATTAAGCCAGGTAGCGGAAAGTGGATTGTCTGGTATTAGCAAAGATGTGGTGCGTATTCGTGAGTTGTCGGTACAAGCGGGCAATGGCATTTTAAGCGACGGGGATCGTAACGCTATTCAGGCGCAAGTGGCCCAGTTGCAGGCACAAATCACCCAAACCATAGAGCAGACGACATTTGCCGGTAAGTTGTTGCTAAGTGGTGACAGCAGGATAAACTTTCAGATAGGTGAGAACGCCAGTCAGTCAATCGGTGTGGCTACTGAGGATATTGCCACTGGCTTAAGCGGTGTACTTGATGTTGACTTAAGTACTGCCCAGGGAGCACAAGACGCCTTGGCTGCAACCGATGATGCCGCGCATTTTGTGGGTGCGGCATTGGTAAACCTCAGTGCTACGCAAAATCAGTTTGCAAGCGCAGCGCGTAACTTAACTCATCAGAATGTAAATGTGGCAGCTGCCCGCGGGCGAATTCAAGATACGGATTATGCTCAGTCAACCTCCCACAGCGCAACGGCCAATATACTGAGCCAGGCAAGTTTATCGGTGCAAGCTCAGGCTAATCAACAGCAAGGCCAGGTACTTACCTTATTAAATGGTTAATTTAGAGAATTCGTTTTATCAAATAGCAGCCTGCTCTTTTTTCATGTGTACTCATTGACTGATGCAAAATGCGCTTCAATAAAAGTCCCAAAATTCGGGTTAACTAATTTTTTAAAGGTGTTTTAATACTTGTCATGATGATGAATTATTTTGCGTGTGATCCATTATTGCTATCTACCTGTTATGGGTTAAAATTAATACCTGAGCGAAAAATAAAAATAATAGACAGATTGAGGGCGGCATGAGCAATATTCTGATTATAAGTGGGCGACCAGCGCTCGGGTATAATCTGAACACTATCCTGACTTTTTTAGGCGAATTTAGCACTGTTATCACATTTGAACAGGCTGTTGGTGCCTTAAAAACTCATATTGTTTTTGATGCGGTGCTGATAGATGCACAGGATCTTAAGTTGGTCACCGACATATCCGACAAGTTTCCCTTGCAACCCTTTATTCTTGTCGATGTTAAAGATCCTGAATTTAACAGTGCAGGCAATTGTGTGGGGCAAGTGGATCTCGCCGTCACCTACCCGGTACTGATACAAATGTTGCATCGCTGTCAGGAGCATAGGCGTTTGCAGCCTAACCGCGGCACCAGTGCGCAAAATAAAACCAAGTTATTTCGTAGCCTGGTAGGAAAAAGCAAAAAAATTCAGCATGTACGTCACCTTATCGAACAGGTCGCCCCTACTGATGCCAACGTACTAATACTGGGTGAATCGGGCACGGGCAAAGAAGTGATTGCACGTAACGTGCATTATTTGTCAAAGCGCTCAAGTCACCCCTTTATACCCGTTAACTGCGGTGCCATACCTGGTGAGTTGCTTGAGAGTGAGCTGTTTGGTCATGAAAAGGGGGCATTTACGGGGGCTATTAATTCCCGCAAGGGGCGTTTTGAACTCGCCGAAGGCGGTACACTTTTTCTGGATGAAGTCGGTGATATGCCCCTGCAAATGCAAGTCAAATTACTCAGGGTTTTGCAGGAGCGGATCTACGAGCGGGTAGGGGGTACCAAGGCGATTAAATGTGATGTACGAGTGGTTGCTGCCACCCATCGAAATTTGGACGAAATGATTGCCAATGGTCAGTTTAGGGAAGACTTGTATTACCGTTTAAACGTCTTCCCTATTGAAAGCCCCGCGCTGAGGGAGCGCGAGGAAGATATTCCTCTGTTACTACAAGAGTTGGTATCACGTATGGAGCGTGAAAATGCCCAGATAAAATTTACTGAAAACGCGATGAAATCCCTGATGGAGCACCGCTGGGCAGGTAATGTTCGTGAGCTATCCAATCTGGTTGAAAGGTTAATGATTTTGTTTCCTTTGCAGTTAATCGATCTGCACGACTTGCCACCCAAATACAAACACCTGGATATAGCAGCATACGAACCTCAATACCCCGATGAATTACTGGAACGTGAGACCTTAAATGACCTATTTGGCGAAAATGCCCACAGTGATGATGATTATGACGAGTCCGTCAGTGACATTGCCGAGCCGGCAGATGGAATAACGTCATTGCCATCCGAGGGGATAAACCTTAAGGAATATATTTCAGAAATGGAAGTGAGTTTGATTTCTCAAGCCCTGGAGCAACAAAACTGGGTGGTCGCCCGTTCGGCTGAAGTTTTAGGCATGCGGCGTACTACCCTGGTGGAAAAAATGCGCAAATATGATATTAGCAAAAACGTAAGGACTGAGGGCTAAGTGTCATTTCATTGACGATCAAAAGCTTCTGATATTTCCTTAACAAACTGAATTAAAACACTTTATTTATTGGCACAAGATGTGCTTACTCTATTCTGTATAAAATCTGTCCGAGTTTTGACGTGAGAAATATATGGCATTGAGTAACCTGGTTTCCCTTAATCTTAAAAAAGTCCGCACCTGTGCAAATGCATCTATTGTTTTTTCTCCCTCCGAGAGTCTTGTCCGGCAGGTTCAGAACAACGAATTACAGTTGTTACGCCAACAAGCTGCCCGGCTGGAACATTTGCTGCAAGTTATGCCTGCCGGCGTGGTGGTCATTGATGGTAATGGTTTGGTGAAACAGGCTAACCAGCTGGCAAAATCCTTGCTGGGTGAGCCTATTGAAGGCCAGGTATGGCGGGGTATTATTCAACGCTCTTTTCGCCCTCAAGCAGACGATGGACATGAGGTTTCACTACATGACGGGCGCAAGGTGAAATTGTCTATTACGCCTTTGATCAACGAGCCAGGTCAACTGATTGTCCTGACTGATTTAACCGAGACCCGTCAACTACAGCATCGTATTAGCCATCTGCAAAGGTTGTCTTCCCTGGGAAAAATGGTCGCCACTTTGGCCCATCAAATCCGTACCCCCCTGTCAGCTGCCATTTTGTATGCAGCCAACCTGGCAAACGGTAATCTGGGCAGGGATGCACGTCAGCAATTTAGTGATAAATTGATCTCCCGCTTACGGGATTTGGAAAGTCAGGTGAACGATATGTTGTTGTTTGCAAAAAGTGGTAGTGAGCAGGTGGTAGTGGATTTATCCATGCACGCCTTGCTAGGTGAAGTACAAAGTACCATGGAGGCTATGCTGAGCCGCCATAATGCTTCTCTGGAAATGCTCTTGCCCAAAACTGATATTACTATTTTAGGGAATAAAACTGCGCTATGCGGAGCTCTGCAAAACTTGATACACAACGCATTGCTGGCCAAACCCAGTCACGCAAAAATCACGCTCAGTGTGAGCTTGGATGTCACTCGTCCCGATTGGCTCGATTTATCGGTAGCCGACAATGGTCCGGGTATTGGGGAAGATAAGTTGCAGGCCATTTTCGAACCTTTTTATACTACCCGCAGCCAGGGCACTGGCCTGGGATTGGCCGTGGTAAAAACCGTTGCCCAGTCACATCACGGCGACGTTAAGGTACAAAATATTGCATCCGGTGGGGCTTGTTTTACCCTTAATTTACCCGTACTAAAAAGGCAGGTCACTGTGCCAACTTCAGTTACCGATCATCCATTATCACAAGCCCAAGTGGCGAGGAGCTGAGCGATGTCTCAAGCAACAATCTTAATAGTCGAAGATGATGCCGGTCTACGGGAAGCCCTGGTCGATACCCTATTACTGGGTGGCTATCGGGTTATCGATGCCGATTGCGCCGAGCGTGCCATGATTATGCTAGCCGATCAGCCAGTGGATTTGGTGGTCAGTGATATACAGATGGGGAGCATGAGCGGCCTTTCGTTACTGCGTAGCCTAAAAAATAAATATCCGAATCTGCCCGTATTATTAATGACCGCCTACGCAACGATCAATGATGCCGTGCAAGCGATGCGAAATGGTGCCACCGATTATTTATCTAAACCTTTTGCCCCTGAGGTATTATTAAATTTGGTCGGCCGCTATGCGCCGGCGCAAAAAGTAGAATCTTGCAATCCCATCGTTGCCGACCCTTCGAGTATTCAACTGCTGCAGCTGGCGCAAAAAGTCGCGGTCTCTGATGCTACTGTTATGGTGCTTGGTCCCAGTGGTTCAGGTAAAGAAGTGCTGGCCCGTTATATTCACGACAGATCGTCCAGAGCCGAAAAAATATTTGTCGCTATCAATTGTGCGGCCATCCCCGAAAATATGCTTGAGGCGACCTTATTTGGTTATGACAAAGGCGCTTTTACAGGCGCCTTACAAGCCTGTCCCGGCAAGTTTGAACAAGCCCAGGGTGGTACGCTACTGCTGGATGAAATCAGTGAAATGGACATGGGTTTGCAGGCTAAGTTGTTACGGGTTCTACAAGAAAAGGAAGTGGAACGTTTGGGCAGTCGTAAAACTATCCCTCTGGATGTACGCGTGATCGCCACCAGTAATCGTAATATTCGCCAAACTGTTGAATCAGGTGAGTTTAGAGAAGATTTATACTATCGTTTAAATGTGTTTCCGTTGACTTGGATGCCTCTGGATAAACGCCCTGGGGATATTATACCACTGGCTATACACCTGGTTGAAAGACACAGTAAGAAGCAAGGTGTAGCAGCCATCAAATTTACCAGTGCTGCCCGTAGTAAATTATTGCAACATAGCTGGCCAGGTAATGTGCGCGAGCTGGAAAACGTAGTGCAACGGGCACTGATCCTGTTTAACGGCGAACAAATAGACGCTCAGGATCTGATGATTGAAACTGACTTGCCTGAAACCCGTGTCGACATGCAAATTAGCCTTGAAGAGCAGAGCAGTAAACTGGGTTGTGAATTACGCCAACAGGAGCATCAGATTATTCTTGATACGCTGCAATCCTGCCACGGTCGGCGCAAAGATGTCGCCGAGCGCTTAGGGATTAGCCCAAGAACCTTGCGCTACAAGTTAGCCAAGATGCGTGAAGTGGGCATAGATTTACCCGCTTAGTATTATTGGCTCTGCCTGGCTGTTGCCAACCCCGGCAATCTAAAAAACCGTCTCACATGGCGGTTTTTTAGATTATAAGAATGACACTCCCTGCTTACTCTTTTTGCGTAAACCTTCACTTTCCCTTGACTCTAAACCAACGTCAATAAACTGACAAAAAAGTGTGAATGACAGTGTATTCAAGTTAATGAATTGAAATATAAGTATAAAATGTTTTGGCACTAACCTTGCTAAACCATCCCTATACCTTAGTAAAACCGTCACTTATGAACGGGTTTCACGGAGCACTTCATGGATATCAAAGCACAATCTCTCTTTCAAGACATGCAAAGTATGGCGCTGCAAAGCAAAACGGCTGTTGGCGAGATCCCGGGGTTCAATTTGTCCGAGATCCAGTCTAACCCTTCTGCTGATAATTTTGCTGATATGTTGGGTCATGCCCTTGAATCCGTCAATAGCATGCAGCTTGATGCCAAAGAGCAGACCCAGGCATTTGAAATGGGTGACAAAAATCTCAGTCTCGCAGATGTCATGATCGCCAAAGAAAAAGCCGGTATTGGCTTTGAAGCCACCATCCAGGTACGTAACAAGGTGTTGGACGCTTATAAAACTATTATGAACATGCCGGTCTAGGGGTTAATCAGTGGCAGATGAAACAGGCACCGAATTGGCGATGAGTGATACGGGGTCAACCCCTTACGCGCCAGATGCACAATACGAACAAAAATCGGGATTTATGGATTCTCTGGGGGCAACGGATATTATGCGCCAGTTGACCCTGGTAGTGGCTTTAGTCATATGCGTGGCAATTGCAGTCTTTATTATGATTTGGGCGCAGGAGCCTGATTATCGACCTTTGGCAAAAATGGAAACACAGGAACTCATCGAAGCGCTGGATTATTTCGATCAAAATCAGATTGATTATCGCCTTGAAGGAAAGACAGTTTATGTCAGTGATAGTCAATATCAGTCGATTAAACTGGGTATGGCCCGTCAGGGACTAAGCCAGGGCACATCGGAAGGCACCGATATCATTATGCAAGACATGGGTTTTGGTGTTAGCCAGCGAGTCGAGAAGGTGCGACTTAAACATGCTCGGGAGCAGCAACTGGCCAGAACATTGGAAGAGATGGATTCTGTGGTACGGGCCAAAGTCCTACTCGCTTTGCCCAAAGAAAATGTATTTGCCCGGCGAGAGAAAAAAGCCAGTGCCACTGTGGTTATCACCTCAAGGCGTAGCGGCATGATTTCCAGTGAAGAAGTCAATTCCATTGTTGATATCGTAGCCTCTGCGGTACAAGGTCTTGAACCTGAGCGGGTAACGGTAACCACCAGTAACGGCCGCTTACTTAATTCTGGCTCACAAAATTCTGAATCAGCACGCTCCAAAAAAGAGTTTGAGATGGAGCGTAAACGGGAGAGCGAATATCTGACAAAAATAGACTCAATATTGATCCCCGTTCTGGGTTTTGGCAACTATACAGCTCAGGCTGATGTCACCATGGATTTTACGGCTGTAGAGCTAACTAAGCGCAGCTATAATCCAGATTTACCCGCTGTACGCAGTGAGATGACAGTAGAAGACTCCAGTGTGGGTGGAATGATAGCGGGTATTCCTGGTGCCTTAACTAACCAGCCACCTTTGGATACAACTATTGTTGAGCAAGCCAATGGCAGTAACACTCAAACCACTACACCTGGGCGTAATCATAAGGAAGAGACCCGCAACTATGAACTCGATACTACTATTAGTCATACCAAGCAGCAGAAGGGAGTCATTCATCGTTTGAGTGTATCGGTTGCTTTGGATCATGTGACCAGTGTGGCAGACGATGGTACCACTAGTGTGGAGGCGCGTACCGAAGCTCAGCTGCTCGATATTCGCCGGTTGCTGCAGGGGGGAATTGGCTTTGATGTTACCCGTGGTGATTCGCTGGAAGTGGTTAGCATACCCTTTAGTAAAGAAGATGTAGTTGAGATAGCTGAACTACCTTTTTGGGAAGATCCCAAATTTATGCCCGTACTTAAATTATTGGTAGGCGGTTTAGTGATTATCGTCTTAATCCTGGCGGTTGTGCGACCCATGCTAAGCAAGCTTATTAACCCTCATAGCACCACCAGTGGTGACGATTTTGATGCTGATGAAGGTCTTGATTTAGGAGATGAAACCATCAGCATGCTGGCCCAAGAATTTGATGATTCCCAGGTAGGCTTTGCTGCTGATGGCTCCTTTATGTTGCCAGATTTGCATAAGGATGAAGATGTACTTAAAGCCGTACGAGCGCTGGTGGCCAATGAGCCTGAGTTGTCTTCTCAAGTGGTCAAAAACTGGTTATTGCAAGATGAATAGGCCAGCAAAGAATAAATACAGCCAATCTATTATTATGTTAAGAGAGCACTATTATGCCAGCTGAAAAACCCGAATCGACTGAAGTTGCCAGTACCGGTTACGATGTGCTCAAGCTTGAGGGGGTAGAAAAAGCGGCCATTTTATTACTGAGTTTGACCGAAGAAGATGCGGCGCAAATTTTGAAACACCTTGAGCCCAAACAAGTGCAACGTCTTGGCCAGGCTATGGCGCAAATTGATGATATGACCCAGCCGAAAATAACAGCCGTACATAAGCATTTCATCGAAGAGATCCAGAATTACAGTACCATCGGCTTCCAGAGTCAGGACTTTGTAAAACGCGCCCTTACCTCAGCCCTGGGTGAAGATAAGGCTGCTAATCTTATCGACCAGATCTTAATGGGAACTGGAGCCAAAGGTCTGGATTCACTTAAGTGGATGGACTCCAAACAGGTCGCCAGCATTATTCGTAATGAGCACCCCCAAATTCAGACTATCGTTATGTCATATTTGGATGCAGAGCAATCTGCGGAGATCCTCGGGCAATTCCCAGAAAAAGTACGCCTGGACTTGATGATGCGAGTAGCGAATCTGGAAGAAGTACAACCCGCGGCCTTACAGGAGCTAAACGAAATCATGGAAAAACAATTTGCCGGCCAGGCCGGTACTCAAGCGGCTAAAATGGGCGGTTTGAAATCTGCGGCAGATATCATGAATTACCTGGATACCAATATCGAAAGCCAGTTGATGGACGCTATTCGTGAACAAGACGAAGAAATGAGCCAACAAATTCAAGACTTGATGTTTGTATTTGATAATTTATCTGATGTTGATGATCGGGCTATTCAGTCCATTTTGCGTGAAGTTCAGCAAGATACCTTGCTTAAAGCTATCAAAGGCGCCAACGAAAACCTTAAAAACAAGATCACCTCTAATATGTCCAAACGAGCGGCGGAGATGCTGCTCGACGATCTTGAAGCCCTTGGACCTGTGCGTATCAGCGAGGTTGAAGCGGCCCAGAAAGAAATATTGGCGGTGGCCCGTCGTTTGGCTGATGCCGGGGAAATTATGCTTGGGGGGGGCGGTGGTGATGAATTCCTATAATAGTACTTCTGGGCCGAAAGGCCCATGAGTCATGATTTATCTGAGAGCTCGGATGAGCTTATCAAAACCTGGGATTTGCCTTATATAGAAGACGAACGAAAACGGACTGATACTCACTCTACTGACGCTCTAAATCACAGGACTAACGGGCAATACGAATCGCCAGAGCAGGCTCACCAGGAAGAGTTTCATCTCCCAACGGCGCAAGAAATTGAAGCGATCCGCGCCGCCGCTCAAGCCAACGGTTTTGCCGAAGGACATCAGGAAGGATTTACCCAGGGGCAAAACGAGGGCCTGGAAGAAGGTAAACCCCGGGGCTTTGCCCTAGGGTTAGGAGAAGGTAAAACCGAGGGCTTAGCTCAGGGACATGAGGAGCAAGAACAACACAGTGCTTTATGGAAACAGCTTATTCAAACCCTATATGCCCCTGTGGCAACCGTTGAGCATGAGTTGCAGCAGGAATTGGTATTGCTGGCGGTTTCCCTGGCCAAGGCGGTCATTCGCTGTGAAATAAAGACTAACACAGATATCATCTTTACGGCGTTGAGCGAAGGTCTCAAGGCTTTGCCTATTCAAGCCTGCGAGTATCATATCCATTTGCATCCTCTGGATATCGAACTGATCAAGGGGCACTTTAGTGAGCAGGACATCGAAAAGCATAAATGGCAGCTAGTTGAGACGCCAAACCTGACTCGGGGGGGGTGCGATATTGTCACCCAAAATAATGCCGTTGATGTCAGTATCGAACGGCGGATGCGTGACGTACTGGACCAGTTTTTACTGGAACAAGGATTGGCGCATGTTGATCCCAGTCAAGAGGATTAGGCAAGCATAATGTCCAGTCAAATCCTAGCCAATATTAAGGCCCTGCAACAACACGTTCCTAAAGCTCCCACTGTAGCGGCAGGAAAATTGGTGCGTGGAATAGGCCTGACCCTCGAAGCCGTTGGCTGTCAAATGCCCGTGGGCAACCAATGTTTAATTCAAACGGTGGATGGCGAAATTGAAGCTGAGGTGGTGGGATTCGCAGAAAACATTACCTATTTAATGCCTACTCAATCCGTCAAAGGCATAGTGCCCGGCTCAAGGGTTCAGCCACTGAACCGTGAACAAGGCATACCAGTGGGCATGTCACTACTGGGGCGAGTGATCGATGGCAATGGTCAGCCTCTGGACAGTTTAGGGGCGATTGAAGCTGAAAAACGTGTGCCCCTGACCCGTCCACCGATGAATCCTCTGTTACGAAAACCGATTACTGAGCCTTTGGATGTGGGAGTCAGGGCGATAAACACTATGCTCACGGTTGGCAGCGGTCAACGCATGGGTCTATTTGCCGGCAGTGGGGTAGGAAAGAGCGTGTTGCTGGGCATGATGACCCGGGGGACAACTGCCGATGTGGTGGTGGTGGGCTTAGTGGGTGAGCGTGGTCGGGAAGTAAAAGAATTCATCCAGGATATTTTAGGAGAAGAGGAGCGTAAAAAATCCGTTGTGGTGGCTGCACCTGCGGACACTTCCCCCTTAATGCGCCTAAAAGGCTGTGAGACCGCTGTCACTATTGCTGAATATTTTCGCGATAAGGGCATGAATGTCTTGTTGCTAATCGACTCATTGACTCGCTATGCCATGGCTCAGCGGGAAATCGCCCTGGCGGTAGGCGAACCGCCCGCGACCAAGGGCTATCCGCCCTCAGTCTTTGCCCGGTTACCCGCATTGGTAGAACGTGCAGGCAATGGTTCAGAAAGCCAGGGCTCTATCACCGCATTCTATACCGTATTGACCGAAGGTGATGACTTGCAAGATCCCATAGCTGATTCTGCACGGGCTATCCTTGATGGTCATATAGTTTTGTCTCGACAGCTTGCCGATGCAGGACATTACCCGGCAATAGACGTGGAAGCTTCTATCAGTCGCGTTATGCCAATGGTTGTCAGCCCGGAGCATTTACAAACGGCAAGGCGTATAAAACAAGTGTATTCCACGTATCAGAAAAATAGTGACCTTATCAGTATCGGTGCCTACACCAGAGGCAATGATCCGCGCATCGATTTGGCAATTAATGCGCAGCCGGCAATTAATGCTTTTTTACAACAAGGTATGCAGCAAATTCTGACCTATGATGAATGTCTTGAGACGATGACCAAACTCGGCAGCGGACTGGGTAAGGCCTGATGTTATCTGTCTATGGATCCACATTGGTAAGACGT
>JBKEFM010000110.1:0-15046 GCA_046709505.1 Paraglaciecola sp. | reverse complement strand
GACCGGGTCAGCAGGCTTAACTGTGGATTTCCGGTTCAATTCGCAGCCTATGGTTATCCCTGCCCCACCTTACGATGCCAAACCCATGATTCGGGGCTTGGCGGTGTACTTTTAACCTTAGCAAGTAGAGGAATTACATCTGGGGCGGCCTCAGCTCCGAGCTTCTACCGATTTATCTCGCCGCATTGGGTATCTTGATAATTGCACGCTGCCTGAGGACCTATGTGGCAGCAGCAGTTTTCGACGTTTTACCAACAGACTTATTTTGAATCCGCCCGACTAACAAATTTATGCTCCGAGGTGCTCACTTTGATTTTTTCGCCACTGGCAATGTATTCAGGCACCTGTATGGTCAAACCGGTGGACAATAGCGCGGGTTTAGTGCGAGCACTGGCTGAAGCACCCTTAATAGAAGGGTCAGTTTCGGTTATCAGCAACTCCACATTAGGTGGCAATTCTATTCCCACTGGTGCGTCATTTACTGTCAGGAGCTGCAAACCTGCTGTGTCTTCGGTGATAAACAATAATTCATCGGCAATGGTGTCTTTATTGAGTGAATAAGGGGTGTAATCCTCACTGTCCATAAATACATATTCTTCGCCATCAACATAGGAAAAAGTCACTTGATGGCGGCTAAAATCGGCGAGTTTAATCATCTCGTCAGCTTTAAAACTTTGATCCGCCTTCGCCCCCGTAGTCACTTCATACAAGCGCATACGATACAAGCTCGCCCCGGCCCGGCCACTGGGTGTAAGCTTGTTAATATCTTTAACAATATACACTTTGTCGTTATGTTCGATGGCAGCATTCTTTTTAATATCACTTGCTTTTGGCATGATCGTATCTCTTGATAAATTTTTTAAAGAAACTACCAGAAATGTCACTTTAGGCAAGTGTTGAAACCCTCTTGTTGCGTTATTAGGTGATTTTTTTGACTTTCATACTTGCTCAGAGCACAGGCAAAAAAAAACACCACAGACCTGAGGTGTGTGGTGTTTCAGGTATACAGCTGTTTTATAGGTTGGTGTCAAACAACTTGTAAATGCGCCTATATTCATCAAGCCATGAACTGGGCTGGACAAAACCATGGCTTTCCACCGGATAAATAGCCGTTTCAAAGTCTGTTTTTTGCAGTTCGATGAGGCGCTGCACCAACCGCACCGTATCAACAAAAAATACATTGCTGTCAATCATGGGCGCATTTATCAGCAGGGGCTTACGTAAGCCTTCGGCAAAGTATATCGGAGAACTTCGTTGGTAAGCGATCGGGTCGATGTCCGGTGTATTAAGAATATTCGAGGTATAACCGTGGTTGTAGTGGGCCCAATCAGACACGGGTCTGAGCGCCGCCCCGGCTTGAAATAAATCGGGTTGGGTAAATAAGGCCATATAAGTCAGAAAACCACCGTAAGAGCCACCGTAGGTTCCGATACGCTGACGGTCAACCTGGGCATGTTTAACCAGCCAATTTATGCCATCTCGCAAGTCATCGATTTCCGGTTTACCCATGTGCCGATAAATGGCGGTGCGCCAGTCCCTTCCATAACCAGCCGATGCCCGGTAATCCATATCCATCACCACATAGCCCTGTTGTGCTAATAGACTGTGGAACATAAATTCACGGAAATAACCCGACCAACCCAGATGGGAATTTTGTAAATAACCCGCACCATGCGTAAATACCACCGCGGGTCTTAGCTTTTTCTCTGTATCCTCAACCGCCTCTGCCGGTTTATAGACCCGGGCAAAGATAGGCTCAACGGTGTGACTCGACTCAACGGGTACAATAACCGGAGCCGTCCAGGGCACGGCCAGAAACGCGTCACTGATAGTGTGAGTAAGACGTTGTACTTCTGCGTTTGGCTGTGCCGCCTGAAGGTATAGTTCTGGCGGCAGAGTGACCAGTGAATGGGTGAGTAATAACTGTTTTTCATCAGGACTAAGCGCATAGTCGGTCATACCATTAAGGTCTGTCAGTGCCTCAATATGACCACTTTGCAAAGCCACACGATATATTTCATAGATCCCCGGATGCTTTTTATTGGCCTTAAAATACATATAGCGATCATCACTGGTTAAGGTTAACGCATCCACTTCATAAGTACCTGACGTTAACGCTTTCGCCGGACCATTCAGGGGTTTTTGATATAGATGTGCATACCCCGACTCTTCTGACAAGTAATACAACTGTTCACTGTTATGTAACCAGCCAAAGCTGTTAAATTTGTAATTGACCCAGGCATCGTCATGCAAGCGATGTTGGTTAATAAATTGGTGCTGGTTAAGATCGACACTGACCAGCCAGCGATCCTTGTTGTCCCAGGCCTCCAGCATTATCGCCACTTGCTGGCCATTAACATGCCATGAAATGGCGCTTTGTGACCAGGACCAGTCCACCAGCAAGCCGATATCTCTGGGTAATCGATTGTTGATATAGCTTTCCCCTTTGGCTTTGGCATTTTCTCTTTTTACCTCGCCTAAGACATCTTCGTTATACCCCGGCAGCACCTGGTAACTGAGCTCATGCTGCTGATGCTCAGCGATGTCTATCAGCCACACAGTCTGATTTTCCGGTTTGGCATCAGCCACGCGCTGACGGACTTCTTTGCTTTTAATGCGGCCGTCTTCACCAATGTAGGCTGGCATAAGATCATCATCATTGCGCCATGGCAGCGTTTCTTGCTCAACCAAAATTAAGTGACGGCCATCAGGGGACAAACTTGCCTCAACGCTTTGGTGCTTTAAGGGAAAGTAAAAGGGCTGCGGGGTAAGACTTTTATTGTTCGTCGCCAGGTGTTGCTGACGGTCAAAACGCTGTTGCTGCTCTGATCGCGTCTGGGCCACAAAATCAATCAAGGCCAGTTGCTGCTGGGCAATATAATCTTCTGGCTCTTCAGGCCCCTGGGGTGGTTTGCCAAAGATCCAGGAAACCAGTTGTTGGCGAAAGCCGCTGCTGATATTCAAGGTATAAAAACTGTTACCTTGTTGATAGGCTAAGCGCCCGTCGAGCAAAAACTGTAAATTAGTCGCCTTGGTTGCATCCTGGGTAAGTTGTCTCACTTGCCCTAAAGCAATATTTTTAACAAATATATT
Organism: Paraglaciecola sp.; assembly: GCA_046709505.1. GTDB lineage: Bacteria > Pseudomonadota > Gammaproteobacteria > Enterobacterales > Alteromonadaceae > Paraglaciecola. Next base: position 11,953 of record JBKEFM010000110.1, on the reverse strand, counting down.
GCCTTCAAATACCCAGGCACTTTTATCTTTGTGTTGGTTTAGCACCCGCTCGTCGTAGCTAAAATGGTGCAATTTACCCATGGCCACCTGGTTGCCATTGCCCTGTGTATCGATGTCTCGCTGCCACAGGTTTAATAAGGGAGTGCCGGCTTCTTTGCGCTGGTAAAAAATGCCCTGGCTGTCGTCCGCCCAGTAACTGCTCAAAGGCTGTCGACCCAACCAATCGGGATCGGCCATAATTTGCGTCAGGGATAGTTCACCTGTCGCCGCGCTTTTGGGAGTAAACGATGCAAGGGGTGAAATTATTTTTGCGGGCGCAGCCTGTGCGACCACCGGAATGGTTTTGTCTGTGGCACTACAGGCGAACAGGCCTGTGGTAACCAATACCAGCAACCATTTTTTTGTGGTTTTATACATTATTGTTTTCCATGGGTTTTTAAACTCTTTACAGATTAACAATTTACTTTAAACGCAAAATCAAGCAGATTAAAGCTCCACTTAAAAGTGCTTACAAATTTTTGAGCTAAATTAACGTGAGTTCCGTATTACTAGGGTCACTATGCAAAGAGAATATTATGCAAAAATCATTAATCATTATCTGTTTTTTCCTCATCAGTGCCAGCGTAAACGGGGCACAGTGCCCAGATTTATTGAAGTTTATGAAGCGCAAATTGAATTCACAGGACACGGTCAACCTGTGCCAAAGCTACGCAGGTAAGACAGTGCTTTTTGTCAACACCGCCAGTTACTGTGGCTTTACGCCGCAGTTTAAAGGTCTGGAAGCGCTCTATAACCAATACCAGGATAAGGGTCTGGTCGTATTAGGCTTTCCTTCTCACGATTTTAACCAGGAAGATCAAGATGAGGGAAAAACCGCTGAGCTATGTGAGCTCACCTACGGTGTTGAATTTCCTATGTTTGAAGCAATATCAGTCAGAGGTAAAGACGCGGATCCCCTGTACAGAATGTTGGCCAAAAAATCCGGTACGACTGTCAAATGGAATTTCTACAAATATTTAATGGATAAAGAAGGCAATATTGTTGAGGCTTATGCTTCATCCATCAAACCCACTGACCCGGATTTTATTGCCACAATAGAACAAACCCTGGCCAGATAAAGCCCGTTGCTGTTAGCTAATTTTCAACAAAACTAATATACCATGTAGAGTAAAACCCTGCGATTGGCAGGGTTTTGTTCTTCAGGTATTCAGGCGGCTTTTTTGGGGAATAAATTAGCGATAGCCTTGCTGGCAGCTTGCCAGGCGCTGGCCGCCACGTCTTCTGACATATTCACCCCTTCCAGATAAATAAAGTGCACATCGGTGATCCCAATCAGAGCAAAAACATCTTGCAAATATTTGCTCTGGGTGTCTTTCTCTGTCCCTTGGTGAATGCCGCCCCTGGCGGCCATAATATAAACGGATTTTCCTTCAATAAGGCCTTTAGGCCCGGTGGCGGTATAATTAAACGTACGACCAGCCCGGGCAATGCGATCGATCCAAGCTTTAAAGGTCGATGGTACGCCAAAATTATACATAGGCATACCAATCACAATAGTGTCCGCTTCCATAAGTTCACCGAGCAACTGCTCAGAGTGCGCAGCTAAAGCAAACTGTTCCGGGTTTTGCTGATCGCTAGGCACGGCCCAAGCCTGCATTTCAGCTAAGGTTAAATGGGGTAAATTAGAAGCAGCTAAATCACGTTCGGTAATAAAAATATTTTCATGCTGTTGCCAATGGGTGATCAACTGTGCCGCCAGCTTATGAGAATTACCGGCAGCGCCCTGTAAACTGCTATTGAGCAATAATACCTTATTCACTATATTTCCTATGCAACGTTAATAATTTGACATGAGTTAATATAAGCCGATAAAAAAGAACTAAAATCGCAAAATATTGTACATATACTTCTAATTTTTAGAATAGAAAACACCTTAAGCGCGGTGAGATGTTCTGCTTTTGGCAAAGATAATCTGAACGTCATTGTGCGATCCCCTTTGGCTGTAAAGTTGTGACTTTTCTCTTAGGTGCCCCCTTCCCCTTCATGCTAATAAGTTAGCTAATAATTGGTTAATTTAACCAAAGCGTTTACCAATCTAAAATAAAATAGCTGCCTGGCAGCCTGCACAACCAAACAAGCTATTGATTTAAATAAACTTTATCTTAATTACATTAATGGCATAGGGGATGCACTGTGGGTGATGTGATGCAATGTAGCGCTACAGGCCCAGGGGCAAAAATTGGCTGGCCAAGTTTGCAACAAAACGTAGAACTTAGCCTTGGCACCAACAACACTAAAAAAATAAATAACAAAGGGAAAAAAAATGATCTTTAAAACGATGCACGTTAGCAGTTTTAAGACACTCACTTTATGTTCAATGCTAGCAATGGCAGCATTGTTAACGGGTTGTGGCGGTGCTGAGGCTACCAACAGTGAACCCAAAAAAGATCTCGTGATTGCCATCCCGGTGGAAGCCGCCAACCTCAAACAGGGTGACATATCGTCTAACTACACCACTACCGCAATACTGGAGGCCAAAGAAGAAGCCTTTGTCGTTGCCCGGGCATCGGGCATTATTGAATATATTTACGTTGAAGAAGGGGATTATGTGGAAAAGGGCCAGGTACTGGCGCAACTTGAACCACAGCGCTATCGCCTCAGTCTGGCCAGAGCTAAAGCTGACTTAAACGGTATTGAAAAAGAACTGGCCAAAATCAACAAGGTATATAATAAAAAACTGGTCAGTGATGACACTTACGATAAAATCAGTGCACAGTACGCTTCCACTAAAGCCACCCTATCGTTAGCACAGCTAGACTTAAAAGAAGCGACGATAGTGGCACCTATCTCTGGCTACATCGCCCAGCGAAATGCAAAAGTGGGTAATCTGACCGAATCGTTTCAGCGGGCGCAAATGTTTCATATTGTGGCGCAAAAAGAACTTTATGGCATCGTTTATCTGCCGGAAAAAGAGTTAACCAGAGTCCACCCGAAACAAACAGCCATACTCACCCTCAGCGCCATTGGTGAAGGTACGGTTCATGCCTTTGTTGAGCGTATCAGCCCTGTCATTGATGCCAGCACAGGTACCGTGAAAGTCACCCTTAGCGTACCTAACGACAATAACCTATTGAAAGCCGGTATGTTCGCCCGGGTTGAACTGAATTACGACACCCATCAAAACGTGACCCTTATGCCCCGTAAGGCCATGTTAGCTATAGACGACAAGGTCAATGTATTTGTTATTGAACAAGGTAAGGCACACAAAAAAAACATTCAGGTGGGTTACCAGCAAGGTGATTACATCGAAGTGCTCAGCGGTCTGACAGGTAACGAACAGGTGGTCATAACCGGTCATCAAAACCTTAAAGACTTAGCGCCGGTAGAAGTTGTCAATAACCAAGCCGACAACGGTTAACTAAGGAACCCTGATGAATATTGTTGATATAGCCGTAAAACGGCCGGTCACAGTGTGGATGTTTACCTTCGCCGTCGTGTTATTTGGCATGGTTTCCCTGTCTCGCCTGGCATTGAATTTACTCCCGGAGTTATCCTATCCTACCTTGACTATCCGCAGCGATTATCCTGGTGCGGCACCAGGGGAAATTGAACAGCTGGTGTCCAAACCTGTAGAAGAAACAGTGGGTGTGGTCAAAGGTGTGCGCACCGTCACTTCCTCGTCCAAGGCCGGGCAGTCAGACGTACTGCTCGAATTCGAATGGGGCACAGATATGGATATGGCCAGCCTCGAAGTCAGAGAAAAACTGGACATACTAGAACTGCCTCTGGATGTGAAAAAACCGTTACTGCTGCGTTTTAATCCTAGCCTGGAGCCCGTGATGCGCTTTGGCTTTGGTGCTAAGGCCTTATCTACCAGCACTGAACAGACAACAGATTCCGCTCCCTCCCTGGTATTGGACGTCGCAGCGATGAAACGCCTGCGCACCTACTCTGAAGAACAGCTCAAACGCAAGCTTGAGTCGGTCAGTGGTGTAGCTTCGGTCAAAGTCGGTGGCGGCCTGGAAAATGAAATTCAGGTGTTGGTTGACCAGCAAAAAACCAGTCAGTTGACGATATCCCTAAACGATGTGATTAAACGTCTTAAAGAGGAAAACGTCAATGCGTCGGGGGGACGGGTAGAAGATGGCTCCCAGGAATATTTAGTCCGCACCCTGAACCAGTTTCAAACTCTGGATGACATGCGGGATCTGTTTATTGCTACCCGCGATGGAAAAAACATACGTCTGGGGGATATTGCCCTGGTGCAGCATGCTTTTAAAGAGCGCAGCTCTATCACCCGCTTTGATGGCTTAGAAGGGGTAGAAATTGCCATTTACAAAGAGGGGGATGCCAATACCGTTGAAGTGGCAGATAATATTCGTCAGCGCATCGAGCAACTGAAAAAAGAATTACCAGAGTATTATCAGCTACAGATGATATACGACCAATCGCGTTTTATCGCCAGCGCCATAGACGATGTGCGCGTTGCCGGCCTGATTGGCGGGGTATTGGCTATGCTGGTGCTATTTTTATTTTTGCAGAACATTTGGCCAACCTTAATTATTTCCATTTCGATTCCGGTATCTATCATTGCTACTTTTAACTTGATGTACGGCAACGGTATTAGCCTCAATATTATGAGTTTAGGCGGTATCGCCCTGGCCATTGGCCTGTTGGTGGATAACGCTATAGTGGTGCTGGAAAATATCGACCGCCATAAAAAATTAAATAAGAGCTTTTCCCAGGCCGCCATAGACGGTACCAAAGAAGTTTCCATGGCGATCATCGCATCAACCCTGACCACTATGGCGGTATTTTTCCCGCTGGTGTTTGTCAAAGGCATAGCTGGGCAATTGTTTGGTGATCAGGCCCTCACGGTAACCTTTGCCCTGGGCGCATCGTTGTTAATAGCATTGACGCTCATTCCTATGCTCGCGGCGCGCCAATCGTCTCCTGTACCTTCACCACAGGCAAGCTCAACGGCCCATATTCTGGCAAGCATAGGTACGCCCCAAGAAGGTAAGTTGGCCAAAATCATCTATTACTTCAGTGTGCCATTTCGGTTTATTTTTATGTTGCTGTTTTATTATCTGCCGCTACTTGTGTGCACCAGTGTTTTGTTGTTTTTCACTCTGTTAGCTAAAATAATGGCCACCCTTTTCCGTCCTTTGCTGTGGGCCTTTGACAGAATATTTGCTGCAGTAGAAGCACGTTATCTGGGTGTATTGCATCTGGCGCTTAAGGCCAGGACGTTGGTATTGGCAGGGGTTATCCTGCTCAGTGGCGCATCCCTGTTATTGCTTCCACGGGTTGGCATGGAGCTGATCCCGTCTATGGCCCAGGGGGAATTTTATGTTGAGATAAATTTACCCACCGGGGCCCAGCTGCAACGCACCGATGAGGTCTTGGCCAGACTCGCCCGCTTTACCGGACAGCAACCCAAGGTGGCCCGCAGTTACTCATTGGCCGGTACCGGTAGCTTAATGAATGTTTCTGCCAGTCAGGGGGATTATTGGGGCAAGCTTAATGTGGTCATGGAGCCGGAAAGCACACCAGCGGACAGTGAACGGGTGAAGAGCGCGATGCGCCAATTTCTAGCCAGTCAGGCCGGAGTAAGAAGCAAATTTGGCGAGCCTGAGTTGTTTAGTTTTGCCAATCCCTTGGCGATTGAGATCACAGGTTACGATTTACAAAATCTGGGGCGTTACAGCGCCAAATTAGTACACAGTTTGCAACAGGATCCTCGTTTTGCTGACGTCAGTTCGTCGTTACAGGCCGGCAATCCTGAGCTTAAAATCCAATTCAATCACGCCAAGCTGGCCCAACTGGGATTGAATGCCCCTGACGTATCTAAGCTTATCAGCGCGAAGATCGGCGGCGAAGTAGCAAGCAAGTTTAGCCTGGATGATCGCAAAGTCGATATACTGGTGCGCAGTCTTGACCGGCAACGGGACTCCATTAGTGATATCGGGAAAATTATCGTCAATCCCGGTGCAAGCCGCGGTATTCCTCTGGATGCCGTAGCCCAGTTAAGTATGTCAGTTGGCCCCAGCGAGATCACCCGTATCGGCCAACAAAGAGTAGCCGTAGTTTCAGCCAATTTACACACGGGTGATCTGGCCGAAGCTGTACTGACTGCCAAGCAGATACTCACCACCCTAGATTTACCGGTCAGTATGCAAGCCAGAGTCGCCGGACAAAGTGAAGAGATGGAGGTCAGCTTTACTTCCCTTAAATTTGCTTTGCTGTTGGCAGTATTTTTGGTCTACCTGGTGATGGCGTCCCAATTTGAATCGTTACTCCACCCGCTGTTAATTTTATGCACTGTGCCCCTGGCCTGTGCTGGCTCACTGTATGGCTTGTTTATAACCCACACCAATATCAGCGTAGTGGTGTTTATTGGCCTGATTATGTTGGCCGGTATAGTGGTCAATAACGCCATAGTACTGATCGATCGTATTAACCAACTTCGCGCCAGGGGAACTGACAAGACAACTGCCATTATTGAAGCGGCACAAAGTCGTCTGCGGCCCATTTTCATGACGACCCTTACAACCTCTTTGGGCCTGCTGCCTATGGCCATTGGCCTGGGCGAAGGAGCCGAAATGCGTGTTCCCATGGCCGTCACGGTCATATTCGGCTTATTGTTTGCCACCGTATTGACTTTGTTTTTTATTCCTGTGATCTACAGCCTGTTTGACCGTAAGCACTTCACCCAGCCATTATCCCAAAACAGCGATGACAGCCAGGAGACAGTATATGGATAAGTTTGCCAGTGCGGGCTCCAGTTTGGCGGCGTTTGCCATACGCCGGCCCGTCACCGTATGTATGGCGTTTTTGTCGATGCTGATATTTGGCATCATGGCTTCTCAGCTTTTGCCGCTGGAGAAATTCCCCAGTATAGACATACCAGAAATTGCCATCCGTATTCCCTATCAGGACGCCACACCTGCTGAGGTAGAAAAGATGATCACCCGGCCGGTTGAAGAAGCACTGGCCACTATGTCTGGCATTAAACGTTTGCGTTCACGCTCTAACGAGGATGCGGCGGAAATTCAACTGGAATTTGCCTGGGATGAGAACCTCAAAGCCAAGGGTATCGAAGCCAGAGAAAAAATTGATGCCATTCGCGATAGCTTGCCAGACGATGTGCAGCGGATTTTGGTTTATCAATTCAATACCAGTGACATGCCCATTTTTCAGCTCAGGGTGTCCAGCGATCGTGACTTGTCCAATGCCTACGACCTGTTGGAGCGTAACCTGAAAATGCCCATCGAGCGGGTAGCCGGCGTATCCAAGGTCGAGTTGTATGGCGTGCTCAAAAAACAGGTTTCTATCCGTCTCGATCCACAGAAAATGGCGTCCATGGGCATAGATGCCACTGAACTGACCAAGACGCTACGGGCCGCCAATTTTTCTATGCATGGCGGGCAATTTTATGATTTACAGCAAAAAATAACGGTTAATCCTCTGGGTAAATTCACCAGCGTAGAACAAATAAGCGCCCTGATAATCGGCAGAGGAATACACTTAGCCGATATTGCCCAAGTTAAATACGAAAGCCCAAGACGCACAGAAGGGCGACATTTGGATCGCACATACGCGGTAGGTTTTAATATATTTCGCGAGTCAAACAGCAATTTGGTCGAGGTCTCAAACCGAGTGATGCAGGTCATAGATCAGGCCAACGATAACCCGGCCTTTACCGGCATCAATCTGTTTATTATGCAAGATGAAGCCAGCAGCGTCACCGATTCACTAGCAGATTTACTCAGCGCTGGATTAATCGGTGCTTTGTTATCAGTTTTAGTGCTCTATGCCTTTTTACGTAATCTGACCACCACCTTAATAGTGGTGCTCTCAGTACCCTTCTCAATCTGCATAACCCTGGGGTGTATGTACTTTATGGGGTATACCATTAACATTTTGTCGATGATGGGACTTATGCTGGCAGTGGGCATGTTGGTAGATAATGCGGTCGTGGTGACCGAAAGTATTCAGCAGGAAAAAGAACATAATAATGACCCTATTGCCGCTACCAAAGCCGGTGTGGGCAAAGTAAGCCTGGCGGTTATTGCCGGTACGGCCACCACTGCTATCGTATTTTTGCCTAATATAGTTGGGGCTAAAGTTAACATCACCATTTTTTTGGAACACGTGGCCATTGCTATTTGTATTTCCCTGTTTGCTTCCTTACTGATATCCCAAACCCTTATCCCCTTGCTAGCCTCCAAGCTTAAATACTCAAGCAATACGGTGCCCTCTGAGCCCAATCGCTTCGCCAAAGCCTATGAGCGCGTGCTTAACTGGAGCCTTTTCCATAAAGGTAAAACCAGCCTCATCGCCATTGCAATATTGCTCAGCACCGCCATTCCCATGCAGTTTGTGAGCAGCGATGATGACGGTGACAGCAATAATCGCCTGTGGCTTAACTATGATATTCAGGGTAATTACAGCCTGGAGGAAGTAGAAAAAGCCGTTACTAAGATGGAGGGTTTTTTATATGCCAACAAAAAGGCATTTCACCTCAAACAGGTTTACACCTATTACACCTCAGGGGAAGCGACCTCGGCCCTGACCTTGGTTGATGATCTGCCTGTCACCAAAGCCGAACTCAAAGATAAAATTACTAAACAAATGCCCAGCTTCGCCCGGGCTAAACCGAGTTTTCAGTGGGATCAAGCCAATGGTGGTGGTGTACAGCTGACGTTGCTGGGGGAATCCTCTGAGCCATTAAACCGTATTGCAGCGCAGATTTTGCCGATCCTTGGCAACATTACCGGCTTAACAGATGTAAAAAGTGATAGCCGTGCACAAAAACAAGAGTTACAGATCACCATTGACCGGCAAAAAGCTTACCGCTTTGGCCTCAATACCCGTGATATTGCCAATATTATCGCTAACGGTTTGCGCGGAGCTAACTTGCGCACATTACGCACCAGTGAAAGTGGCGAAATTGGCATTCGCATGATGTACGACGAACAATTACAAGGCTCACTGGCGCAACTTAAAAACCTCAGTCTTAAACGCCAGGGGCAGCAAAATGTAACCCTGGATATGTTGGCTGAAATGCGGGTGGTACCCCGCTCGTCTGAAATAACGCGCAACTACCGCCAAGCATCACTGACCATAGGGGCAAACCTGCAAGAAGGCGTCACGCTGGAGCAAGCTCAGGGGCGCATCGAGCAGGTGATGGAATATATCGCTTTACCACAAGGTTATAGCTGGACCTTTGATGGCAGTAGCATCGACAGGCAAAATCAAAACGAATCGGTTATGCAAACCAATATGTTACTTGCCATATGTATGATTTATATCGTGATGGCAGCTTTATTTGAATCCCTCTTGCTGCCAACTGCTGTCATTACTTCACTGTTGTTTTCACTTACAGGAGTATTCTGGGCACTGTTTATTACCGCCACGCCCATGTCAATCATGAGCATGATTGGCATGCTGATATTGATGGGCATAGTTGTCAATAACGGCATCGTATTGGTTGACAGAATTAACCAACTGACCAATAGCGGGCTTGAGGTCAATCAGGCGGTTATCCGGGCTTGCCTGACCCGCGTCAGGCCCATACTGATGACAGTCGCCACCACTGTTCTGGGTCTGGTGCCCCTGGCGTTGGGTAATACCCAGATTGGGGGCGATGGCCCGCCCTACTCGCCAATGGCCATTGCCATCATAGGCGGTTTGATATTTTCCACAGCCACCAGTTTGGTATTGGTTCCTCTGGCATACTTGCTGCTGCTGTCTTTGCGCCGTAAAAGCGCCGCCATGGTGCAGAACAGTAAAATGCTGGTCAGCCGGATAATCAAGGCGCAGTAGGGTACTGTACCCTCAAGGTCATAAACGATCCGCTGTAAACCGGTTTGTGCAATTGTCAATTGTGCGGGTTTGGTTTAGGCTAGCGAAAATTTTTATGCGGACGCTCAGATGATCATCCAGGACCCCAATCCACTTTACCTGGCCAATGCCAGTCGTTACCAATCCATGTCCTATCAACGCTGTGGAAAAAGCGGCTTGCAACTACCTCGTCTGTCTCTGGGATTATGGCAAAATTTTGGTGCGGTTGACTCTCTGCAAAATGCCACCGCCATGTTACATCGCGCCTTCGATTTGGGGATCACCCATTTCGATTTAGCCAATAATTACGGTCCTCCGTTTGGCTCGGCTGAAAGCACCTTCGGTACGGTTATGGCCAAAAGTTTGAAACCGTATCGCGATGAATTATTAATCTCAAGCAAAGCCGGCTACGATATGTGGGCCGGTCCCTATGGCATAGGTGGCTCGCGCAAGTACCTGATATCCAGTTGTGACCAAAGTTTAAAACGCACCGGCCTTGAATATTTCGATGTGTTTTATTCCCATTGTTTTGACCCCCACACCCCTCTTGAAGAAACCATGCAAGCACTGGATCATATCGTGCGCTCCGGTCGTGCCCTGTACGCGGGTATATCTAATTACTCGCCCCAGCAAACCCAGCAAGCGTTAAGTATTTTGCACGATTTGGGTACACCCTTACTGATCCACCAGGCCAGGTACAATTTGTTTGATCGTTGGATTGAAGATGGGCTGACCACAGTGCTGGATGACAATGGAGTGGGTGCAATAGTATTTTCGCCTTTGGCTCAGGGCTTTTTAACCAATAAATACTTAAATGGAATACCCCCTGGCTCCCGGGCGTCCCGGGAAGAACAAATTCATCTCAGCGCTGAGCATATAGAGCAGCAAAAGGTCGCTAAGGTACAACAGCTTAATGTTATCGCCGAGCAACGTGAGCAATCTCTGGCACAAATGGCCCTCGCCTGGGTGTTGCATAATCCGACAGTGACCAGTGCGATCATCGGTGCCAGCCAGGTCAGCCAGATAGAAGACTGTGTCCAGGCACTGGACAACCTGGCGTTTAGCCCGGCGCAGTTAGATGCCATTACACAGATCCTGGAGGATTAGATGACTCAGCACGTTAGTTTATGCCTGCTCAATCCCAAAAGTCCGCAGAATATGGGCAGTATTTTGCGCGCCGCCGGGTGTTACGGTGTGCAGGATGTTTTTTATACTGGCAGCCGTTACGACAAGGCCAGAGCATTTAGTACCGACACCAAAAATGCCGCCCGCAACATTCCGGTTAGCAATATCGACTTTCCTGCCCCCTCAGCGGACAGCGTTATGGTTGCCGTTGAACTGGTTGAGGGTGCCCAGCCACTGCCGCATTTCAGCCATCCTATTAATGCCTATTATATATTTGGTCCGGAAGACGGTTCAATCGAACAAGGCATACTCGACCGCTGCCAGCATATCGTTTATGTGCCCACTGAAGGTTGCATGAACCTGGCGGCAACGGTAAATGTGCTGTTGTATGACAGACTGGCAAAATCAACGACCACTCATTATGGTGATGATATTATCCGCGCCAGTCGTGATACTAATAATCGTACCAAAAAGCGCCCGGTATAGGCACTATAGTGGCTTGGCTCATCGGCCCTTGGCGATGAAGTACTACACAAAACAACGCCGGCCAATCTGAGCATGACGTTAATGACTAACTTTTGAAATGGGAATATGTGGTGAAAATATCTGTTGCTATAGTGGTTTCGCTGCTGGCTTTAAGCGCTTGCAGTGAACAGTCCAAGCCCCCCCCGGAGAATATCAGACCTATAGCATGGACTGAGGTCAAATCACACGCCCTAACTCAAACTAGGCGTCTGGCCGGCACCACCGCCGCGGTGGAAAAAGCTTCGTTAAGTTTTTTGGTGGGCGGTAAGGTCAGTACGGTGTTAGTCAAATTGGGCCAAAGCTTTAAACAAGGTGATGTCCTGGCAACCCTGGATCAACGCAGCTTTACCCTCAATTACCAATCCGCCCAGGCCAAACTTGAACAAGCAAAGTCGGCGCTCAGTGAAACCCAAAACGAATACCAACGTTACAAGGAGCTGGTTGCAAAGGGGCT
>JBKEFM010000109.1:0-15139 GCA_046709505.1 Paraglaciecola sp. | reverse complement strand
ATTAAATAATCGTTAAATATGTGTGAGTTAATTCATCCAGCGCTAATGAACTGGGGAAAAACTATTTTTTACTCCAATCATCATCTTCATCATCGAAATTTTTATTGTTGTCTTTTGTTACTTTGGGCAGCTTGCTATGAGCACTTTGCTGTAAAAGTAATATGTTGCCGATAATAAAGCCCAAAACAAGCACAATAATCGCCACTACTATCCAAATGTTCATGGTGTTCCTTTATTTAAGGTATAACGCAGGAAAATCATTTCCAGATTGTTCAATATACATGATTTACCCTTGATGTCGGCCAATTCAATAACTGATTGCAAAGACTTTAGTTGCAACTGTTGTTCAATTTTCAAGGCTAAGGGACGATAACTTATGTGCCAGGGCTCCGCCGCTACTCCACCAGCATATTGAGCATAGGGCAGATAAAAACCATAGTCTTGGGCATTATCAATGAGCCACAAGGCAAGTTGGTGACAAGGGCCTCCCGGTGCGTACTCCTCACTCACCAACTGTAATGTTTGGCCACACCGCTTGATTGCCTGTGGATCGTAGATATCGAGATCTGTACCCCAGTGATGACGACTCGCCCCAGGCAGTGCCGACCATGTGAGAATGGCATGGAGTTTTTGTTCCTCGGACAAGGTATGGAACTTAAGAACAGCCCCTTGTGGGGAATAAAGTGGCTTAAGACCTTGCCATTTTTGGTTCCATATCCCTAGTTGACGAGAAAAATCTCTATGACTACTGGCGATGCTGATATTAACGCCAGCCTGGCCAGCCGCCTGTTGCATAATTAGAAACTGCTGGCAGGTTTGTGCCTCTAATTTATGTGGAGGCTCTATTGGCAGTAGATGATCGCTGTTTTGCCCCAGCCACTGCCCGGTAGTTATCACGTCAGTAACTCAACCAGTATTTGTTCATAGACTGCCCCAAGTGATTCCAAGTCGCTCATTTTCACACATTCATTAACCTTATGAATAGTCGCGTTAACTGGCCCAAGCTCTATAACCTGCGCACCAGTAGGGGCAATAAAACGGCCGTCTGAGGTGCCACCAGCGGTAGACAGTTGGGTTTCCCGTCCGGTGATAGCAGCAATGGCATTTTGGGTCGCTTCAACCAGTTTACCGCTGTCAGTGAGGAAGGGTTGGCCGTTAAAAGTCCAGTCAATGTGGTAATCAAGTTGATGTTTGTCTAGCAAGGTAATAACCCGCGCTATCAGTTGCTGATCAGTGACCTCAGTTGAAAAGCGAAAATTAAAACAAACTTGTAAATCCCCTGGTATCACATTGCCTGCTCCTGTACCGCTATGAATATTGGAGATCTGCAAACTGGTAGGAGGGAAAGACGGGTTACCATTGTCCCAGTGCATTTGGCTCAATTCTGTGAGCATTGGGGTTGCCTCATGGATTGGGTTGCGCGCCAGATGAGGGTAGGCTACATGGCCTTGGATCCCTTTAATCGTTAAATCACCGGTTAGTGATCCCCGCCGTCCATTTTTTACTGTATCGCCAAGTTCATCAGTACTAGAAGGTTCGCCTACCAGGCACCAGGTTATTTTTTCATCTCTGGCTTCAAGAGTATCGATGACTTTAGTGGTGCCGTTAATAAATGGTCCTTCTTCATCACTGGTAATTAAAAATGCTATTGAGCCCTTATGATCCGGGTGTTTTTCAATAAAATTTGAGCTTGCTACCAGCATAGCGGCCAGGCTGCCTTTCATATCTGCCGCGCCGCGCCCATAAAGATAACCATCGATTTCTGTGGCCTGAAAAGGCGGGGTATGCCAATTTTCAAGGGGACCAGTGGGAACCACATCGGTGTGGCCGGCGAAACAAAATACGGGCCCGGTGTTGCCTTTACGTGCCCACATGTTGGTCGTGTCGGCAAACTGCATATTCTCGATTTCAAACCCTAGTGGCATGAGATAATCTGCCATCATTTGCTGACAACCAAGGTCCTGTGGTGTAACAGATGCGCGATTGATCAGCTCTTTGGTTAACGTGATAACGGATTTTTTCATGCAAAAATCTCTTGATAATGGCTTTCTTTGAATCCCAGGTGATATTTCCCTTCATGGATGAGTATGGGGCGTTTAATCATCGCAGGATGGGTAGCAAGTAAATCCAGGGCTTTTTCCTTATGCAGGTGGGCTTTTTCTTCATCCGTTAATTGACGGAATGTGGTACCCCGTTTATTCAGCAGTGCTTCCCAACCGAGATGGGATTCCGTAGTGTTAAGCCATGTAATATCCAAGCCGTCAGCCCGATAATCGTGAAATTGGTACTCTATGTCATGACTGTCCAGCCACTTACGTGCTTTTTTAATGGTGTCACAATTTTTTATCCCATATAACTTGGTCATAAAGCCCTGTTTGCAAAATATTAAGTCAATGTAGACTATAACGATTGTGACCCCGTGGGGTAAAGGACAATAGCGTTTATGGGGCACGCTTTTGCCTTCAAGTGCTTAAAAATCCCCCAAAATATAATGCATTCCTTTTTACGTCATAATGATCAAATAAAACTAATTGACTCGATATACTTTTTTTTAATCGTTAATAGCCATATATCAGAAGAATGAAAGAGTCTAATCAGTTAACGCAATCTATCGTCAGCACATGTGCATTTGTGTTGTTATTGTGGTGCATAAAATCCGCAGAAATTTTATTTTCTCTCAATATGGATGGGTTAGGTGTTTATCCTCTGCATTGGCGAGGTGCCCTTGGGATCTTAACTGCGCCCTTAGTGCATGGCTCACTGGCACACCTTTTCAGTAATACTTTGCCGCTATTAATTTTGGGCAGTGTATTGCTTTATGGTTATCCTCGCTCCCGCTTTCGGGTGCTGACTTTTATTTGGTTGGTTTCCGGTTTAGGTGTGTGGTTGTTTGCCCGCCAAGCCAATCATATAGGTGCCAGCGGTTTGTCACACGGCATTTTTTTCTTTCTGTTCGTGATCAGTGTTTTAAGGCGAGACAGAAGTTCTGTGGCTATCATGATGATAGCTTTTTTGATGTATGGCGGTATGACCATGACAATTTTCCCCAGGGACCCTGGCATCTCCTTTGAATATCATCTTTTCGGTGCTCTGGCTGGAGTAACAGCCGCTTTTGTGTGGTACAAACGGGATCCTAAACCTGTTGAAAAGCGCTATTTCTGGGAAAACCCGGAGGAGCCGGATGATCCTATTATTGGTCAACAATGGCAGATCGAAATAGCCAACACTGAAAGTGAAAGACAGGACACCACGCCTGATACTGTTGAAGAAGGCGAGGAAAGACTGCATTGATCCCTTTCCCTTTTAGCTCCTCAAACGAAGGTGTTTGATTGACGTTGTCAGCACTTAAAAATACGTATTGTGACCGGCCTTTATGATCAAATAACTCAGTTTACAGGCATATTGAAGCTAAGGGGATATCTCTGAATACGTATGCAATACCTTGTTTGTATAATGTTGCTCAGGGTAGGCTAGAGCTTGGGTATCTTAACCAAAGGATGTGAGCAAGGATTTTAGTTTACACTATTGGTTTTTTGGCTCTTCTTGGTTTGTTTTCGCTAAAGGGATTTAGGGTAACTTATCATAGCCAAGGCGTTACCTTATATTACTTGCCTGGTCGCCTCGCCCGAAATTCACCTGACAAGGCCGCGGCTAAAGTCCATCTAAAACAGAGAAACATACATGCAACAAGCAAAACCTCAGTTAAATTTTTGGCAGATTTGGAATATGTGTTTTGGATTCCTGGGGATCCAGTTTGGTTTTGCCCTGCAAAACTCAAACGTCAGCCGTATATTTGAATCCCTGGGTGCTGATTACAGTAATCTGGCGGTACTTTGGGTGGCAGCTCCCATAACAGGACTAATAGTCCAACCTATCATTGGTTACTTAAGTGACAATACCTGGAATAGATTAGGGCGCAGACGTCCCTATTTTTTATTTGGCGCCATAGCCGCCAGTCTGGCCTTGTTTATTATGCCAAATTCGCCCACTCTTTGGTTAGCAGCGGGCATGTTATGGGTCATGGATGCCTCAATCAATGTATCCATGGAGCCCTTCAGGGCCTTTGTAGGCGACATGTTACCCAAAAAACAACGTGCCCTGGGTTATGCCATGCAAACCTTTTTTATCGGAGTAGGGGCGGTCATTGCATCAGCCTTACCCTGGATGATGACGAATTGGTTTGACATCAGTAATGTGGCAGCAGCAGGCGTCGTACCCGATTCGGTTAAATTTTCCTTTTATGCTGGCGGCAGTATTTTCTTTGTCGCTGTGCTGTGGACTGTTTTATCCACCAAAGAATATTCCCCTGAACAACTTAAGGCTTTTGATGAGGCGGTAAAAAAATCTGAACAGGATCATGTTCACGAGCGGGTTGCCAGAACCGCCCACCAATATTTTATGGGCGGCAGCATTTATACCTTTATTGGCCTGGCGGCGTCTTTGATTATTGTATTGAATATCGAACAGTTGGATAAAAACCTGTATATCCTCGGCGCGGGTCTGATTGGATTTGGTTTATGCCAGTTTGTTGCCGGATTATTGGCAAAAAATGGTCATAGCAAAAATGGTTTTGCAGAAGTCATGGGCGATCTATTTGCCATGCCCCAAGCTATGCGTCAACTGGCCGTAGTGCAATTTTTCTCTTGGTTTCCCCTTTTTGCAATGTGGATTTATACCAACTCTGCGGTCACATCTCATCATTATGGCACCACAGATGTTACTTCACTCGCCTACAACGAAGGGGCTGACTGGGTATCAATATTGATGGCGACATATAATGGTGTGTCGATTTTTGCCGCCATCATCATTCCGCTTGTCGTACGTATGTTAAATTTACAATATGCTCACATGATCAATTTAACGTTAGGCGGTATGGGTTTTATTTCGTTCTTGTTTATTGATGATCCAGCCTGGTTAGTCCTATCCATGGTCGGGGTAGGCTTCGCCTGGGCATCCATTTTATCTGTGCCCTATGCGATATTATCCAACGTGTTGCCTACCCATAAAATGGGGGTATATATGGGGATATTTAATTTCTTTATCGTTATCCCACAGATATTGGCGGCCAGTATTCTGGGCTTTTTAATCACTAAGGTGTTTGATAATGAGCCTGTCTATGCCCTGGTCGTTGGGGGGGGTAGTATGTTGATAGCTGGTGTGATGACTCTTCGCGTTAAAATTCCTGAATAACTGACAAGGACTATAATATGCGCCAACTTAAAAGATTGCCTATTATCTGGGCCGTTTCCAGTACCATATTGGTAACAGCTTGCAGTCACCACCAGGTGACGACTTCCACCAAGGCTGTTGTCAATCATCAATCTGCTGTGGAATTTTATGGTAGTGATAATCCCTTTGTCAGTGAAGCCATTTACTTTGTGATGACAGATCGTTTTGTTGACGGTGATGTAACCAATAATCATGTATTGCAGGGAGGGCCGTTGCCTACCTTTGACTTACCTCTGACTTCAGCAGAAGGGCAGACGGCAAATGTAGGCTACTTAGGGGGAGACTTACAAGGTGTACTAAATAATGCGGCCTACATAAGTGACATGGGCTTCACTGCCGTGTGGCTCACCCCTATAGTCGATAATCCCGATGAAAATTTCTCCGGTGGGGAGCCCATCGAATTTGGCGGTGCATTTAAAGACGGGGGTAAAACCGGATACCACGGTTACTGGGCGAGCAATTTTTATCAAATAGATGAGCATTACCCGTCTGCGGGTCTGGCCTATAAGGAATATACGGGCAAGATGCGCAGTGATTATGACTTAAAGTCAGTCTTTGATGTCGTGGCCAATCATGGCTCGCCTTCATTTTCCATGCCTGTGGATCAACCCAAATATGCTGAACTCTATGATATGCAGGGTAACCTGGTAGCTGATCATCAAAATCTTCTCCCTGAAGCACTAGATGGTTTGAACCCGTTGCACGCTTTTTTCCATAATACGCCTGACATTATGCAATTATCTAATTTGAATGATGAAAACCCGCAACTGCAAGACTATTTAATTAATTCCTATTTATATTGGATAGAGCAGGGGGCGGACGCATTTAGAATCGACACCATTAAACATGTGCCTCACCATTTTTGGAAAAAAATGGCCGAGCGTATTCGGGCAGTAAAACCACAATTTTATATGTTTGGTGAAAGCTTTGACTATGATGCTAATTTTATAGCCCAACATACCCTGGCAAAAAATGGTGGGATCAGCGTGCTGGATTTTCCGGGGCAGAAAGCCATCACTGGTGTTTTTGAACACCACGACAGTGACTTTGCTGAGCTGCAAGATTATTTATATCTGACCCATGGTCCCTACGCCAATCCTTATGAATTGGCCATCTTTTATGACAACCATGATATGCCCAGAATGAATGCCAGCGATGAAGGCTTTATTGATGCCAATAACTGGTTATTTACCAGCCGTGGTATTCCGGTGATTTATCAGGGGTCGGAAATCGGCTTTATGCGTGGCAAGTCAGAGCATCAAGGTAACCGCAATTACCTGGGGCAGGAGAATATCGACCAGGCGGGTACGAACAAAATTCAGCAAAATTTATCCCGTATTGCCAATTTACGTAAAGAAAATGTGGCCCTGCAAAATGGTTTGCAATTAAATATTACTCTTGCAGGGGATAAAGCCGCATTCTACCGCATTTACCAGCGAGGGGATGCAGCCCAGAGCGCTCTGGTGTTATTGAATAAAGGCGACACGGCAACTGACTTTGTGATCAGCCAATACTTACAAGAAGGAAATTGGATTGAGCAAATTAGTCTCAGCATCAGACAAATAAGCAATCTACAGTCCCAGTTAAGTACTCAGGTCGGTCCCCATGGTGTGCAGGTATGGATAAGAGAAGGGCAAGTAGAAAACCCAGCCCTTCTTAAAGAGCTCAGTTTATTAATGCACAATAAGTAAGCGCAGGTAGCGAAGTACACATTATAATATTGCTCCGCATGACTGGCGAATAACCAGTTGTACCGGCATCAGATAATGGTCAACTTTTTCTCCGGCGATAAGCTTAAGTAAACTGTTGACTAATATTTCTCCGGCTAATTTAGTGTCTTGCTTAACGGTGGTCAAAGCCGGATTAGCAAAACTGGTCACGGGAATATTGTCGTAACCGACTACCGCAATTTGTGAGGGAATGGCAATATCATGATCACGCAATGCCCTCAGTACCCCTATGGCGATCAAATCACTGGCGCAGACTATGGCATCAAGTTGATGTTTTTGGCTTAGCAAATGGGTTGCGGCATCATAGCCAGAGTCTTCGGTAGAAATGGCATCGACCTGCACTGCGCTTATCACTTGGCCCCCTTGTTTAATCGCTTCTTTGTGGCCCAGAAAACGCGCCATAAATTCCGGAGCATGGTTATCTGCGCCTCCGATAAAAGCAAAGTTTTTCTTTTTTAAACTGAGTAAGTGACGGGTAATATCATAGCCGCCCTGAAAATTATCACAGCCAATTGAGATCCCGGGGTGTTCAGCATCATGGGCTCCCCAGCGCACAAAGTGGGTATGTTGTTCTTCAAGCTTGGCAAGTTTGGCACGATAATCTACGTAGTCGCCATAACCCAGTAGAATGAGCCCATCCGCTTTGTTTGAATCTTCATATTCAGCTTGCCAGTCATCATTGAGGTTTTGAAAGCAAACCAGTAAATCGTATCCGGCTTGGGCGCTCGCCCGGGTAATACTGCCTAACATGGAAAGAAAAAAGGGATTGATAAGTGAATCGTCAGACGTGGGATCCTCAAACAATAATAATGCAATAGTTTGACTATGTTGACAGCGCAAATTACTGGCGTTTTTATCCACTTTATAATTGAGTTGCAAGGCTATCGCCTGCACTCTATCCCGGGTTTCTTTATTGACCAGCGGGCTATTTCTTAGTGCTCTGGAGACAGTTGACTGGGAAACGCCGGCTCGGTGAGCAATGTCTAAGGAGGTCGCTTTTTCTTTCATAAGGTGATTTTAACCAATAACTAAAAGGTGTTATTTACATGTATTGTTCCTTTATACAGGAGGGAGAATGGAATTTCTTTAAATAAATCATCCCGCTTGGATGTTTCAGTGTCTGAGTACGTAAAGTAAGCTTATGATATTTAATATCTAAATTCTTTTTGGGATAGTTAGGCTAACAGATGACTAGCCAACCACCTATTGTGAGAAAAATACTTTGCTATGCCAAGATACTGGTATAATGTTTATCGTTTTCATCGTCTTGTTGTTAGGGGTAATAATTAATGGCCGAGACCGAGAGTCGTCCGACCAATTTCATTCGTCATATCATTGATAAAGATCTGCAAGCAGGTCGCCATACAATGGTGCATACGCGTTTTCCACCTGAGCCCAATGGCTATCTGCACATTGGCCATGCTAAGTCTATTTGCTTAAATTTTGGCATAGCTGCTGATTATCAAGGCCAGTGCAATCTCAGGTTTGATGACACCAATCCGGAAAAAGAAGATATTGATTATGTCAATGCAATCAAAAAAGATGTGCAATGGCTGGGATTCGAATGGGCAGATGAGGTGCGTTTTTCTTCCCACTATTTTGCACAGTTGCATGCTTACGCCATTGAACTGATTGAAAAAGGCCTGGCTTATGTGGATTTTTCCTCTCAGGCTGAAGTCCGTGAATTACGGGGAACCTTGACCACCCCAGGTAAAAACAGCGTGTATCGTGATACCCCTGTCAGTGAAAATCTTGCATTGTTTGCCCAAATGACGGCGGGAGAATTCGCCGAAGGTCAGTGTTTATTACGGGCCAAAATCGATATGGCCTCTGCTTTTATGTGCATGCGTGATCCCGCGCTGTACCGGGTTAAATTTGCTAACCATCACCAGACAGGTGATCAATGGTGTATTTATCCAATGTACGATTTCACCCATTGTATCTCTGATGCAATTGAAGGGATCACCCATTCTTTGTGTACGCTGGAGTTCCAGGATAACCGTCGTTTATATGATTGGGTATTGGAAAATATCAGTATTATAAATGTCCCTCATCAGTATGAGTTTTCCCGTTTGAATCTTGAATATACCGTCTTAAGTAAACGCAAGTTGATCCAGTTGGTAGAAGAAAAACATGTACAAGGCTGGGATGACCCTCGTATGCCGACTATTGCCGGCTTGCGCCGACGAGGCTATACCGCAGCCTCTATTCGTGAATTTTGTAAACGTATTGGCGTAACAAAAATGGACAATCTGGTGGAAATGGCCATGCTGGAAGCCTGTTTACGGGAAGAGCTAAATGAACTCGCTCCCCGGGCGATGGCAGTACTGGAGCCTGTTAAGCTGGTTATTGAAAACTATCCGGCTGATAAGGTCGAGCAGCTAGTGGCTCCGAATCATCCTAATGATGAGACTATGGGATCGCGAACGGTACCTTTTAGCCAGGAAATCTACATTGAAGCGGAAGATTTTCGTGAAGAGGCCAACAAAAAATTCAAACGCTTAGTGTTGGGTAAAGAAGTGCGTTTACGTAATGCCTACGTCATCAAAGCACAGCGTGTGGAAAAAGATGAAACAGGCAAGGTTACCACTATTTTTTGCAGTTATGACCCCGACACGTTAGGTGAAAATCCTCAGGACGGGCGTAAGGTAAAAGGCGTTATACACTGGGTATCGGCTTCCCATGGCGAGCCAGCAGAAATTCGCTTGTATGATCCTCTTTTTACTGTGCCCAATCCGCTTGCAGAAGAAGACTTCGTCAACAGCATTAATATCCAATCCCTCACGGTTAAACAAGGTTGGGTGGAAGCCAGTTTAGGCACACTTGCTTATAACGAACAGAGCATGCAAGCCTATCAATTTGAGCGTACCGGTTATTTCTGCTTGGATAAAGACTCTACAGCTCAAAAGCTTGTCTTTAACCGTACGGTAGGGCTGCGTGATACCTGGGCTAAAATCGGCGATTAATATTCGCCGTTTGATCACTGTTATTAACCACACTTGAGCCCTTGAATATGCCATTATTTAAGGGCTTTTTAGTCTGTATGCAAAGCCTGGAGGGTTATTTTGGTTGAGCGTGGAAAGTTTTTCCTGTTTCGCTCAGACTGTCCTGACCCATTAAATACAAATACAAGGGCATAATATCCCCAGCCGTTTTTAGTTTACTTGAGTCTTCGGCGGGAAACGCCTGGGCACGCATACTGGTGCGGGTAGCACCGGGGTTGATACAATTAAAGCGCATGTTGGTATTTTCATATTCGTCGGCCAGTACTTCCATCATACCCTGGGTGGCGAATTTGGAAATGGCATAGCTTCCCCAATATGCGCGCCCTTTAAGGCCTACGCTGGAAGTCGTAAAAATCATCGAAGCATCAGGTGCTTTTTTCAGTACAGGCAATAGCGCCTGGGTCATAAAAAACTGACTGTTAAGATTAACCTGCATAACCTGTTGCCATTCACTTTCACTGATCTGGGCAAAGGGCGCAAGGTGGCCCAACATACTGGCGTTATGCAGCACACCATCTAAGGTAGCAAATTGATTGTCAATGGTGGCGGCCATATCCTGATAGTGTTTTACCGTTGCCCCGGCCAAATCCAGGGGGATAATGGCCGGTTCGCTATGGCCTGCGCCAACAATCTGGTCATACACAGCTTCCAGTTTAAGGACTGTTTTTCCCAGCAAGATAACAGTGGCTCCATATTTTGCGTAATGCAAGGCGGCTTCTTTACCTATGCCATCACCGGCTCCGGTAACCAGAATAGTTTTGTCAGCCAGGAAATTGGGGCTTGGTTGATAATTGTTCATATAGTACTGCGTCAATTTGATTTTTGTGATTTTATCATTTAGCAGCCAAAATATCCTTCTGAAAATAAAAATCCTTGGTTGATCAATTTTTATGACAGCTTGTTAACAAACCTTTGCAAAATATCAATAAGATTATAAAATAGACACTGGTCTAACGAGTTATGGAATTTTGATATGACAAGCAAACGTTTGTGAATTCATTATCAGCTAAAAGTATGGTCAATCAATAAATATTAGGGAGATACGATGAAAAAACTACTACTTAGTGCGAGTATTACGGCCATTCTGGGATTAACAGGTTGTGGTGGTGATACTATAGATGAGCAAAAAAATGCTACACCCGTAGCCAAACCTTTCGTTAGAGTGGTGTTTGACCCGGCTGGTAGTGATCTAAATATTCCCAACGACTTACTGATGATCCCTGATGGATCATTCTTTGATTTCACCATTAATACTGAAGGGGCAGACACATTTGATCCCGCGAATCCTCAACATGCTTTAAGTGCGCTGGACGGTTGGTCGACTCAACATCCCTTTGCTATTCGCGTTACTTTACCTGCTGGTGTGGATGTAGATCCCGCTTCCTTGTCCGCTGGTGCGGTACGAATATTCAAAGCCACTCAGGCGCTTGAAGGCACAGATGCCGCCTGTCAGGCTATCGCCGCTGCATCGCCGGCGCCGGGAATTCCCTGTGCGTTAGGTGAAGAGTTGCAATATGGTGAAGACTTTGTCACTTCCTATACGCCTGGTTCTGGGTCGATAAATGTCATTCCCTTAAAACCACTGGCGCCTGCCCAAGGACATATGTTAGTGGTTACTGAGCAGTTAAAGGACACTGATGGCAAAGCGGTCAGGGGATCGACTACCTGGGATCTGGTGCGTCAGGATATAGATACGACACCGCTTGTCACTGATGAACAGTTACAACTACAAGGTCTGGTAAATAGCTTAGTTGCCGTCCTTGAACCTGCAGGCCTGGACAGAGATGAAGTGTCTTATGCCGCCTATTTTTCGACACAATCTGCCGGTACAGTGTTAACTTCAGTTAAACAGTTACAAATAGCCGGCTTTGCTCAGGCCTATGCAGCCGCTTCAGCCCAGGGAGCAGATGCTTCTGCAGCAGGCGCCGTTGCTGCGCAATATTTGCCAACCATTACGACTACCGTCCCAGCCACAGGACCCAATGCATTTGAATTTTTAGCACCCGGTATTTTATCTGCTGAGCAATTAGCGGGGTTAACCGCAGTGGGTTTACATACCTGTGATGGGTTGATAGCCGCTATTGGCGACTCTGATTCGCCATTAAACGCTACGGCGACAGAAACGTTTAATACAGCAGGGCCGTTGTGTGCAGCGACGCGCGTAGTCGGTCAGGTGAATTTACCCTATTATTCGAATCCAGAAGATCCCATGGGCGACTGGTGGCGCGCAGCCTGTACGAATGGCGCCATGTTAAAAGCGTTGGGCGCAGAAACCGTCGGTGGACTCATTCAGGGCGGGGCAGAGGGGCCTAACAATGAATTATGTCAATTGGCATCTGCGGGGCAATTGTACGATCTGGATCTGAGCTCCTTGGGCATGGACGATCCACGTCATCTTACTAAGGTTAACCCCATACCTGTGGCCCGGGGCTCTAATACAGATGATCCTGCGACGCTCTATAACGAAGCGGGAACTGAAACCGTGAATGTACAGTTTACTGTGCCCAATGAAGGGGTTATTGCGCTACTTTCAGCGGCAACTTCCGGCGCAGTACCGGCATTAACCAGGCCTGCAGCAGGCTGGCCTGTGGTGATTTTTCAGCACGGGATCACCGGTAGTAAGGAAAATACTTTAGCGCTTTCAGCGGCTTTGTCATTGGCGGGTTTTGCTTCTGCAGCCATAGATCACCCTTTACATGGCGAGCGGGGATTGACTCTGGACGATGGCAATGTGGTCAGTGCAACCAGTCATTCCGTCACCGATTATATGAACCTGACTAGCCTGTTGACGGCAAGGGATAACCTGCGCCAAAGTATTGTTGATACTATGGGGTTCCGGTTATCACTTAATGCTATTGCAGATACCACAGGGGTAGTCGACCTTGATTTAAGCCAAGTGCATTTTATTGCCCAAAGTCTGGGCGCTATCACCGGCACAGCTTCAGTCGCCACCGCTAACGCCAGCTTGCCCGGGGATTTAGCTGCCTTTAATAGTCTATACGCAATTCAGACAGCGGTATTAAATGTCCCGGCAGGTGGCGTGGGGAACTTTTTACTTGAATCGGCCGATTTTAGCCCCCTGATTAAAGGCTCTTTATTAGCGGCGTCTTCTGAAGATTTTCAAGCCTTTTTGACCCAATATGCCACGGTCAATGAGATCTCGGCTGAAGCCGCACTACGTCCTGCCTTTGTAGCTTTTGCCGAAAGTTTGACGGTTGAACAATTAGCCGCCATTGATGCTACGTTCTCTTCCTTCGCTTTTCTTGCGCAAACGGTACTGGAGTCGGCAGATCCGGTAAACTATGCTGCCAGCCTGACGGCAACGACACCTACATTGATGCAGTTGGTAGTGGGAGGCGGTACCAATGATGATGGTACTACGGCCCTGACGGATCAGGTTAACCCCGTACAAACCTCGTTGCCTCTATCAGGTGGCATACCCTTGGCGAAATTGATGGGGTTACCCCAGGTATCGGCAAGCATTGACAGCGATACTGACGTAACCGGGGTTGTTTATATAACCAGCGGTGAACATCAGTCACTGTTAAATCCCTCTCCTAGTGCTGCAACTACTGCAGAAATGCAAAATGAGGCCGTGCAGTACTTTTTAAGTGGAGGTAGCAATATTATTATTGCTGATCCTGACGTGGTTGCTAACTAGAGGGAACGTTGTAATATAAAGCCAGGCTGTAGCCTGGCTTTTTTTTTGCATTTTTGCCCCAATATCCTTCTAAATCTTATTGTAGGAGCAGTTAATTTTGGAATTTTTGTACGAGTATGGGTTGTTCATCGCAAAAACAGTCACCCTGGCCATCGCTATCTTGGTAGTCGTAGGCGGGGTGATCAGCTTGGCTACCAAAAACAAGGGATCTAAAGGCAATCTGGAGATCGATTCGATTTCTGACCGCTTGGCCGACGTAAAAGAACGCGCTAATCATCTGATTAGCTCAAAAGATGACATTAAAAAACAGCAAAAAATACAGAAAAAAGCCGACAAAGCAGCAAAAAAAGAGGCCAAAGGTAAAACACCACCAGACAGTAAAGGTAATTTATATGTTGTGGACTTTGATGGCTCCATGGATGCTCACGAAGTGGATAGCCTGCGTGAAGAAATCACCGCTATTTTATGCATTGCCACACCAAAGGATGAGGTGCTCGTTAGGCTTGAAAGTGGCGGCGGAGTAGTGCATGGATATGGACTGGCAGCGTCTCAGTTGCAACGCTTAAAAGATAAAAATATTCCTTTAACCATAGCAGTAGATAAAGTTGCTGCCAGTGGTGGTTATATGATGGCGTGTGTTGCCGATAATGTATTAGCGGCAAAATTTGCGATTATTGGCTCCATTGGGGTTATCGCACAAATACCAAATTTCAATAAATTATTGAAGAAAAACGACATTGATTTTGAACAACACACCGCAGGCCAGTTTAAACGTACTCTCACTATGTTTGGTGAGAACAGCGATGAGGGCCGTGAGAAATTTCGTCTTGAATTGGAAGATGTGCATCAAATGTTTAAAGGTTTTGTGCAAGAGCACAGAGCCACACTGGATATTGATAAGGTGGCTACGGGTGAATACTGGTATGGCAGTAAAGCACTGGAATTGGGTTTGGTCGATAAAATCCAGACTTCAGATGACTACCTCATCACCGCTAACACCACGCAAAAGATCTATTCTGTTAAATATTCGGTTAAGAAAAATTTAGCCGAAAAATTTGGTATCTCAGTTAGCGCAGCAGTGAGTACTGCATTTATGCGTTTGTGGAGTAAAAGCCAGTCATTAACTAAATAGACTACGCATTAAGTATCACCTAGTCGTAAAACCGCCAACAATCGTGTTGGCGGTTTTACCATAATCAGTGTGTTGTTCGAAACCCCTGACCTTATTTCGGCACGCCAAATCGATTTGGCAATATCTCTTGGAGGATATTTTCGACCCCCAATAGGCGCGATTTAAGCAAGCCCAATTTATGGCGCAGCATTGTGACCTGTCCCTCCCAGACATTATCTTTTGTTCACCAGCCCATCGCGTTTTTTATAGTACGGCTTTATTTTATCTGCAAGCCTATACTCAAATGACCTCAAAATGCAGAGATCACCAGGAATTAAAATCATCAAACACAAGACATTTTTATTGTGGCATAGCTTTCCATTGTTCAATACAAATAACGCAG
>JBKEFM010000108.1:0-15148 GCA_046709505.1 Paraglaciecola sp. | reverse complement strand
TGGCTTGCAGGATCACATCCATTAACTCAGGGGTTAGCGATCGCTGGCCGTTTCGCATCACGTCGAACACATTTTCCGCACCGTGGCAAATATCTACTAACTCGGCTAGGGACAAAAATCCGGCACCTCCCTTCACGGTGTGGTAACCACGAAAAATTGCATTCAATAAATCGGCATCTTGTGGATTATTCTCAAGTTCGACGAGTTGTTCTTGTAATTGTTCTAGAATTTCTCCTGCTTCCACTAAGAAGTCCTGAAGAATTTCCTCGTCAACATCAAACGCCATTTTTTAACGCCCCTAAAATCCTAAACTTGACAGTAAATCATCGACATCATCCTGATCAGATGCGACATCGTCACGGTTGGCTGCATCTATGATTGGCCCTTCCGCTTTTACGTTATCGGCCTGTTTTTCTGATGTATGAGTGCTTTTGGTCATTACCGTACCACCAAAAATCGTCAGCATTTGAACCAGGCTGTCTTCAACCACCTTAACTAAGTCAATCACCCGACGAAGAACCTGACCGGTTAAGTCTTGATATCCCTGAGCGATTAAGACTTCGGTCAACAACGCCGTCAACTTGGCAGACTCAACGCCGCCGACTTGCAAAAATTCATCTAGATCGTGGCAAAGGGTGTTGAATTCACCCAGTTCCAATTTCCGGCTCATCAACTTTTCCCATTCTGGCAAAATAGTCGCTATACCCGTGCTAATATTTTGGGCAATGGGCATACAGCTATCGACCAAATCCATGGTCCGGTTCGCCGCTTGCTCGGTGGTCTCAATGACATACATCAGACGTGTTTGGGCATCCGGAATTTCCTCCGTAGCCAGATTGGCGATGCGCTCATCCAGTTGAAAATTATTCAACGAGTCATGCAACTGTCGCGTTAACTTTCCAACTTCAGCGAACAATTCGATAGAATTATGTTCGGTTACCCTATCCAGCAAAATTTGCGCCCCATGGTTATCACTATTTTCTAGCAAGGTAACCAGAGATTTCGCATCTTCTATCGACATAGGAGCAGAACTAAAAGTCATAGGGCCTTCCTTACTTGTCAGGATGAGCCTGAATTAACCTAAACGGTCAAATATTTTAGTGAGTTTTTCTTTCAGGGTTGCAGCCGTAAAAGGTTTGATCACGTATCCATTTACACCCGCTTGAGCAGCAGCAATTATCTGCTCTTTTTTGGCTTCAGCGGTCACCATCAAAACAGGGGTACGTTTTAGTTTTTCATCGGCTCGAATAGCACGCAGTAAATCGATACCTTGCATGCCAGGCATATTCCAATCGGTCACCACAAAATCAAAATCACCTTGCTGCAACATGGGCAATGCAGTGTTACCGTCATCTGCTTCTTGAATATTAGTAAAACCAAGATCTTTCAGTAGATTTTTAATGATTCGACGCATGGTTGAAAAATCATCAACAACCAAAATTTTCATATTTTTATTCAAAAATTCTCTCCGGTGAGGGCAACCCTAATTATTTTAGGTTATTTATTCATTGGTTCGCCAAGTCTGCATTCGGCTTTTGAGCTTCAGCATGGCTTGGCTATGGATCTGGCTTACTCTGGACTCACTGACATCCAATATTTCACCAATTTCTCGTAAGTTTAATTCTTCATCATAATAGAGTGAAAGTACTATCGCTTCACGCTCGGCAAGGGTGGTAATAGTATGGGCTAAGGCCTTTTGAAATGAGCCTTGCAGGAAATTTTCAAATGGATTGTCGGAACATTTGGTTTGCGTATTACTCACCACGTCTTCACTTACCCCGAGATCTTCGATACCAATGATCTTCCCTGCGTTCACTTCCCCCAGCATTTGGTGGTAAGTCGCCAGGCTGACGTCAAGTTTTTGTGCGATATCTATATCCCGGGCATCCCGCCCCGTTTCCCTTTCGACCTGATTAATAGCTTCGGTAATTGCACGGCCATTTTTATGCACTGAACGGGGTGTCCAATCACCCTTACGAATTTCGTCAAGCATGGACCCCCTGATACGAATACCCGCAAACGTTTCAAAACTGGCTCCCTTGGTGCCATCAAAATTACGAGACGCTTCCAGTAAACCAATCATTCCCGCTTGAATAAGATCATCCACCAGAACACTGGCAGGTAAACGTGCAATTAAATGATGGGCAATGCGCTTTACCAGCGGCGCGTGACGCTCTACCAGTTCATTTCGATCGTTTAACTGCTGATACGCAGAAGCTTTATTATTCACGTGGTTTCGCCTACTGCTTTTTTGCTGATTAACTGTTCAAGAAAAAATTCTAAATGGCCACCAGGTTGGGAGGGTATTGGCCAACTTGCCGCTTGCTGAGCCAGTTTTCTGATAGCTATAGCAGCAGGAGACGTAGGATACAAATCCACTATGGCCTTTTGCTTGCGCACGGCTTTACGCATATTTTCATCAAAAGGCACGGTAGACACCAGTTCTAATGCCACATCCAGGAATCTGTTGGTTACTTTAGTTAGCTTGCTAAAAAGTTCCTGGCCTTCACGCATATTGCGCACCATATTAGCCACTATCTTGAAACGGAATACGCCGTGGTTTTTATTTAAGATTTTGATCAGTGCATAAGCATCGGTTAGCGACGTTGGTTCATCGCACACCACCACCATTATGTCCTGACAGGCTCTGGAGAAACTCAACACCATATCGGAAATACCTGCTGCGGTATCCACGATTAACACGTCAATCTCGGTCTGTAATTCGCTAAAAGCACGAATTAAACCGGCATGTTCTGCATGCGTAAGCTCTGTCATGGATTGGTTGCCAGATGTAGCTGGCGCTATTTTGATACCATAGGGGCCTTCAACTAGTACCTCATCCAGAGTGTACTCGCCAGATAATACATGTGATAAATTGTTTACTACTCGCAAACCCAGTAATACATCAACATTAGCCAAACCGAGGTCGGCATCCAGTACCATCACCCGCTTGCCTTGCTGAGCCATAGCTATTGCTGTGTTTAGACTGATATTGGTTTTACCCACACCGCCCTTACCACCCGTGACGGCTATCACTTTAATTAATCGCGACTGATTGATACGTCTTAAGCTACTCGCCTGATCTTCAATCATACTGCCACTACAGCGTTATTTATTGAATGATCAATAGTATTAATTGTTTCCTGTTGTTTATAGAGTCTGGCAGCACTGGTAATCAAAAATTTAGCGTCTGCTACTTTCAAGTCCTCAGGCACACGCTGTCCGTCGGTAAGATAACCAACCGGTAGTTTATGCTCTATCGCTGCACTTATCGCTTCCCCAAGACTGTAACACTCATCTAATTTTGTAAAAATACAGCCTTGTAAGGAAACTTTTTTATAGGCCTTAATGGTTTGTTGCATTACTTGATATTGACTATTGGCCTGCATAACCAAATAATTCTGTATATGAGCAGACGCGCTTTGTTTTAAGGTTTCTAACTGTCGCATCAATCTAACGTCCCGTTGACCAAAACCTGCAGTATCAATTAGTATGGTTCGTTTATTCCTAAAATGGAAAAGTAAATCTGACAACTCTTCAGCATTTTGTGCTTTTTTTACCACACAGCCAATAATGCGCGCATAAGTGGATATTTGCTCAAAAGCCCCAATTCGGTAGCTGTCAATGGTGATCAGGGCGACCTGTTCCGGGCCATATTTTTGCGCTGCCTTGGCGGCAAGTTTCGCTATAGTCGTGGTTTTACCGGTGCCGGTGGGGCCCATGAGGACTGCGACTCCCCCTTTGCTGAGAATATTGTCTTCCTGGGTTTGAATTCTGTTGGCCAACAATTTTAGTAAAAACAGCCAGGCTTGACGCTCGTCGGCTTTCGCTGGCGTGTATGACACCACCTCATTGGCCAGGACTTTACTGATCCCCATTTTTTCCAGACGGGAGGTTAAATAACCGTGCAAGGGATGACTGCGCGCATTATTTTGCTCAATCAGGCCAGCAACCTGAAACTGTAATACATTACGCAATGATGAAAGTTCCTGACGCATTTCGTTCAATGCATTGTTTTGCTCCTTGTCCCTATGATCTGTTTGTGAATCCTGATAGGTCGAATTCTGTTGAGCTGAGGCCTGACCGGGGCTTTTAGATTGGCTGGTGCCTTGATTATTCTCATAGCCGGTCGCAGCAGGCTTTTGGGCTTGTGACTGCTTTTCCAGCAAAGCGCGCAGGCTGTCGGGGCCACTGTCACCAATGATTTCGCTTAACGTCGGTGTTGCAAGCTTTCTGGCGGGCGAGTTGGCAGCATTATTATGCCCTTTTTTCGCCGCAGCAGGCTCCTGCTCATAAGCGGCAACAATTTCAACACCATCAGCCAGTTTCTTGTTAGACATGATAACGGCATCGTTACCTAACTCATCTTTGACTTGCTTCAATGCATCGCGCATATCTTTGCCATAAAAACGTTTGATTTTCACTTATCACCCCTTACTGCTTGTTTCAACGCCGGTTTATTGACCCACTGCACTGACAATTTTAATTTGCTTATCATCCGGTATCTCTTGATACGACAACACATGTAACCCAACAACCGCATGTTTTAAAAATCTGGATAACACTGGGCGTAACATGCCTGATGTCAGCAACACAGCTGGCTCGCCCGCTAACTCTTGTTGTTGCGAAACTTCGTTCAGAGATGTTTGCAAGCGCTCTGCCAATCCGGGTTCAATACCTGCGCCGTCACTACCACCAGCTTGTAATGACTGATGCAAAATCTGTTCCAACTCAGGTGCCAAAGTTATGACTGGTAGTTCTGACTTGCCACCGTTAATTTCCTGGATGATCAGCCGTTTTAGGGCAATACGCACTGCAGACACCAGTACGTCTGGATCCTGGCTCTTGGGACCGTATTCACACAAGGTTTGCACTATGGTACGCAGATCACGAATAGGTACGCCTTCATACAGTAGCGTTTGTAGGACCTTTACCACCGTGCTTAAGGGTAAGAGCTCCGGTACCAGGCCTTCCACCAATTTGGGGTTTTGTTTAGCTAGCAAATCAAGTAATTGCTGCACTTCCTCATGACCTAACAGTTGATAAGCATTGTTAGTCAGTATCTGGCTTAGATGGGTCGCCACAACAGTGGCCACATCAACCACTGTGTACCCTAATGTTTGGGCATGCTCACGTTGATTGGGCCGGATCCATACTGCATCCAGGCCGAAGGCAGGATCTTTTGTTGCCGTGCCCTCCAATTTACCAAATACCTGTCCCGGGTTAATAGCCAATTCATCGTCATGGCTGATTTGCGCTTCCCCCACTGAAACACCAAGCAAAGAAATAGTATAGTTGTTGGGGATAAGATCTAAGTTGTCGCGAATATGCACAGGGGGGATCAAAAAGCCAAGTTCCTGAGATAATTTTTTACGCACCCCTTTAATACGTGTCAATAACTCGCCACCCTGGGTTTTATCCACTAAAGGTATAAGCCGGTAACCTACTTCCAAGCCAATGGTGTCCACATGTTGCACATCATCCCAGCCCAACTCTTTTATTTCTGCCGGTTGCTGATTGTCACGATCCGACACTTGACTAACAACTTCAGATGCCGATGCCCGCTTTTGTTCAAGCCACTTTGAATAATAAGCGTAGCCTCCTACCACAGCGCTAAAACCTAAAAAAGCCATATGGGGCATGCCAGGAACGATACCCATGATAAACATGATCCCGCAGGTGATATACAAAGCCCGGCGATTGCCCAGTTGACGGGTCAGCTCCTGGCCCATTTCCTGAGAATCGTTTTCCCGTGTGACGATAATGGCCGTTGCCACAGACAGTAATAATGAGGGGATTTGTGCCACTAAGCCATCCCCGATGGTTAACAACGTATAGATTTCTATGGCTTCGCCAAAAGCTAAATCGTGTTGAATGATACCAATGAAAAGCCCTCCTACTATGTTGATCAACATAATAAACAGGCCAGCGACCGCGTCACCTTTAACAAATTTGGAGGCACCATCCATTGATCCATAAAAATCAGCTTCTGAAGTGACTTCAAAACGGCGTTTAC
Source organism: Paraglaciecola sp. (assembly GCA_046709505.1). Taxonomy (GTDB): domain Bacteria; phylum Pseudomonadota; class Gammaproteobacteria; order Enterobacterales; family Alteromonadaceae; genus Paraglaciecola. Next base: position 9,132 of record JBKEFM010000108.1, on the reverse strand, counting down.
GGGCCTCATCCTGGTCGATGAATCCGGCGTTGAGATCAGCATCTATCGCCATTTGTTTACCCGGCATGGCATCTAGAGTAAAACGGGCACTGACTTCTGAAATACGCCCGGCTCCTGCGGTAACCACCTTGAAATTAATAATCAGTAAAATAGCAAATACCACTATACCCACAGCATAATTTCCACCTATCACGACCTCACCAAACGCCTGGATCACTTTACCTGCGGCATCGCCTCCTTCATGGCCTTCGAGTAGGACGATACGGGTAGATGCCACGTTTAGCGCTAAGCGCAAAACGGTGGCTATTAACAACACCAGGGGAAAAATACCAAAATCTACTGGCTTTTTGGTAAACACTGATACCAGAATAACCACCAACGAGAGGGCAATATTAAAACTAAATAATATGTCTAGCAAAAAAGCGGGCATAGGCAAAATGACCATGCCCATGATAGCCAACAACACCAGTGGCGCGCCAAGACCCGTCAGGGCCTTTTGAAAATGCCTTTTATCGAAACGATTAAGATAAGCGGTTAATTGCATAGAGCGAATTTTTGACAGTAAATAAACGTACTACCCGATTAGCAATATATAAGCCAATTAGTATCCACTGCCCCTTAAAAGTCTGCAGTGTCTGCTCTTGACCAAGGTGTGTATTACGCCTAACGCTTATACTCAGGGGGGATGGGCAAATTTTCATTCAAAGGAACCGGCCGTTTACCCTTACCTTTTTTGTAAGCTTTGAGCTGATACACGTAAGCCAATACCTGGGCGACTGCCATAAACAGTTTCGCTGGGATCTCGCTATCGGTTTCGGTAGAATAATAGATGGCTCGTGCCAGCATGGGCGAGGCAATAATCGGTACTTCGTGAGCACCGGCAATCTTACGAATATGCATGGCCATTTCATCCACGCCCTTGGCCACTAAGGTAGGTGCGCGGTTGCCAAACTGATCATATTTAAGGGCGATAGCATAATGGGTTGGGTTAGTGACCACCACATCTGCGTTAGGCACTTCCTGCATCATCCGATTAGCGGCAGCTTGAAACTGTAAGCGACGGATACGGTTTTTTACCTGAGGATCGCCGTCAGCATTTTTATGTTCGTCTTTTATTTCCTGTTTAGACATTTTCATTTCTTTGTTGTGTTTAAAACGTTGGTAAGGTACATCAAAGGCTGCAATGGGAATTAAAGCGCAACACAAAATCAAAAAGCCCCAGGAAATTAAATCCAGGGCATGAAACAGATTCTGTGGATAGAGTTCAAGATCCAAATGTATGGCTTCATCATGAAAAATCACCATAGCTACATAAGCCATAGCCGCCACCACAAAAAACTTGGCCAAAGCCTTGAGTAATTCGACAATCCCGTTCATGCCAAACATCCGTTTTAAACCGGCCAAAGGATCGAGTTTACTGGCTTTGGGTGCCGCCGATTGCCAGGTGAAATTATAGCCCCCCAAAGCAACATTGCCGTAAATACCGGCGACTGTCACAATAACCATATACAAAAAAACGGGAAAGCTAATGGTCTCGATAGCAAATTTCCAGGCCTGAAACATATGAGTAAAATCATAGGTTTCGTCTCTGGACAGGGTGAAAATACGCTCGGTGACAATATAAATCGCCTGAGCAATCTTGCCACCCATCAAGATAAAGGCAACGGCACTGACAATTAACACCAGGGCTGTGGACAATTCTTTGGAACGCGCGATCTGTCCCTTCTTGCGGGCCTCGTCTATTTTTTTGGCCGTGGGTTCTTCGGTTTTCTCGTTGGTATCCGACATGGCTAATCCTGCATACTAATGACAAACCTTGACCAGTTGACACATCATTAGCTGTGCCCGGTCCCACTGCACTTCGAAGTGGTGGGTAAAATTATCCATGGTCATCCACATAATGATCAGACCCATAATTTGCGCGATAGTAAAACCTAAACTGAAAATATTTAGCTGGGGCGCGGCTTTTGTCATCACGCCAAAGGCCAGATTGACAATCAGCAATGACACTATCGGAGCCAATGCCAGAGTAAGGGCAGATACAAACATCCACCCCCCCCAATGGGCAATATCCCTGAACTGTTCGGGTTGTAACCAGGCTTGGCCAATGGGGAAGGCATCGAAACTCATGGCCACCATACGGATCATAGCGAGATGCCCGTCCAGTGCCCAAAACAGCAAGGTGGCCAGGATCAAATAAAACTGACCCACCGCAGGAACATTGATGCCGTTAACCGGATCGACTATAGAAGCAAAACCTAACCCGGTTTGCATCGCCACGACTTGTCCCGCTAATACGAAGGTATTGAGCACCATATTGGAAATAAAGCCCAAGGCAACCCCGATAACTACTTGCTGTATCACCAGCACAAATGTGCCTACAGACACCAGTTCATCGAGCTGCACAGGGGGAATAATAGGAATGATCAAAAGGGTCAGAAATAGCGTCAACAGACTTCTGACCGATATAGGAACAGACTTCGCGCTCAGGCCAACCATAGTGGCAAACATGCCCGAGATACGCATAAAGGGCAGCAGCATATCGGCCAGGAACTGGGTAAGGGTACCCGCAGTAATTTCCATAACCTAACCAATCACTTCCGGGATCCGTTCCACCATGGTGAAGGTGAAATCCATCAACTGTTGCACTAACCAGTGCCCTCCCCAGCTGAGGGCCAGCAAGGTGACAATCAGGCGAGGTAAAAAACTCATAGTTTGTTCATTAATAGAGGTTGCCGCCTGGAAAACCGCCACAATTAACCCAACAAATAGGCTTGGCAGGATGATAGCTGACACCAGCAATATCACCATATGTAACGCTTCTTTTAAAATATCGACAAAAACTTCCGGACTCATAATATCATCCCATTCCAAAACTGTTGGCTAAGGTGCCGAAGATGAGATTCCACCCATCGACCATCACAAAAAGCATCAGTTTGAAGGGCAAGGATACGATCATAGGCGATAACATCATCATGCCCATGGCCATCAAAATTGACGCTACCACCAAATCCAAAATCAAAAAGGGAATAAACAACATAAAACCAATTTGAAAGGCGGTCTTTAATTCGCTGGTGACAAACGCAGGAATAAGTACATTCATAGGTACATCCTGGGGATCCTGAAATTGATCCTCCATGCCCCCTATCCGCACAAAGGTTTCCAAATCTTTGATCCTGGTTTGCGCCAGCATAAAACCGCGCAATGGCTCTTTAGCCAATTCGTAAGCCTGCATCGAGGTTATCTGTTCATTCAGATAGGGCTGTAGCGCAGTCTCATTCATTTTTTCAAACACCGGCGCCATAATAAACATGGATAAAAACAGACTGACCCCGATCAGGATCTGGTTTGACGGTGACTGTTGCAAACCTATGGCTTGACGTAAAATCGACAGCACTATAATGATCCGTGTAAAGGAGGTCATCATCATCAGAAATGCCGGCAACATGCTCAAAGCTGTCATGATCGCCACCACTTGCAGCGTCATGGTGTAATCCTGTGAACCATCAGGATTAGCGGTCATGGTTAAAGCCGGAATGCCAGGCTCGGCAAACGCCAGATCTGGCAGCAGGAATAAGGCTCCCAGCAACAGATAAATAACGCTATTCATGAGGTTTCATTTGCTGATCAATGGTTCGTGATTGGTCTTTGTGGGGCATTTTACCAGCCATAAACAGCCCCAATTTATCTTTAAAGTTATCACCGGAGACGTTTTTATCTGTGCTAAGAGGAATCTCAAGTTTGGCCAGGTGATTAATGTTGTGGCTAGTGATACCAATTACATGCTGCTCGTTACCCACTTCTATCACTAACACTCGCTCCCGGGTACCAGCAGCCAAAGAGGCGATTATTTTTAACTGGGAAGAGCCTGATGAAGTGACATTAAACCGGCGCATCAGGTAAGCCAGCATCAAAACCACGGCGATAACCAGCAACAATGACAGGAAAATTGACACTATGGACGTGGGGTTAGAGAGAGTTTTTGACTCGGCTTGTGCGCCAAAAGAGCTTAAAACGAACAGGCTTGTAGAAATCCAAGCCATTGATTTTATATTGTTTTTCTTACTTAAGCTTTTTGATTCTTTCCAGTTGGCTAATAACATCAGTTAGGCGAATTCCAAATTTATCATTGACGACTACTACTTCTCCATGAGCAATCAACGTGCCATTTACTAAAACATCTAATGGCTCACCTGCAACTCGGTCCAGTTCCACCACTGAGCCCTGGTTTAATTGCAGTAAATTTCGAATACTGATATGGCTACGACCGACCTCCATGGAGATGGTTACAGGAATATCCAATATGGTATCTAATTTGCGTTTCTCGTCAGGGGTAATATCCCTGTCCTTTTCAAGTTCTTCATACTGGGTCAATTTAGCTTCCAACCCGGCCCCTTTACTTTCCTCATCGGCTTGCTCTGCTATAGCGGCAGCCCAAACGTCCACTTTGTCATCATCACTCATAACTTATACCTCTTAATTAGTTACAAATCATCTTCAAGGGTTTGTAACTCAGCGTCGCTGTCAATTCTGCGGCCACCTTTGGTTAATAACTGTAACTCTGACTTGACCGACGTAGGACGCGGTATTTTGTCAGTGATCTTCAATGCCAGATTATCTCTTGAACGTCCCAACTTCGCCCTAAAGGTTGGTAACTCTTCAATCAGCACGGTGATATGCTCAGGCATCTCAATGGGAATAATATCTCCAACCTGCATATCCATAATTTTACGCAAGGTAAGGGTTAAACTCATCATATGAGTCGACAACTCCACCTGAACGTCCATAATTTCGTCCCTTAGTGCCTTACTCCACCGTAAATCTGTATCCTCCTTGTCGCTTTGCACACCCGCGTCAAGCAATTCGCGAATAGGCTCCAGCATCGAATAAGGTAAGGAGATGTGAAAATCGCCCCCACCGCCATCCAGTTCAATGTGAAAAGAGCTGATCACCACCACCTCGGTGGGACTAACGATATTCGCCATGGCGGGATTGACCTCAGAGGCCAGGTATTCAAAAGACACATCCATCACGGGTGCCCAGGCCTCTTTATAATCTTCAAAAATAAGCTTCAGTAACATCTGGATAATACGCCGCTCAGTAGGCGTAAATTCCCGGCCTTCTATTTTTGCATGGTAGCGTCCGTCACCACCAAAAAAATTATCCACCAGAATAAATACCAGACGTGCTTCCATCGTGATCAGGCCCGTACCTTTAAGCGGACGAAAACGCACCATATTCAAGCTGGTAGGCACAAACAGGGTATGGATATACTCACCAAACTTTATCATCTGTATACCGTTTATTGACACCTCGGCAGCCCGTCGCATCATATTAAACAAGCTTACCCGCATATGCCGTGCAAAACGTTCATTCACAATTTCCAGGGTCGGCATACGACCACGGACGATACGATCCTGTGACGAGAAGTCGTATTCTAACGAGCCATCAGACGCGCCAGCATCTATATCCTCTTCTTCCACGTCGTCCACGCCGTGTAATAGCGCATCGATCTCGGCTTGGGATAATAAATCGCTCACTCTAACTCTCGCTTATTCATAATTGCTTATTGCATTACAAAACCGGTGAACAGCACCTGTTCAACCAATTCACTCCCGGTCACGTCTTTTAAGATTTTCTGCACCTCTTTTAACGCGTTATCCCGAGCGGCTATTTTACCCGCCTCTGTGGACAAATCATCGGCATTAGCCCTACTAAAAGCCGTATTCAGTGCACCTTGAATGGATGGAATGTGCATTTTTACTTTTTCTTCATTCTTGGTACCACGTACCATTAGTTGTACTTTAATTTCCACCAGCCGATCGCGGCTGGCACCTGGCACATTAAACGTTATAGAATTGGGAATGGACACATACAGCGCTGTTCCCATTTTGGCAGGACCGCTATATTCTTGATCTATAGCCTCCGGTCCCCCTGCTTGTGTGTTGACCTCAAATTCAATCTGCTCATCATTGCTGCCCAATAGAAAATAAACGGCGCCGCCAGCGACAACAAGTAACACTGCAACTAGGATAATGATCAATTTCAGTTTTCTTTTTTTACCGTCGCTTTCAATTTTTAATTCTTCGTCAGCCATTTTAATCCCCATTCATTCATCAAACTGGCTATTAGCCGCTTTATCCAAAAAATCACAATGTTTTACTAACCGATATATCCAAGTGACCTCAAAATGCTGGTTCATAGCTTAAGCAGGAAGTCAGGTCAAGACACCGCACACTTGAAATGGCATTCCCTTTTAAAGTGTTAACCCAGCACTGTGCTTCTGCCTAAGCTCCCTTTGGGCGGGTTTCAAATCCCAAACTACTGCGTTATTTGTATTGGCCATAGGAAAGCTATGCCTCAACACAAATGCCTGGTATTTGACGCTTTTAATTCCCGCTATTTTGTGTGTTTTAAGGGTGTTTGATTATAAGGATCACACAAAATAATCAATGCCCCCTAATGCCCCATTCACTATGGGTTGTTGTATTAGCTCATCGTGAATTACGCTTTCTTCAGGCACTTCTTGCCCGGAATGTGGGTCATTACCAGCCATCTGCTGCCCCTGGTTATTCTGCTCTTGTTCAACGGTAGATTGCCCCAGCTCTATACCTTTTTCAGCCAGCATTTCACGGAGTTTTGGGGTGGCATTGTCTACCGCTTCTTTAGCTTGCGCCGAGTTAACCACAAAACTGACATTGGCCGATTCACCAGTCAGTGACACTTTAACGTGCATGGAACCCAATTCTGCTGGATCTAAACGGATATCGGCGACCAATTGAATATGGTTAACCATCCACCGAACTTTTTCGGCAAGCTGCTGATAGGCTTCAGGTTTTGACAGATTCAACACGTTGTCCAAATAACGGGTGTGCAATTGACTGGTATGCAATTGAGACGATTTGACTTGTTCTCCTTGCAGCTGTCCCGACTCACGATAAATGTCGTTGACAGCATTAATCGGTGAGGAGTGAGGGAGTGCGCTGTTTAGCTGCTGCGCAGATTCAAGAGTATGAGTAAAGGCTTTAAGCGTCAAATCCAGTTGCTGCTCAGGTAAATTGACCACAACCGACTGCCCTGGCTCCCTAGTTGTTTTGAGCGCCTCAATAACCAGGCCCTTCAAATCAATGCCAGACTCACGTCCCTGACTCAATTGAGCTTTAACGTCAGCAATACCAGCTTTTAATATGGTAACAAAATCTGACATCCCGGCGGTTTTGTCCAGCGTATTGTCCAGTCCAAGATTGACGTTCTGTTGATCTTCCGTCGTAATAGAATCAATCATTTTAGCCGTGCTATTACCGGGGTTAAGTTTGTGCTCCAGGTAGCCCAATACCTTATCCAGCTTATCTTTAGGCAGCTGGATAATCTGTGATAAGGAAACGTGTGGCAATATGACTAATACTTCTGAGTCAATGGTTTGATCTATAGCCACGGGCCCCTCGCTAGACAACGGTGACGCTTCTTGCAATACCTCAAGCAATTGTTGCTCTTCGAGCGGTAAAACACTTTCCCCCCCCACCTCAGGTTGTTTGTACTGCGCCAACAATTGCGCAAACGCTTCATTAATGTTTGGATCGTGCGGAAAAAGGGTGTGTATATCCCCTTGCATCTTCGTATTTATTCCATCGTCACTGTTATTTAACTGTTCACTTGTCTCCTGTTGCAACTCGGTCGCCGATGATAAATTGTGCCCCCCGGTATCCGGTGGTTGGGAACCGCTTTGACGCACATTATTGACCCGTTTTGCCATGGGCAACAACCATTCGTTTTCCTCAATAAAATTGACTAATTCACTATCGCTTTGCGGATTAGCTTGGCCATCACTACCCTTTACTGTCCTGTGCAAAACGTTAGTTTGGTCGTTTAGGATCAATGGGCTGTCTGTTTTCTCCTCCAGGTCTTTTTTGTCCAAACTTGGCGGCTTTTCCTCTGGTGGTGAAATCACCTGTTGTTCAGCATTGGGCACCATGTCAGCCTTCCCGGTAGCTACCTGGGCCAATTTATAGCTCTGTGTGTTGCGCTGATTGTCAGTTTGCTGATGTTTGAGCATGTAGGCAAATTCATCCGCCAATTTCAGGTTGGCCTCATCTGTTGTAAAAGGCTCAGGGATAAGTGCGGCAATATCTGTGTTAACGGTGGCAATTTGTTGCAGCATAGTTAACCCTTTATAAAAAGGTAGTGTTGTGAATAGTTATTTTCTGTATTAATCAGCTTGTTATTATTTTCATTCATACTGGAATTCACCACATCAGGTATCCAAAAAGACTATTAGCAACATCTTTATTGCACTTATGAAAAAGTAGTAGCAAAGTTCGTTCCAACTATACCCGAGTCATTTCAAAACACCTTTTCAACCGGTATTTTGAACGTCACTTAGGTATATCCCCAAGTGACCTCAAGATGCCGGTTCAGAGCTTAGGCATCAATTCAGGGCAAGGCACAACGTGTAGGGAATGGCGTCCCCTTTTCAAATGTTGTAACGCCGCACTGGGTTTCTACCTAAGCTCCCTTTGGGCGGGTTTTAAATCTCCAACTACTGCGTTATTTGTATTGGCTATAGGAAAGCTATGCCTGAACAAAAATGCCTGGTATTTGACGATTTGAATTCCCGCTGAACTCTGCATTTTGATGTCACTTGGGTATAACCATAGGCAAAAAAAGGAGGTTCTGTAAACTAAGCGCTTATTTATTAGCGCGCAAAAATTTTTGTATGGAAAGCTCGTCAAGCATTTGCTGTTCCATGCGGTCTTCTTGCTTTAATGCCTGGCTCCGTTTTTTGTCTAGTAACATGTCTATCGCCTTGCGTTTTCGTTGCTGAACCAGCCATTGTTCCTTGCGCTGTTCTGCCACTATAAGGGCATTACTCAGTACCCTGCTTTGTTGTTCACAGGCTTTGTCGATTTTACCCACAAAAGACTGGTGCTGACCGAAACTTTGCGCTGCTAGACCCCGTTGCCCTTTGCGGATCCCTTGATGCAAATACTCCTCTTTATACTCCTGCAAACCTGCCAGCTTTTTTTTATTCTGTGCCACGTGCTGTAGCGCCAGTTGAAAATCCCCGGCCAGTTTCTGTTCTTTTTGACGCTCCCAATCTGCCACTATCTGCAACTGTTTTTTAGCGGCCATTTA
>JBKEFM010000107.1:0-15431 GCA_046709505.1 Paraglaciecola sp. | reverse complement strand
GGGAAGTTGGGGGCCTGGCCAATATGTTGGCGGCCCATATGGATATTGACAATCCGCAGCACAGACAACGGGTACAAGATTACTGGCAGTCACCGACTATCCCAACTCAGAGTGGCCTTAAAGCCGTTGACTTGTTTGAACAGATAGAACAAGGCAATGTCAAAGCCGTGTGGATCATGGCAACTAATCCTATGGTCAGCATGCCTGATCGTAACAAGATTGAGGCGGCATTGGCCAAATGTGAAATGGTGGTGGTATCTGATTGTGTGGCCACAAACGACACCATAAAAATGGCTGATGTGGTGCTACCCGCCACAACTTGGTCTGAAAAAAACGGCACTGTTACTAACTCAGAGCGGCGTATTTCTCGACAGCGCGGGCTGTTAGCCCCTGCAGGTCAGGCTCGCCACGATTGGCAGATAATATGTGAAGTGGCGAAAGCCATGGGGTTTGAGAAGGGCTTCAACTTTAGCCATCCCAGCGAAATATTTTGTGAACACGCCGGCCTCAGTGGTAAAGATAATAGCGGTGAGCGGGATTTTGATATTTCAGCTCTCAGTCACTTGTCTCAAGGGCAATATGACAGCCTTTTACCTGTGCAATGGCCGGTTAATCAGGCTAATCCTCAGGGCCGTAAACGCTTATTTACCGATGGCAAGTTTTTTACACCTAACGGCAAGGCACGCTTTATTGCCCTTGAAGTACATGCACCACAGCAAAAAACCTCACCAGCCTATCCGTTTGTACTCAATAGTGGTCGTATACGGGACCAATGGCACAGCATGACACGCACTGGCACCACCGCCGAACTGACCAGCCATATAAGCAAAGCTACCCTTAGCCTGCACCCCCTAGACGCTGAGGCACTAGGGGTTGAAAATGATGATTTGCTGGGGCTTAATTCCATCGTCAGTCAGCATAAGCAAGCACAGGTTATCTTGCCGGTTAAAATTGATAGGGGGCAGCGCAGGGGGGAAGTGTTTGCGCCAATTCACTGGAGTCAAAGCAATGCCTCATCGGCCAATATCACCTGTTTATTTACCGATGCCAATGATGCCATCTCCGGACAAGCCGAATTAAAACATGGTGCCGTCAGTCTGCACAAAGTGGACTTTATGTATTATGGAGTGTTAGCGGTTGCACAAGACTGTGCCGAGCAATTTGCCAATCGCGAGCAGTTAAGTCAGGCCTTTGATTATTGGCATAAAACCCCCATTGCTGGTGGTCAGCTGATCACCTTCGCAGTTGGGCCGGTGAGGGCAGACCAAGCTGAAACTCCGCAAATTGAATTTGCCTTAGGCGACTGGTTGCAAGCGACCGTTGGCCGACCTTTTCAGTGGTTGACCAGCCAAACTGCTACCAGTCACAACAGTTTCGCGGTAGAAGGCAAAAAGATGATCCTGGCTGTCTTTAGCGGGCAACACAGGGTTGACATAAACCCCCAATGGTTAAGCGCCTTATTTGCCCAGAACGCGTTAAGCCCAGAGCAACAAAGTGGTCTGTTACGGGCACAGCCCGATCTCAAATTTAACCAGGGGCGGCTAATTTGTAGCTGCTTTAAAGTGAGCGAAACCGCTATTCTGGCGGCGATAGCCAAGGGGTGTAAAAGTGTGGATGAACTGGGCGACAGCTTGCAATGCGGAACCAATTGCGGCTCCTGTAAACCTGAACTTAGTCAATTATTGCATCAGCAAAGAGACGGTGCACAAGAGTCCGCTAGTAGCGCTGTGTTTGCCCAAACCTATCCTCATTTAATTACACTGGAGCCTGTGTAATGAATTTCAATTTATCTATGCTACCGTTATTTAGCCAATGGTTTGTACCCACGAGCAAAAAATCAAATAGTGCAGGCCTGGGTATTCCCCGGGCTAACCCTGAAATAGGTATACCAGCTAAAATGAGCCAGTTACCGGGGGCAAGTGCCTATGGTCAGGTGTCGTTAATTGGGGCCGGGCCGGGGGATGCCGAATTACTCACCTTAAAAGCCCATCGCCTGTTACAACAAGCCGATGTGGTGATGTATGACTGGCTGGTCAATCCACAGATATTAGAAATGATCCCCCCTGAGGTTAAGCGAGTCTTTGTGGGTAAAAAGTGTAACCAGCACAGTATGGCCCAACAGGATATTTGCCAGTTGATGGTGACTTATGCCCAGGCAGGTAAAAATGTCGCGCGCTTAAAAGGGGGCGATCCAGCGATTTTTGCTCGCACCCCGGAGGAATGCACAGCCCTGGCTGAAAATAATATTGAATTTATTATCGTGCCTGGGATCACCGCTGCTTCGGGTGCGTCGGCTTATGCAGGCATTCCTCTTACACACCGGGACTGCGCCCAGTCAGTACGTTTTATTACGGCCCACTTGCAAGACCCTGATGCCCAACCGGATTGGACCAATTTGGTATTGCCTTACCACAGAGGCCACAAGGAGGAAACGTTGGTGTTTTATATGGGGCTAAAACGCGTTGCGAGCATCATGGCGAGTCTGCAAGAGCATGGTTTGCGGCCAGAAATCCCCGTAGCGGTAATCGATCAGGCCACTTTAACTACGCAACAGGTTTGTGTGGGTTGTGTATATAACATAGCCTCTTTGCTGGCTGATCTGAATTTTGTGGGCCCGGCGCTGATCATTGTTGGCGAAGTCGTCAACAAAAGACAGCCGGTGTCCTTGCAAACTCAAGCACAGTCATCAGGTATAATTAGCTCCCAGTAAACACTTACTATAGAGTCATATTCACAGTGGCTGCTTTGAGCTGTGAATTCAACGGGCGCTAAGACTCGGAATTCCAAGGATTGACAAGCCGGCAGAAAAGGTAATTTGCATAGCTGATACTGCCCACAGGGGCTCAAAGAGGCAGTTAATGAACATCCACTGGGTATAGAAAGGATACTGAGTGATCAAAAAAATAATGACGAAATAATTAAAGTATTACCCCCAAAAAGTCTAGCATTGCCTCAGATAATTCTGTCTAAATAAAAGTAAGTTCATCATCATAAATAATTAACCATCCCCGCTAGTTTGCACAACACCTGAATGGACTTGTTTCTAAATGTAATGAAAAATAACGTTTATATTGTTAACGTTAGCCATAAATTCACGATCTACACTTAATCTACTGTGAAATCAAAGATGATTTTCTGTTGATTAACTTTGTGGAAATGTGACATCAATTAGCTGTTTAATAGAGGCAACTATCACACTCTTCAAACCTGACTTTACCAGTCAGTTTTTTAAAAAAATGGGCTCATATATGTTTTACGGATCATAATTAGGGCTATTGTTATCTGTTATTACGTCAGTGGATAAGAAGTACACGCGATGGGATTTAAACGATATATGGCGCTATGGCCAAAGGTTGTAGCTTTAGGGTTGATATTATTGAGCGCGACAGGCTTCACACAAAACCCTGCCGATGGGAAGGCCGCCTTGCCCTGGGATGGTCCGATATTGGGATCCCCGGCGCAGCCGAATAAAACCCTTATATATATCGCCGAGGACCTTAGAAACGCCGGAGTGCTTGGCGCTGGTGAAGGAGTGCGCGAGGCCGCCGCTGTGATCGGTTGGCAAGTCCATTTTTTGGATTTAGGTAGTAAGGACGTTCAGCTTGAAGCAATGTTTGACAAGGCTCTTTCACTGAAACCTGATGGCGTTATCTTGGGCGGCGGTGATGCTTTGGTGTACAGGGACTTTCTGCTGCGTTTTGAACAACAAGGGATCCCTATTGTTAGTTGGCACGCTTCCCCCTTTTTCGGTCCTATTGCAGAAACGCCAGTACTGTATAATGTGACTACTGATTCGTTGAGTGTTGCCCGCCAGGCTGCAGAGTTTGTGATCGAAGATTCTCAAGCCCGCGCAGGGGTGGTAATTTTTACCGACAGTCGTTACAGCATCGCGCTAAAAAAATCTAATGCGATGGCTGAGATTATCCGCCAGTGTGCGACCTGTACCTTATTGACAATTGAGAATGTAGCGTTGAATAACGCCTCCATTGAGATGCCGCAAATAACAAAATCGCTCTTGGCGCGCTATGGAGATCGCTGGACTCATAGTCTGGGGATTAATGATCTGTATTTTGATCATGCGGTTGCAACGCTGGTTATGGAGGGTCGCCATCCAGAAGGCTCCCCAGTCAATGTTTCAGCTGGAGATGGCAGCGCGTCATCGTTTATTCGTATCAAAAACCACAGTTATCAAAAGGCGACGGTGGCAGAACCGCTGCTGATGCAAGGCTGGCAGTTAGTGGATGAGCTTAACCGCTTCTTCGCCGGGGAAGCGTTCAGCGGATATTCCAATCCTCCCTATTTGGTCTCCGGGGTTAATATCAGTCAAAGTGAAAATTCTTATCAAATTTTCGACCCTAATAATGGTTATCGAGAACACTATCGCCGCATCTGGAAGGGCGCGGCGCGTTAATGATCGCCCCATTTAATCTGTATCTAATTAAATCGAAGCTGCGGCTGTTTTTCTTGATAATCGCACTGATTTTTGGTGGCTGGGGGATGTTATTCATACTGTTTTTTAACGAAATTATCCTCGCAACCCAGGGTTTTGTGCATCAGACGTTGCCCAAACTAGATACGGCCAATTATCTGGATATGACTGCCCGTGATATTGATAGCGCCAGCCAGCGGCTGATTAAGACCAATAAACAACAGACGCTTAGCGCTGCATTCGTCCGCGTTAATACCTTACTTGATCGTTTGGAGGTTTTGACTGCAAAAATATCTCAAGAGGGAGGGGGAGCCAATATCCTTAGTCTCAATCGGGCTAGTCAGGCGATACGGACTCAGGCGCAACTGGTATTCCAGTTATCCACCCAACGGATACTGTTACTGCATCGGGTGGCCAATCAAAGCTGGCAGACTAAACAGAGGTTGAGAGAGACGGCGACTCAATTGATGGGTAAAGACTCAGATCTTCTGGGGCTTTTCCTCGATGCCAATGCTCCAGTTATTCCACCTTATCGAGTCGTTATGGATATGCTCAACCAGGTAGAACTTAGCCTTAGCGCCAAAACTAAGGAGGAGGTTGAAAAACAACAAATGATATACTTGGCAGGCCATACGCTTTTACGGCAATGGGTAGAGGTGCCCCAGACCGGTTATCAACTAGATCCTTCCAGTAGTGTTTTGGGTAGATTTTCTGAGTTATTTCTGCTGCGTGTCAGGCAACTGCAAATGGATGCCGCAATCAATGTTTTTTTGCTTGGCCTCGAGCACGAGGTAGCTGAACTATCAGCGATTAGCGCAGATTATTCTCAGCGTGTTTTTATTCGCTTTCAGAACCGTGCCGAGGTGGTGTTATCTAATGAAAGAAGGATTATTTGGTTTATTCTTGGCCTGATTGTTGTTGCCAGTATAGGGTTGTTTTTGGTACACCGATGGCTGGTCATACAGGGCTTTGGTAATCGTTTGGCGCAGATCAGTGAAGCGATGACTCGAGTGCCTGGTAATGAGTTCGATATACATGTTCCTGTATCAGGAAAGGATGAAATTGCGGATATGGCAAGAGCACTGGAGGGGCTGCTGACCAAGGCGACAATGCTAAAACAGTTAGCCGCCGAAGATGAATTAACCGGGATCAGTAACCGTCGCCGTTTTTTTGAACTGACAGCGGTCGTGATTGCTCAGGTTAAGCGGAAGGCTAGCCCCGCTTGCTTACTGATGATAGATATCGATCTGTTTAAAAAGGTTAACGACACTTATGGACATGCTGCCGGCGATCGTGCTCTGCAGTTTTTTGCGCAAACTTGTAAGGTCTTGATCCGACCTATGGATCTGTTTTCCCGTTACGGTGGTGAAGAGTTTGTGATGCTGCTACCCAACACCAGTCAGGCTGAGGGTATGGCGATGGGCGAGCGTATAAGGCATAAAATAGAGGCGTTAAAGGTGCCGCTATCTGATGGTAAGACGTTCCAGTTTACACTGAGCATCGGCTTAGTCGAGGTTGATCTAGCGGCCATATCCATTGAGACCGCATTGCTGCGAACAGATGAGGCGCTCTATCAGGCTAAGGCTCAGGGGCGTAACCAGTTGCAGTGTTGGCAGGACAACCGCCCGCCCACCGTGAAAAATCTGGAGTAACAGGTTGGACGCAGTTACTACCTGTTTAGCAAGATAAAAAAAGCGCCTACGTTGCCAGGGTGGTTTAGGGTAGAAAAAATCGACTTGAATATTTAACGCAAGAGTTAACACTTTATGATTAGAGACTTCACAACTTCGATTTCAAGGAAGTGTTTTATATCATTCGCCAGGTAACTTTTTTGATTGGTAGATCAGGGGCGTCAATTACTGCCGCAGTTTTATTAGTTGCTATGTAGCTACTTCTTGATCTAGTTATTAAATTGCCTTCCCAATGCCATCAATGGTCCTGATCTTTACTTCAAGCCTTAACGATAAAGGGTAACTATTTTTGTTTGGAAATATTTTAACCGGTGTGGCCAACTATCCATGCAATAGCGAAGTGAAATTCATCCAATATTTTTCTATTATTATGCAACGTTTCATATTTAAATGAAAAATGAATCTTAACGTTCATTTTTTGATGTAATACCAACCCGTGTTAGTCAGTGATTGCTGTACGAGAATGTAAATGGGCTTAATCAAGGCGCTTAAATGAAGTAATAGTGGTGCTCTTTCAAATTCGAGCAACGCTGAATAAGCCTGTTTAAAACTCGCCCAAAGGGAATGCACGAAGTATTTTTACTCTGCGTTCTCCCTATTTGAAAGGGCACGACCATCCCTGCTCTTGTCACAATGGCGGTAATTAAGCCCGCACGATACAGGGTATCTTTGATCATTAAATCAATGACCGAAGCGGCAATAAAGGCAGCGCACATATAACCCGCATAGTTAATAGCGGCCACGCAGCCGGCACTGATATCATCCAGAATAGTCTGTTCCTGCATAATAGGTAGCAAAGGCGTGTAGGCAAAGTGTGCGACCCCGAGCAACAAGACTAAGCTGATAACACTTGCAGCCAGCACATAATATTTTTTTTTATTATTAAGGCAGGTTGGTGGATGCTCCCAGATGACTAACCCTCAGGTACCATTTAACCAGGGCAAGATACGGAGCCCCTCTGAGCTGCCCTGTATGCAACTGACGCCGGCGGTGTCGATGCTCCGCCTTTTACCTTCAGCAAAGACGTTTAGCCTTGCAGGACTCATTCAACATTTTTAGAACACTTGGATATAGCTGTCATCCGGCGATTTCATTTCACTTTCTGTATGCTCCATTATCACGTTGAGACCCCTCCAGTGCCTATAATAACCTGTGATATGGGATCTTTGGCACAGTCTGATCATTCTATTAGACAAGGGAGAAATTTAGTCAGGCTACAATAGCATTGATATATTGCTTGATAAGTGAGCTGCTTTACTATTTAATTAAACGATTGTGTAGTTAAATCATAAGCTATAAGTCCCCCTATGCCAAACTCACCTCGCGGCCGTCCTGCCGACCCTGAAAAACAACAGCTGCAGAAATCTCTGATATTGGAGGCTACGCAATTTTTGTTGATGGAAAAAAGTTATCGTCTTGTCACTGTCCGTGATATTGCTGAGCGTGCAGGCGTTAATTCTGCCATGATCCGCTATTATTTTGAACATAAAGAAGGGCTCTTTATTGCTCTATTAGATCAAATGTCCGATGTGCACCTTAGCCGGATGCAGCAGTTTTTAAACGCACCTGATCCCCTTAAAGCTGTGATCAAGGGTTTGATTAACATGTTGAGCGAAAATAGTAGTTTTGCCCGAATGATCCATGACGAAGTACTAAAAGACGACTCACCTTTTCGAGATGCCTTTATCGAACGTTTCCCTAAACGAATGGCACATATGTTATCAGGCTTAATACAGCAGTCATTGCATATTGACGATCAGCTTCGTGCCAAGTACCTGGCGTTTAATTTAATTTCGATGATCATCTTGCCATTTATTGGCGAGCCAGTACGTAAACTGGCATGGCAGATCAGCGATGAAGAACTGGCCGATCCTGCCTGGGCCGAACATATCTATTCTCTATTTATTAATGGCTGCAATCAGGAGCAGAGCAAATGAAAAAATGGTTAAAAACAAAATTAGTGTTACCTGCAATCGCTCTGACAGGCTTTTTACTGATGCTGTTTATTATCAAGTTGCAGCCAGACATGGAACATCAACTGGCTGAGCGGCCCAGTATGGCCGTTAATTATGTCACTGTGCAGGCGCAAATGATCCGCCCGGAAATCATTGGTTTTGGCACGGTTAAGCAGGATGTGAACCTACAGGCCAAGGCTGAAGTTAGCGGCCGAATTACCTACATTAATCCCAATTTAAAGAAAGGTGAAATATTTCAAGCGGGCACACTGCTACTCACGATTGACGACAAAGATTATCAATTACAACTCAAACAGACTGAAGCTGATGTACTGGCCAATAAAGCCAATCTTAAAGAAATGGAATTGACCATCGAGAACAATCAACTTGAACTTAAACTCGCCGGTGAAAAACTTAATGTTCGCCAGCAGGAATATGCCCGTCTTAAAAAGCTCAAGCAAAGTGGGGCGGTCTCCCAATCCAAACTGGATCAAGAAAGACAAAATTTGCTGCAACAACAGCAGGAAGTACAACAGCTTAAAAACAAAGAAACGACCTTACCCTCGGATCTGCAGGTCATGAAGGCGCAACTGGCTATTGCACAAGCTAAATTGGTGCGTAGTTTGCGTGATCTGGATCGCACCCAGGTCAAGTTGCCATTTGGCGGTCGGATCAGCAATGTATTGGTTGAACTGGACCAATACGTTGCCACGGGAGCGAGTCTGTTTAATGCCTCTGGCCTGGACAAAATAGTCATCAATGCACAATTTACTATGGCTCAGTTTAGTCGCTTTTCAGAGGGATTTAACCGGGAAAAATTAAAGGATGCATCCCAACACGACTTTATTAATATGGGTGACATACTCGCTTCAATGGGATTGACTGCCCGGGTGGAAATGGCCAACGGCCAGTTTCAATCCTGGCCAGCCAAAGTTGAACGTTTTAGTGACAATCTGGATCCTCAAAGTCGCACATTTGGTGTCACGGTAAGTATTGAAGGTAATTATTTAAATATCGAGCCGGGTAAAAAACCACCATTACTCGAAGGCATGTATATGAAGGTCGCTTTGCTTGGGGCACCGCAATCATTTATTGCGGTGCCCCGTTTTGCCTTACATGAAAACGAACTCTTTCGCATAGCGCCTGATAATACCCTGCAGCGAGTGACCGTTGAAAACCTCCAGTTACAGGGTGATTTGGCGCTATTGAACGAGCCATTAAAGACGGGTGATAAAATCATTACTTCTGATGTTTTTCCTGCCGTTAACGGTATGACTCTACAGCCCATAGCCGATAAAAAAGCGCAACAAAAATTACAGCAATGGTTAGGTGATCCATTATGATCCGTTTTTTTGCCGCCCACCCAACTGCGGCTAATCTGCTGATGTTGCTACTGGTGGGGATCGGTGCGGTCACTTTGCCGCAAATCAAGCGGGAAACGTTTCCGGTAATAGATACTTATTCTGTTGATATCAGAGTGCCTTATCCCGGCGCGACACCTGTGGACGTTGAGCAGGGGATCTGCCTTATTTTGGAAGATGCCCTTGATGGTATTAGTTTTGTGGATGAAAAAATATGTCAGGCGAGGCAAAATGTTGGCCTTATGACGGTTAAAATGCTGCAGAAGGGGGATTTCAGTCAATTCTTGGATGATATCAAAAGCGCAGTTGACGGTATTAGCGACTTTCCACTAGACACCGAGATAGCAACCGTAACCGAAACGGGTCGTACGCAAAATGTTATTTCGGTAGCATTAACCGCAGATCTGCCCCGGGGGGAATTAAAGGATCTGGCGGAGTTTCTGAAAAAGCGTCTGTTATTAAATCCCCAGATCCCCCTGGTAGATATCCAGGGGTTTTCAAAACGCCAGTTGCGAGTTGAAGTGACCAATGCCAATCTGCGTAGTTATAGTTTGAGCCTTCAGCAGCTTGGCGATCTGATCGCCAGACAAAATCTGGATTTACCACTGGGATCGATTGAAACCAATTTTCGTGAAATTCAATTACGCTTTAACGACGAACGACGTAACAGGGCAGATCTTGCTGATCTCGTTATTTTTAGTGGTGAAGCGGGCAACGATGTGCATCTGGGTGATATTGCAACCATTAGTGATACCTTTGAGCTGGCAGAAGAAAAGGTCAGTTACAATGGACAATCAACCGCGCTGTTAAAAATCAATAAAAATACTATCGATGATAGTTTGCGCGTACTGCAGGCAGTTGAAGCCGTCGTGGCAGTCGAGCAGGCTAAATTACCTACAGGCGTTAACCTTTCGTTAACTCAGGATGCAACCAGTATTGTCAAAGACAGGATCAAGATGCTGGTGACGAATGCCTGGCAAGGCTTGTTGTTGGTTTTTGCGGTGATGTGGCTGTTTTTTACCATTCGTTATGCCTTTTGGGTCGTGATGGGGTTACCTATCTCTTTTCTGGCCAGTGCCTTTGTGCTTGGTCAAATGGGGATCACCATCAATATGATTTCTATGGTGGCGCTTTTGCTGGCACTGGGGATATTGATGGACGATGCCATCGTTATCGCCGAATCTATTGGCAACCAGATGAAAAAAGGTGTTGAGCCCCTTCAAGCTGCCATTGAGGGCACTAAGGCTGTGGCTCGTGGTGTGGCTTCATCCTTTGTCACAACCTTATGTATCTTTATTGGCTTGGTCTTTATCGAAGGTGATCTTGGTCAGATTTTAAAGGTGATCCCCATAGTGCTGATTTCGGTGATCACTGTCTCACTGATCGAAGCTTTTTTAATTTTACCTCATCATTTATACCATTCTCTATCCCATGGGGTTAAAAAAGAGCAATCGACTTTTCGCCTGTTGTTTGATCAAAAATTTGCAAACTTACGGCATCAGGTTTTTTTGTTAGTAGAAAAACTGGTTGCCTTTCGTTACGCTTTTATTGGTGCTGTTGTCGCGTTATTTTTTGTTTCAATATCAATGTTAGGTTCGGGTATTCTAAAATTTGCGGCCTTTCCCAATATCGAAGGCGATATGCTGCAAGCGCGCATTCTAATGCCATCAGGTACACCGCTTCATCAGACCGAAGCGGTAGTCGAGAGGCTGTTAACGGCCCTGCGCACCAGTGAGCAGGAATTTAGACCAGATGAAAAACAACCTTTAATCAAAGCGATTACGGTTAGCCATCACGAAAATGCCGACGCTTTCGAAGCTGGACCACATCTGGCAACCATCACAGTTGATTTATTGACCGCGCAAGTGCGCCATACAAAAATGCAAAGCCTTATCAATAGTTGGCGAGAAAATGCCGGCACTATTGCCCAGGCGCAAACGATTTCATTTAAGGAGCCTGCCGTTGGTCCCAGTGGTCGTGCCATTGAGATCCGCTTGTTCGGTGAAGATTATCAGCAACTTTCCCAAGCTTCTTTTGAGTTACAACATTGGCTAAGCGGTTATCCGGGGGTTAATAACCTGCTGGACGACTTGCGTCCTGGTAAACCAGAGTATGAGATTTCATTGAAATCCGGCGCGAATAGTCTGGGTATAGACGGGCAAACTATCGCCAATCAACTTCGCGCCGCGTTTCAGGGTATTAAGGTTTTAGAAACCAGTGTTGAGCAGGAAACCTTTGACGTGACTGTGATCCTTGCCCATGAGTCCAGGGATGAATTTATCGATTTTGACAATTTTGCTATCGTTAATCCCGTCACTAAAGCGGTCATTCCGCTATCCTCCATTGCGGATATAAAATCTGTTCGGGGTTATTCCCGAACCAGCCGGGTTAATAATAGACGAGCGGTGACTGTTTATGGCGATATTAATCCCGATGTTAATAATACTAAACAGGTGATGACCGACCTGATAAGTCGTTGGGTTCCGCAATTTAAAGCGCAGTATCCCACTCTCGACTATTCTATTGAAGGTGAAACAAAAAATTCTGGCACCACCGAATCTTCGATGATGCGAGCCCTGGTACTGGGTTTGTTTGGGGTTTTTATTTTATTGTCTTTTCAATTTAAAAGTTATGTTGAACCCTTAGTCGTGTTGGTCGCTATTCCACTGGCATTGATTGGCGTGATTTGGGGACATCTGCTGATGGGACTGCAATTCACTATGCCATCGATGTTAGGTTTTGTTTCTTTGGCGGGTATTGTCGTTAACGATTCTATCTTACTGGTTGAATTTGTTAAAAAGCGCGTAACTAATGGTATGTCTGTACATGATGCAGCAGCCAAGGCGAGTCATGATCGCTTTCGTGCGGTTTTACTGACCTCCATCACGACTATTGCCGGTATGACACCGCTGCTGTTTGAAACCAGTTTACAGGCACAAATATTGATCCCGTTAGCTACCAGCATCGTTTTTGGTATTGCCACATCAACCTTACTGGTGTTGTTCGTGATCCCTTGTCTGTATGCCATTCTGGAAGACTTTGGTTATGCCAAGGCGATGATCCGTGTAAAAGATGAATCGGTGTAATCTGCAATTAAATTAGTCATTTAGCTTCGGGAATTCAGATGTGAAGTAACATTTAATGACCTATGTCGAGGTCAGGGCAAGATTGCGAACGTTTTTTGAACAAATAACAATAGTGCGACCAGATATCACGACTGTGATCCTATACTCCCTTTTGCCGAGTTGTAGCATGTCGATTGACGTTTTTTCCCATCATTTTTCCAGTATCAACGATCCTCGCCAAACAGCGAAAGTCAGCTATTTATTATTCAATATACTGTTTTTAACCGTATGTGCTGTCGTCACCGCCTGCCAGGGTTGGGAGGACATTGAAGATTTTGATACAGCTAGGTTGGTATGGCTGAAAAAATATGACTCATTTGAGCACTGTATTCCTGTAAATGACTCCATTGCTCGCTTGATATCACGTATTGAACCTGCGTATTTTCTGAGTGGTTTTATTGGCTGGATGAATACGATATCAACCTCGACGACCGGGGATGTGGTCACCATTAATCGTAAGACATTACGGGGCGCTTACAATCGTGACGATCGTCAATCCACTATTCACATGGTCAGCGCTTTTGCCACGGGCATCGGTGTGGTGATGGATGTAGTTAAAAACCGAGGCTAAATCGAATGAAATTGCCGCCAACCCAGCCTTGCTGGCGTTGTTGGTAATAAAGGGTGTTTGGTGACCGTCGATGCCATGGGTGTTAAACAAAGATATTTAAAACTATATTATCTACTCGCCGTGAAAGTTAATCAATAAGCGCTATTTACAGCCCTTAAAAACATTTTAACCTCAACAATAAAGAGCAGCACCGCAGGGCACGTTACAACGGGCAAGGCCATGGACGGCAGGAGTATCTCGAATACCAGGTGCTCAGTGCTATTAAACTGCCAGGGGATTTCGATAAATGGCCAAAGCTAAATACAATAGGTGTTGCCATCCACGACCGTCAAGGCAACGGTGCCAAAGCGTAACTAGCGTAACTAGCGTATCGCTATTACATCAGTTCAGCCGAGCTGGATAGTCAGACATTTGCAAATGCCATGCGCAGCCACTGGGTGGATTGAAAATATCCTACATTGGGTGCTGGATACAACAATGAATGAATATGCCTGGCAAATATATCGAGGCAATGGGCTAGAAAGCCTGGCGTGCTGCCGTCACATCAGTCTGAATATATTCAAAGCAGAAAAATAAAAAAGGCCCGTCTCTGGCGCAACCAAAGGTTTGCCGCGATGCAAACAGACTACTTTGATGCCATATTACGCTTACGCGGGGGTGTGGTTATGCGGTTAATAAATAAGCATTAACGCTCATACCCAGGGTACTGATGAATGTGGGGTTAATGGTTAGTTATTATACTATTGACTAATATGAAGCTGGCGATAATTTGTTATTATTATTGATTGTTTTAGTCGAAATTTCATGGGTTTAAACGATGCGTAAGCGAGACTCGTTAAAAAATGACTGTGTTTGGATCGACAATAATGCAAAAGTTTCGCAATCTAAAATATCAAATTTAGGTGTGTAATGTAGGTTCAAATTGGAAACTATTGGGGTATTGCTCTAGCCTGTAGAGGTGGCTCAACAAGCTGGTTGACTACCCATAGCAGTTAATGATGAATTTGTGTAAATCCAACAGATAACTTCCGTTGAGCCAATTTGGCTTAATGAATCTTGGACAAACCTAATATTCGGTAGACTTAAAAATATCGAGCATTAAATTAGCAGGAAAATAAATAGTGGACAAAATTATAAATAAGTTCTCTCAATGCTCGGTTTTCTTGATTTTTATGTGCTTTGGCGTCTCCGCCAATGGCGGTGGTCCAACCTTTAGTATTGCGTTTTCACCAACAACAATTGCCCCTGGTGGTGTCTCAACCTTAACCTACACCATAGATAATTCAGCACAGATCACGGGTGCGACCGCACTAACCTTTAGTAATACGCTACCCGCAGGCATGACCGTTTCTTCCCCCGCCAACGGCATAAGTTACTGCACAGACGGCAGTTATACGGCAACATCAGGCACCAACAGCATCAGTTTTAATGGTGCCCGTGTCGGCGCTGGAGCAACGTGTACCTTTAGCGTCGATGTCACTTCAAGCACAAGCGGTACGCACACCAATACTACCTCAGATTTAACCAGTAGCAGCGGTAATTCAGGCCCCGCCAGCGACGACCTAATTGTTGCTACCAGCAATTTGGTGGTTAGTTTGAGTTTCTCACCCACTACCATAATCTCCAGTGAGATCACCACACTAACCTACACCCTTGATGGTTCCGCACTAGCCAGTAATATAATGGCTATTTACATGACTGATACGTTAAGCGGATTAACTGTTTCAAATGCACCAAATGTTGGAGGCACTTGCAATGCGCAAATCACTTCGGGACCAGGTTCAAGTTCAATCGACATAAGCAACAGCGGTACACTCACCGCCGGTGATAGCTGTACCATAACAGTTGATGTTACCGGAGATGCCGCAGATACTTATAACAATGATATCGAAAGTTTTTCTTATGATCAGCCACATCCTTCATTTCCTTCATTTCCGCAACGGAAATTCGACTTTACAACAATTGGTGCCAGCGTCACCATAGTACTGCCGATGATGTATGCAACTTTTACTGGCTTTTCTTCTCCGGGTACCTCGGCTAGCCTGACTTATACCATCAGCAATTTTCAGCGCAGCGATATCACTAACCTCAGTTTTACGAACGATTTAAATGCCACGTTAAATGGCTTAACAGCGACGGCTTTGCCGGCCAATGATTTTTGTGGTGCAGGGGCCACTCTTACAGGCTCATCAACGTTAGCCATTTCAGGGGTGAACTTATCTTCAGGAGATTCTTGTAGTTTTGCAGTGACCGTATTGATCCCAAGTGACGCAGCGGCAGACACTTATACCAATACCAG
>JBKEFM010000106.1:0-15503 GCA_046709505.1 Paraglaciecola sp. | reverse complement strand
GCATAAGGATGTAATAATGCACAAGTAGCAGTGGCCAAAGCTGCACCGATATTCGTTGTCTTTTTCATGTGTTTACTCCTGACCTGATCTGCCTTAATTGCATCCACAACCGCCACCTGCAAACGCCCGACCGCCACTAGTGCCTTCTTTACTGAAATAAATATGATCGTCTAGTCCCAGATCATTACCTTCTGAATCCAGAGCCATTTCATCTTTTGCTAACAAATCTCTTTCCCATGGCTGAACGCCAAGGTTGGCACAACCGGCAAGTTGTAAAAGTAAAAGTGTTGCAGCTATTTTAGTAATTTTGCTACGCATAGTGACTTACTCCTGTTCATTTAAAAGTGTCTGAAGTTGATGTTCATATTGGCTTTGCTTTGCGTTAAAAAACCTTTGTGGGCAAATCGTAGCCGACCAGGTTTATCAACGATATAACTGCTTGGCATGCCTAACAGCTGGTAATCCTTCGCTATATTTCCCTGAGGGTCGTAGACGATAAGCATGTTGGCCGGGACTTTGGCTAAAAAATCCTGGGCCAGATCAGGTTCAGCATCAAGATTGATAGCGATAACCTGCAATCCGGCATCAGCATATTTATCTTGCATCTCATTCATCCAGAGAAAGGATTGACGACAGGGTTTGCACCAACTCGGCCAAAAATCGATATAAGCAACTTTGCCCTTCAGATCGGCTAAAGAGCCAGAAAGCTGCGGTGTGTTGATACTGAAATTAACAGCAGGCCCATCGATGTGATTGAGTGCTTGTTTAGTGCTTGCCTCAGCCGTATGGGCCAAAAAACTGCAGGCCAAGACTAAAAGAGATAATTGACGTAAACCCAAAGTCTTTTCCTATTCCTGATTAGTTGGGCATAGAATAAGTAGGTAACCTTAACTAAACCTTAACTGAATAAATAATCATGATTTTAGCGGCAGTCTTTGGCTCTGTTGGCTCAATAAAGTAAGGGATGTTGAAATGTAATGCAGGTGATCAAGGTTACGGGCCGCTGTTCACTGTGGCTAAATATAATATGCTGGTGGACGCCAGGGGCCGGCAATTAGATGAACACCATGAGTAAGAAAGCACTCTAAGGGATCTATTTGTAATTGAAGACTGAACAATAATTGACCGTAAGACCCCCGCTATTAATGGACGTTTTTGCAGTTTACCGGCATTTATTCCTGCCAGTTTTCAAATTTCTCCAGCAAAAAATCGATGGCCAGTCGCGCCTTTGCCGGTAGGAATTGGCGATTGGCATACACTATCCAGGTGGCGATGTCCTTGTTCCAAAAGGGTGATAAAATCGGCTGCACATTGCCAAATTCTAAAGCTTTGCCAAAGCTGGATCGTGGCAAATAAGCAATACCTAAACCGCGCTCGCAGGCTTCAACCACGCTGCGACCGCTGTTGGAGCGCCAACGTCCCTTGAGTTTCACGGGGATGCGCTGGTTTTTTTGCTTAAAATACCAGGTGTCATTATTGGTCAATAAACAGTGGTGTTGGGTTAATTCACTTGGATGAAGAGGCACGCCGTATTGCGCCAGATAGTCAGCGCTGGCTGCGGCGACCAACGAGCGGTTGGTGAGTTTTCTGGCAATCAGATTTGAATCTTGCATCGGGCCATAGCGGATTGAAAAATCAAAGGCTTCATCAATAAAATTAATCCTGCGCGAGTCAAAATCCATTTCTACACTGAGCCCCGGATGCAATTGTGCAAACTCCATCAACAAAGGCGCAATATGTTGTTCGGCAAAGACCCCCGCTGCAGAGACTTTAAGAATGCCGCTCAGTTCAATTTGGGTATCAAACACCTTCTCATTTGCCTCATGCAAGCCATTTACCAGCTCCTGGCAGTGAATAAAATAGGCCTGTCCGGCGTCAGTCAATCTTACGGTTCGCGTGCTTCGGGCCAGTAAGGACACCCCGATTTCTTTTTCCAGAGCAGCCACTTTGCGGCTCACATGGGAGACATTAACCTGCAATTTACGGGCGGCTGCAGAGAATCCATTTGTTTCAGCGACGGCCACAAACTCAATGATCCCATTGAATGATTTGCTCATATACTCGGTAGCCTTTACAAATAAAAATGATTATCGCATATATGCAATAATCATTTGCTATTTAGGGGGATTAACATTGAAATTTAGAGTGTCTATAATGCACTCAGTTTCACCAGAAACACCTTTTGTTTATTTTAAATAAGGATGAGTAAAATGAAAAATGTATTAATTTTAGTAACAAATCACGCCACCCTAGGCGATACCAATGAAGTTAACGGTACTTATGCACCTGAACTGACTCACGCTTTACATGAATTTTTAGACGCAGGCATTGGTTATCAAATTGCCTCGATTAAAGGCGGTGCAGCGCCCGTTTACGGACAAGACATGGAAGGGGATGATGTTAATGCCCAGATGTTTAAAGACGAAGAATTTACCCAAAAGCTTGCTAACACCCTTAAAGCTGCGGATGTAAACCCTAAAGATTTTGATGCAGTATACTACCCCGGTGGTTTTGGTCTGTTATCCGATTTAGCAGAGGACAAAAATGTCGCTAAATTGACGGCCACTATATACGAACAAGGCGCAGTAGTCGGCGCAGTTTGTCATGGCCCGGCGGCTCTGTTACCCATACAATTGTCGAATGGCAAATACCTGATTGAAGATATAACCGTAACCGGTTTTACCCGTGAAGAAGAAGTGGAATACCAGACCATTGATAAAATTCCATTCGTGCTCGAAGAAGCTTTGACCCGCAAAGCCGGGCAATACGCCAAAATTGCCCCTTGGGGTGTGAATGTTATCAAACAAGACAGAGTTATTACCGGGCAAAACCCACCTTCTGCCGCGGCAGTGGGTAAAGCTATGGTAGAGCGAATTAACAGCTAGATATTTTTAGGGGGGGCGGTTGAAATCCCTGAAATACTGGTAAAAAGCCACGACCTAAATTTTTAGGTCGTGGCTTTTTTATTTTTTATAAATATAAAATTTATCGTGAAAGGTATAAACCCAATGTGGCTTGTATATAATCATCAACGTCATGGTCATGCCGTTTAACATACCCTCTGGGAACAGCAACAACCAAATCAGTACCAGGTAATTGTCTTTAATGGTTAACCAATCATACTGGTTGTCGATAAAAAAATAGCCCCCTAACAAATACATTTTAATGGCCATCATCAATGCGCCTGGTAAAAAGGCACAGACAAAAATATACACAAATACATTACGGCTTAATTTATGAAAGGTAAAACTGTAAACCAGATAGCTCAGGGACAGGGGTACCACGACCCCAAGCAATCCGTTAATACCAAACATACTCCAGCTTTCTTTGCCAATTAGGGTTACGCCTAATAAGGCCAGTAACGCACTGACCATGGCCCAGCGAAAACCCAGTATCAACAGTAAGGCCGTTAACCATAAAAAATGCACATTGAGTCCAGGGTAGATCCCGGTGCGAAATATCCACAAGCAAAACACACTGGCGGCGCAGCCAAAGACCAGGTGCTGGATCTTTCTATCGTGGGTAATAATGTTATAAGTAAGGGTTCTACAGACTAACAACAGGCAGACTATATAGCCTGCCCAGGCAAAATATTGAAAATTGGTGGTGTATGCTAACACGCCATGACTCCTGGCTATTATTGACAGTTATACACGGCCCAAATGGGCGCATGATCTGATGGTTTCTCAATACCGCGTAACTCATAATCGATACCGGCGCTGGTTAATTTACCATGTAAACCGCTGGTGGCTAAAATCAGATCTATGCGTAAGCCTCTGTTATCTAAAAAGCCTTTGGAGCGATAATCAAACCAGCTGAAATGCTCGTTTGTTTCGGGGTGCAGAGTACGGAAACTGTCACTAAAGCCCCAGCTCAGCAAGTGGTTAAGCCACTCCCGCTCTTCGGGTAAGAAGCTGCATTTTTTGGTTTGCAACCAGCGTTTGCGATTAGCCTCACCGATACCAATATCCAGATCGGTGTGGGAGATATTTACATCGCCCATGACTATCAGATTATCTTGGGGGGTGTGATATTTAGTCAAATAAGTAGACAAATCCTGGTAAAACTTACGTTTTGCCGGGTATTTTGTCTCATGAGTCTGATTTTCTCCCTGGGGAAAATAACCATTCAATACCCGCAGGGTTTCACCATTAGGCAGCGAATAGCTGACCATGATCATTCGTCGCTGGGCGTCTTCATCATCGCCGGGGAAACCGTATTGCACGTCACTGGGCTCGTTTTTGCACAACATGGCTACACCGTAGTGGCCTTTTTGGCCGTGAAAATACACTTTATAACCCATGGCTTCTACATCTGCCACCGGAAACATATCGTTATGCACCTTGATTTCTTGCAGGCCAATAATGTCTGGTTGATGTTTGTCGATAAGCGCCTGAAGTTGATGAAGGCGAGCGCGTATTCCATTGATGTTAAATGAGATTATTTTCATAAGAAACCAGGATTAAAATGCAGGAAAAGTAAGATAAGCATATTAACAGACCGGGCAATTGCTTTGCTAGGAAGAATAACGTGGTGATCATAGTGGAGCATATGGTTACGGGTAAATGATCTGGCTTTATTTGGCCCGAGTCTATAAACAATCGCTAATATTGGTTTGATATTTGCCTGGCAAGTTTACCGCTGGTTACGCGCTGGGTAAAGCGAGTGCTTTTGGTTTGATCGCCTTGCTGGTGTAACCAGGTAAAGGCGTCTTGTTTAATAAAAAATGCATACGCTGATAGTCAGAGATTAATTTTTGACTGATATTATTGAGTTGAAAACTTTTCACTGCGCTTGGCGGGTATATATGGAATACAATCAGTAACCCGTATTGTATTCCATATATCGCTAATTTGCGCAATAAAGGTTGGGTTTCCGGGGTGACGATAGCCAATCGGTCAGGTTGGCTATCGTCACCCATTTTTGACCTTTCAATTGCCTAGCCAGGCCGGGCGTTTGAACTCTTTACAAAACTTTTGCGTTGTATCCGTATTCCAGGTAGCGCAGTCAGTAAAA
Organism: Paraglaciecola sp.; assembly: GCA_046709505.1. GTDB lineage: Bacteria > Pseudomonadota > Gammaproteobacteria > Enterobacterales > Alteromonadaceae > Paraglaciecola. The sequence continues at coordinate 10,487 of JBKEFM010000106.1, read as the reverse complement.
AACAACACCTTATATTCTAGCCAAATTGTGAAACGTCCGTGATCTTGCATAAATAAAAGAGTGGGAAGAACCGCTTCAACCTAAATTTGAGTAAAGTGTAAAATAATATCCTTTCTTGTGTAAATCCAGTTGAATAAAAGTCTATGGTCTGTGTTCACTCACCAGGGCTGGCCAATGTATTCCTTTGTCTTTGCTCAAGGCCCAGATTTTCCAGGGTTTGCTGCACACACTCCCGGCACCTGGGTAACTGATATAAACGAGCCACAAAATCAAGATTTTCCCGCAAACTCAAATCGTTCCAGAATGAAAAATTCTGGGTCATATAGCCGGTTAACCGGCGGATCTGTTCCCCCTGGCGTAAAACGTCCAGCCCCAGACATCTGCCACTGCCCTGGTCGATTTTAAGCAAACCACAAATCATGCGGTTATTGTCGGAATCTAAGGTTTACCGGATCCATTTGGCCCTAAAAAGCCCCATACCTGACCTTTGGGCAATTGTATATCCACCCCATTTAAGGCCACCTTGTCAGCAAAACGTTTTACCAGTCCATGAACATCTACCGCAAGTTCGCTCATGGCAGGCTAACGTCTACGGGCAATGTGAAAAATGCGGGCGTTTTGTGGTTGTGCCAGCCCATCGGTTGCTACCTTAACCATATCCCCCAGGGTAATGTTCACCAGTTGCCCCTGGGGAACAAAAAAGCGTACCGTCAAAGCGTTAGTGGGTAGCAAGGCCACGACAGGTTTTCCTTGGGTCACGTATTCCCCCTGGCGATAAAATACCTCTTCTATCTGGCCGCTGGTGTGGGCGAGTACACGGCGCTGGGTCAATTGCCACCGAGCCTGGGTCAGCACCGCTTGGGCGGGATGGTGAGCGGCGTCGGCACTTTTTATCAATTGTTCCCGGACGGCCAATTTCGCCACTTCGATAGTCGCTAATTTAGCAACACTGGCGTTCACTTTTGGCCAGCTTCAGGGCAGCGATGGCTTGATTTTTTTGTGCCTGCAACTGAGCCAGTTCTTGTTCTCTTGTCCCTGTTGTGGTGTCGCGTTGTTGGGCTATGGCCTGGTTGAGGCGAAATCGGGCTTCACTTACCACAGCGAGTTGCTGTTGCTCGTCCAGCTGAAACAGCAACTCCCCCGTTCTTGACTTGCTCACCTCCGATGAGCGAGGGGGAGTCTAACCAACCTGATTGTGGTGCGGCTATATACAGTAATTGTGCCTCCACATAACCGCTTAATCGGCTTGTGGCTTGTTGGCCCTCGCAGGCAAATAAGCCACAGGTGAGCAGTAATAGCAGGGCGGTTTGATACGTGAATGTTGGGTTAGGTTTCGTCATTTTGCATCATAGGCGGGTTGGCAAGGGCCACTAATAAATATTGGGTATGCAGGGCTAATAAGGCGTTAAGATCCAGTTTACTGTGCTTAGTCGCCTTATTATTACCCGTCACCGGTTCAAATATGACACGCCAGATAACCGAAAACAGGACAGGCGCCACCACCAGACAGACGCGTGGTTAAGGCCACATCCTGGCAGTGCCATTCACCGTTGGCCACTCCCCGGTGTAAAATGTTTTCCAGCAGGGTAAATACCCGGCCTATAACCTGCTCTTGATAAAATCCGACCAGCTGTGGAGCTCCCCTGGCATCGCTTATTAATACCTTGACTAATTTGGGCAAGGGGCAGTGCGAATAAGTTTGGGGGATAGATTGCATCAGCTGTTGTAGGGCTTGTGGAGCGCTTGCAGCGCCCATGGCCTGTTTGCTTACAGTGCTCACAGTAATGGCAACCTCTTCGAACAATGCCATAAATAAGGCTTGTTTAGAGGTGAAATACAGATACAAGGTACCCCTACTTAATCCGGCTCCCCGGGCGATATCTTCCATACGGGCCCGCTTAAAACCCTGGTGAAAAAATTCATCCAGTGCTGCTTTTAACAGGCTGCTGCGCCGGCGATCCTTGGCATGTTCAGTGACGGCCCGTTGCATTTTATCCCACCATTAAATAACTAACTGATTGGTTATTTAATGTATGCCTGGCAGTAACGAACTTCAAGGTAGAACAGTCAACCCTTGAACTGTGTCAATGTTTGGCTCAGTATTTTTCAGGTACAAAGCGCTGCTTATGTTTATCCCGGCGCTTGTAGCTGCTTTTATCAATTGCTGGCAGCTCAACTTTGTCATGGGGGATTGTCTGGTAGTCTATTTGCTGCAACAGGTGAGCAATACAATTGAGACGGGCGCGTTTTTTGTGATCAGCGTTAACCACGTTCCACGGACTGATGTTGGTGTCAGTATGTTTGAACATTTCGTCTTTGGCTTTAGAATATTCCACCCATTTGCTGCGGGACACCAAATCCATAGGAGAAAATTTCCAACGCTTAAGTGGGTTGTTCAAACGTTCAATAAAACGTTGCTCCTGTTTTTCGTCAGACACCGCCAACCAGTATTTGATCACAATAATCCCCGAGCGAATTAACATGTCTTCAAATTCTGGGCAGGCTAATAAGAAATCCTGATATTCATCGTCGGTGCAAAATCCCATAACTTTTTCCACACCAGCGCGGTTGTACCAACTGCGATCAAATAACACCATTTCTCCGGCCCCGGGCAATTGCGCAGCGTAGCGCTGGAAATACCATTGGGCTTTTTCCCGATCTGAGGGTTTACCTAATGCTGCTATCTTCACAACTCGGGGATTGAGTCGGCTGGTGATCGCTTTGATCACGCCCCCTTTACCTGCTGCATCCCGCCCTTCAAACACCACAACCACGCGCAAACCCTGTTGCAGGATCCACGTCTGCAAGCAGACTAACTCAATCTGCAGTTTGGTCAGTTGTGACTGGTATTTTTTTTGTTTCATCTGTTTTTGTAACTCCGCTTATTACCTTATGCTCAAGGGTTAATTATGCCCCGCTTTTATTCAGTATAGTCAGCGATGTGTACCCGTCTCTCTGGATGCTGCAACGCCAATGGCTTTGGCTATATAACCAGGGGACGATAGCTAATTAGTTGAACAATAATGTTATTTTTAGCCAATATAGGGCCCAGAGATTACAAACTACAATGGTTTTCTTGCCGGGATCTTTGTTACACTGGCAAGCCTGCTTCAGTGGATGATGATTTGCCATGTTACACCTAGTACAGTCCAACAAAATGGAAAGTCTCGCAGCGGTTTTAATCGCCTGGCTACAGCAAAATCAGGGGATAGAAGATATCTTTGTCCCTGACAGTATCTTGGTGCAAAGCCCTGGCATGGCCCAGTGGCTTAAAATTGAAATTGGCGAAGCACTGGGTGTGGCGGCCAATCTTGATTTCCCGCTGCCATCGAGTTTTATCTGGCAGTTGTATCGCCAGCATATCAGCGATTTGCCGGAGCAGTCGGCTTTTACCAAAGACAATATGACCTGGAAGTTGATGGGCATTTTGCCCGCATCTCTAAAGCAGCCAGAATTTGCGACTATCGAACAATACTTGAGTGATGATACGCCCCTTAAGCTTTATCAGTTGTGTCAAAAAATAGCCGATATCTATGACCAATACCTGGTGTATCGCCCTGAGTGGATATTGGCCTGGGAGCAAGGTGACAATACCCTTGACGATACCGATGTCAGCCAACAACCCTGGCAGCCCATTTTATGGCGTCAACTGGTTGCTTGCGCCGCGCAGTTGCAAGAATCACCTTTTCATCGAGCCAATTTACACCAGGCGCTGCTGAGTAAATTAGCTGGTGAGGCCTCGAGCAGTCAATCTAAACCTTTGTTTGTATTTGGTTTATCAGCGATGCCCGTGCAACAACTGGAGATCCTCAAGGCCCTGGCCGAGCACCGTGAGGTGATCATTTTTTGGTTTAACCCCAGTCAGCATTACTGGGGAGATATAGTCGATACCAAGACCTTGCTGAAAAGTCAGCTTAAGCAGCCTGACAAAGAAAGCGAAGGACTGCCAGGCATGGATGATTATTTGTTGGTGGGCAATCCGTTGCTCGCCTCCTGGGGCAAGTTGGGCCGGGATTATCAGGATATGTTGCTTAATCTAGATATCGAACAACATGATTTTTTTATCGAACACGAACCCGCCAATATCCTTGAACATATTCACCATGAAGTTCTTGAACTCACCTGTCGTGGTGCCAGCGAACCACTGTCTCCTGATGAGCTGTTAAGCAATGGCATTGAATACCCCAAAATTGCTATTGCCAGTGATGATAAGTCAGTGCAAGTACACGCCTGTCATTCCAAAGTTCGGGAACTGGAAGTGCTGCACGATCAGTTATTACATCTGTTTGCCGCTAATCCTGGGTGGCATCCTGGAGATGTGATTGTGATGATGCCCGATGTGGCGAGCTATGCGCCGGTTATTGACGGGGTGTTTGGCGGTATGCAAGGTGCCTTGGCTATTCCCTATGCTATTTCGGATCGCAATGTTGAGCAAGAATCACCCTTACTCAACAGTTTTATGCAATTGATGACCTTGCATCATAGCCGCCTGGCGTTATCTGATGTACTGGCACTGTGTGAAGTGCCTGCTATTCAACGTCAGTTTGATTTAAGCGCCGCAGAATTTGACTTGCTCCATGTGTGGCTAACCAAAGCGGGTGTGCGCTGGGGCTGGAATGGCCATGACAAAGCGCGCTGGGCGTTGCCCCAGGAAGCCCAAAATACCTGGCTTTTTGGTTTGCAACGTCTGTTGTCCGGTTACGCTATGGGGGGAGAACAACTGTTTAGTGGACAACAGGTTATTGCACCTTATGGGGATATAGAGGGGCAACAGGCCGTAGCCCTGGGTAAATTTTACCTCTTCAGTCAACACCTTTCCCAGGCCCTGGAATTTTGTCAAAGCAGCGCCACTATCGATAACAAGGTGGCAGGTGCTCTGGATTTTATCGATGCATTTTATCTGGCTGGCGACGACGATCAGGGCTATTTATTACAATTACGCCAGTCACTGGAGCAGATGTTGACCCATCAGGGGCAATATGAGAAGGCAATTGAACAGGATATCTTTGTTGCTGAGCTACAGCAGAACCTAACGTCAAAAGGCGTGGGTCAGCGTTTTTTAGCCGGTTATGTTAATTTTTGTACCTTGATGCCCATGCGCAGCGTGCCGTTTAAGGTGGTATGTTTATTGGGCTTAAATGATGGCGATTATCCCCGGCAGGTTGTGCCCATGGGGTTTGACTTGATGCGTGAAAGCAAGGCCCGACGGGGTGACCGGTCCCGCAGGCTCGACGACAGATACCTGTTTTTGGAAGCTATATTATCGGCGCGCAATCGGTTATACCTCAGTTATCTGGGCTACAGTGCAAAAGATAACTCACCCAGAAGTCCCTCTATTTTACTTAGCGAATTGCTCGAGTATACCGCCCAGACTTTTTGTTTAGCCGGGGAAGCGCCCTTGGCCGTCAAAGAAACAGAGCAAAACTGGTGGCAACACCTGCATACAGAACATGCTCTGCAGCCTTTTCACCCCCGTTACTTTAGCGCTGATGGCAAAAACGCAACGACGCACTTGAGTTATCAGCAGCAATGGTTAGCGCTGGCCAAACAGCAGGCCAGTCATAAAGGTGTGGTGAGGCAATCGAAAAACTTTTTTGCCCGGCCTCTGGGACCTGCTTTGGGGGACGAACCCCTTGATATACTTGAACTGGATGAGCTTATTGCGTTTTTTAATAATCCAGCCAAGGCATTTTTTAATAAACGCTGGCAGACCCGCATGAATGTTATCAATCAAGGCATAAACGACGATGAGCCCTTTGAATTTGATGCCCTGGAACGCTTCACATTAAACGAACGTCTGGTTCAAGGCCAGCAAAGTGACTGGCACAGCCGGTTAATGGCTGAGGGAAAACTCCCCATGGGCAATGCCGGTGCTTTAAGCCTGCAGCCCCTTGAAAAACAGTCCCAGGCGTTGGCGGAAAAACTCGCCGGCCTGATAGGCGATCATCAGGCCCGAAGGGTTGAGGTGGCGCTGAGCTTTACCTTGCCCAAACAGGCCGATGATCTTGATGCAGCCACAGATCCCATAATGCTTGGTGGTTGGGTTGATACCTTGTTTGATGGCAATTTGCTGCTGTGGCGGCCAGGTAAAATAAGGGGTAACGATATTCTCCGGTTATGGCTTAGCTGGTTGAGCCTGTGTGCCAATGGCTCAATAGCCAGTAACAAACAGGCTCATTTTGTTGGCGTGGGAGATAAACAGCATTTTATTATTCCTGCGCTGGGTGTTGATGATGCCCATCAACAGCTGGCGTTATTTGTGAATTACTGGTTACAGGGACAACAAGAAATTATCCATTTTTATCCAAAAAGCGCCTGGGCTTGGTTAACAACCACTGATCAGGGCAAGACATTAAGCGTGTTTAATGGCAGTTATTTTATGCCAGGGGAGGGTGACGAGCCCCATATTCATCGAGCCTGTGGCGATTTGGCCGAGCATTTCAGCCAATTCACCCAGGTAAGTGAAACCTTATTAGCAGGGCTGTTAGCCACCCAGGGGGCTGATGCATGATCCCCCTCGATACCCGCACTTTTCCCCTTACAGGTTCATCCTTAATTGAAGCCAGTGCCGGTACGGGCAAAACCTATACTATAGTAAATCTGTATTTACGCCTGTTACTCGGTGATGAATGTCAGCCTTTGTCTGTGGATAAAATTCTGGTAGTGACCTTTACCAATGCGGCCACAGCTGAATTAAAACAACGGATCCGCCAGCGTTTACGCACCGCTTATCTGGATTTCTATGCCGGCCACAGCAGTGATGGTTTTATCCAGCATTTAATTGACCGCAGCGCCAACCTGGCACTGGATTGTCAGCGTTTATTGCTGGCCGGCAAACAGATGGACGAAGCCGCAGTATTTACCATTCACGGTTTTTGCCAGCGAATGTTAACCCAACACGCCTTTGAAAGCGGGACGCTTTACGAGCAAAGCTTGATCCTGGATGAATCTCAGTGGTTGAAACTGGCGGTAGAAGATTATTGGCGCAGCCATATCGTGCCTTTGCCCTTGACCATATTGAGCCAGTTACTGAAAGTTTGGGCGGCGCCCGGGCATATGCGCAACAGTTTACAGTCTTTATTGTATCGCAAGGTCAGGCCCTTGCAGGATGTGCAGGTGGCAGATGCACATCAGGCAGTTGAGGCCTATACGGCTGGCGTGGTGGAGGTTAAACGCTGGTGGCTGGACCACAATGTGGCAGAGCAACTGCTTGGTGCGGATCTGAAGGGTAATACCAAATTAGGCAAGTTAACCATCATCAGGGATATGCAGGCATTTTGTATCAGTGGCGAACTTGAGCCGGCGTTTGATAAACAGCCTTGGAGCGTTTTTACTCCGGAAAAAGTGCAGGGGGCGCGTAAAAAAACCTCGAAAGATTTATCCGCTCTTGATTTTTCCCGCTTTGAGTGGCTGGTTACTAAGCAAAAAACCGCCAGCGATGCCTTATTGCAGGCATATTCTCAGGATGCATTGACTCATTGCGCCCACAACCTTGCCCGCAATAAAGAGCGTTTGCAGTTATTGTCACCGGATGATCTGTTGATGAATTTGCATCACGCTCTGGCTGAACAAGGGGCAAAACCACAGGCTGAGCAAATCCTGGCCAGCGCTATCCAGGGCGGGTATCCCGTTGCCCTTATCGATGAATTTCAGGACACAGATGCCACTCAGTTTGCTATTTTCAGCCTGATTTATACGCCTCAATACCATGACAACCCACCCTGTTGGGTTGCCATAGGCGATCCTAAACAGGCGATTTACGCTTTTCGCGGGGCAGACATCTTTACCTATATTGAGGCTAAGCAGCGGGTTAGTGCACAGCGCCAGTTTACTCTGGCCACCAACTGGCGCTCTCAGCCGGCTTTGGTGGAAGTTGTCAATGGCATATTTAGCCAAAGCGAAGGGGGGTTTTTGTTTGAAGACGATATTCCCTTTTATGGGGTGCAAAGTGTTAAACAACCCCCGGGCTTGGTTATTGGCGATACGCCCCAGGCCTGTTTGCAATTTCATCATTTAACCGCCACCGATGGACTGCCCATTGGCTGGACCCAAGCGCAAGGTATTATGGCCCAGCGCACGGCAGGGCAAATTGCCCAGTTTCTGGGTGGCGAACAGGGGCAAACCACGGTGGCGGATAAACCGCTAAGGGCAGGGGATTGTTGTGTGCTGGTACGGGACCGTAATGAAGCTGACGCCATTAAACAGGCACTTGGCAGGTATGCGGTAGACAGCGTATTTCTGGCCCGCAAGAGCGTATTTGCCAGTCAAACCGCCGTGGACTTGTTTGCGCTGCTGCAAGCTTTGGCTGACCCGGGTAATGATCGCTTCTTGCGCAGTGCCTTGGTCAGTGAACTATTTACCTATGATGCCCTGGAACTCGATACGCTGTTTAACCATGAACTGCATTGGCAACAACTGGTTGAGCAATTTATTTATTGGCATCAGCAATGGCAACGCCATGGCCTGATGATGGCGGTTAATCTGTTATTACGTCATTTTGCAGTAGCTGAAAAACTGGTTGAGCACTATGGCGATGGCCAGCGCCGCTTAACAGATTTACGTCACCTGATTGAGTTACTGCAAGTGCAAAGTCAGTTGATGTCCGGCCAGAGCCAGTTATTACACTGGTTTGCCGAGCGCTTGGCTGAGCCTGATCACAACCATGAAGGCCAGCAAATTCGCCTGGAAACTGAAGAGAATTTGGTGCAGATCATCACCCAGCACACCAGTAAAGGCCTGGAGTTTCCGTTGGTGTTTATTCCCTTTGCCAGCCGGTATCGGGCCGCCAAAGATGCCATTTATCACCACGGTGATCAGGGCCTGGTGGTGGACTTTTTAGCACAGGAACAGCCTCTGCAACAGGCCGATTATGAGCGTCTGGCAGAAGATATCAGACTATTATATGTGGCCCTGACCCGGGCGGTGCATTATTGTTTTGTGGGGATTTGGAACAATGCTCACACCCAGCGCAAGAGAGAATCCCAGTTGCAGCTGACTGCCCTGGGCCGGGTATTGTTTAAGGCCGAAGATCCTATCAATGAGGCGCTTATCGCCGGGCGTTTAAGCGATTTACAGCACAGCCTGGATGTGGCTTATTGTCCCTTTGATGGATCATCAGAGACAGAGCAAGATAGCCCCAATAGCCAGGCTGGTCTGGGGCTTAAGGACGCTCCCGCTCAAGCAACTGAGCTGCACTGGCAAGTTGCCCATCTTGAACGGCCTGTGCAGCGTAAATGGCGACTGACCAGTTACTCTGCTATTAGCAGTCAACAAAAACATATCGAATTTATCGCGCCGGGTTTGGATGAGGGAGTGGATAAAATCGATGTGACGGCCCTTTTTGCCAATGCAGAATTGGCCGATAGCCAAGATGTGGCTGAGAATATCGCTACCAGTGAAGCCGATGAACTGGCAGAAGATCAAACATCCGATATGCAACCTATGGATCAATTTGCCTTTACCAGGGGGGCACAGGCGGGATCATTTTTACATGGGGTGCTGGAGAATATCGAATTTATGCACCCTGTACAGCTGGCTGAGTCTATCGCCCAGCAAGGAAAGTGGTACGGCATAGATGAAGTCTGGTATCCGATGCTGGAAATCTGGCTGGCGGATATCTTGCGTGCCCCCTTTACCGCAACGCCAGACGGGGTGTGCCTGGCACAGCTAAGTCAACGCCAGGTGCTGGTGGAAATGGAATTCCATTTGCCGCTGCGCGAGGTGCATGCAGGGCAGTTTAATCAGCTGCTCAATCGCTTTTACCCCCAGCGCCAGCATCATTACCAGTTTGAGAAATTACATGGCATGTTGAAGGGCTATATCGATTTAACCTTTGAATACAATGGCAAGTTTTATGTGGCGGATTACAAATCCAATCATCTGGGGGACAGCCTGGAGCATTACACGCCCGGTGCCTTAGAGCAGGCTATGACTGAACACGATTATCAATTGCAAGCTATCCTGTATACCCTGGCTTTACATCGCTGGTTAGGCATAAAAGTGGGCGATTATCAGTATGAAACCCATTTAGGCGGGGCTTATTACTTATTTTTGCGGGGCATGAGCAGCCAAGCTCCGGGGGCCGGCGTTTTTCATATGTTGCCTGACAAGGCGCTGATCCTGGCGTTAGATGCCTTGTTTGCCGGGCACTATACGGACGGATCAATCAAGCCAGCCCTAGCCACCGATACGCAAGCGGATACAACACAAGGTCAACTGGATTTATGGTAACGCTCACTGCACACACCGACACCGACATCACCCATTCAACAGCTGCGCAGGTATTGCCGCTGCTGCTAAGCCAGGGTAAAATCCGCCCTATTGATCTGGCTTTTGGTGAGTTTATTGCCAGCCAGGAAACCCAAAACGCCTGTTGTATAGGTGTATTAGGAGCCTATTTAAGTTTACGTTTGGGTGAGCAAGACAGTTGTTTGCTTATTGACCAGCTCGGGCAGCCGTTTTTACCCCATTTTCGTTTTCCCACAGCC
>JBKEFM010000105.1:0-15523 GCA_046709505.1 Paraglaciecola sp. | reverse complement strand
CCATACATTCGGAATTTGTTCATTACGTCAATGGCGGCATTAATATCCTCGAACAACGAGCTCTCAACAATATCAATATTTTTGCCACTTATATTGCTTTGCTTAAGTTGCTTTGCTTAAGTTGCTTAGAAACAAAGTTAACAAAATCCTTATGCTGCAATGTGTAGCCCGTAACGTTAATAGAAATAAGTGGAACTTCAAGCCCATGATCTTTCAAGTATTTCACTTGATTGATGACGGTTTTGAAAATCCATGTTTCCAGCTTATATATCAAATTTGATTCATCAGCAATTTTGATTATAGTCAGCGGTGACACAAAGCCATGCTTGTGGTGATCCCATCGCACTAGTGCCTCCAGGCCTGCCAACCCTTCTGTCATCGTATCAATCTTCGGTTGGTAAACGATATGCAATTGGTGTTGTTCTATGCTTTGACCAAGCTCTCGAGTGAGTTCAGCTTTTATCGCTGTTTTTTGCCTGACATCATCGGTGACAACAGTCACATTAATGCCTGCTTTTTGTGGAAGAACTTTTACAAAAGTCCGTGCCATACGATATATTATATTAGGCGCAGATACTGTGAAGTTATCTTGAATAATGGCCAAATTGATACAGGGCTCAATCCCAGATACCGACGTTTTAACGGGGCCTGTCAGACATTCTCGTAATTCACTTGTGACCGAGCTCATTGGTATTACATCCTGATTGTGCCCTCTATTTAGGCTTATCAATACACACAAGTGCTTGTTGTCCATTCTGCCAAGGATATTTGGCCCAATTTTGGATACAGAATGTCTTAATCTTGCAGATACCTCCAAAATAATTTCATCCGCGACAATAGAGCCATAATAGTTATCAATATATTCGATATTAGAGAATTCTAGGTACAGCATATAATATTGAGAATCAACAGCGCGACTTAATAATTTGAGGTTTATTTCTTCAAACAAAGCATTGCCCCAAAAAGCATTGGTTATGGGGTCTCTGTTAGTCTGCAGTTTACTGCGTATCCTTTGTATTGATAACTCTTCAGGTTGAACTATTTCTAATCGAACTAACTTGGCCATGGCTATTAAAGATTGGCGTTCCTGTTCGCAGAATTTTCGTGGTGTCCGATCAATAATGCATAGAGTGCCTAGAGGCAGATCATCGTAGTCTCTGATCACCGCGCCAGCGTAAAATCGGATATACGGTTCTGCGGTCACCAGTGGATTATTTTCAAAAATGGGGTGGGTACTGGCATCCTCTACAACCAATATTTCTTTTTCATCAATATCATGACCACAGAATGTGTCATCTCTTTGCTCGCTAGCCCACGATTAGATAAGCACCATTGTCTATTAGCATCTACCAGGGATATTAATACAGTGGGTGCGTTAAAAACAATGGCAGCAAGCTCGGTTGTAACATCAAAGCGACTGGAGGGTTCTGAGTCTGAAAGATGGGTCGATTTTAATGATTGTAAACGCTCAGCTTCTCTTGGGTGTAATGGCGCAACAGTATATTTTGTAGTTGCTTTCATAAAAAATGCTTAAATTCCCTATTTACCTTAGTGAGTCCCTACCCAATCATACTATTTACCAATATCATGATTTATGTAAAACTCTACAGGGGTGCTTTGTAGCATAATTCCTTGATTTTTCGATATTTAGATCGTTATTTAATGTTTAACTTACGATTAACAGTATGCATGCTCCCTTTGTACAGTTTTTAAGCAGACGTTATTTATACAGATGTGGTAATTTTGTAAGGTACGCTTAATAGCTGTCTCGGTGCTATTCAAATGAGTGTGGAGGTTAGGTCAAAACCTCTATATCCTTACGTCAAAATAAAACGCTTTAAACATACTACTTTTTTTAATAACGAGATTTAATGTGTTGTCCCACGAATACGATGCCTATAACGGCATTATTATTGATACCCAATCCTTACCGACAGCCGTTGCTGCGTTTTCCAAAAGTCTTGATAAGTTGCTGGCTTATAGCAAAGTGCAACAAAAAGCCTTTATTTGGCTGACCTTACCTATTGAACTGTCTCACCTGGTCAGTGTGGCAACCGAAAAGGGCTTCACGTTTCACAATTGTCTGGCGAACGAAATCACCTTGATTAGAAAAGCTAAGGCAACAGACTTTGCACCCTACGTCCCTACTCATTCATTGGGGGCCGGTGGCCTGGTACAAAATGCTCAGGGACAGATATTGGTCATTCGCGAAAGAGGAGCCAAGACTTATAAGCTCCCAGGGGGACATATTGAATTGGGTGAAAAAGTAGAAGAAGCGGTCATTCGCGAAGTACTGGAAGAAACTGGCGTAACAACCCAATTTCAGGGGGTTTTGGCCCTCGCCAGCACCCACCCTTATCGATTTGGCAAATCAAATATCTATGTCGTATGCAGATTAACCCCACTGTCCACCGAGATTGCCATTCAAGATACGGTGGAAATTGAAGATGCTCAATGGATAATGCCTGATGTTTTTTTAAATGATGCTAACAACAGCATGTTTAACAAGTATTTGGTTAAGTCTTTGCTCAGTAAAGAAGGGCTGGTAAAAACCGAGCTGGATTTAAGCCAAATTTCCACTAAAAAACATGAAGTGTTTATCGCTAACACCTGAAAAAAACACGGCGCATTTTTAAGATTATTTTCCCCAATATAACGATCATTAACGTTAACCTGACTTTGCTATAAAGCCACAATAGGTGTGTTGGTAAGGTGCTAAAAAACAACCTCAATGCCATGGCAATAAAGTTGCCCGGTTATGAGGGGAAATTTGTTTTTGGTTAGCTCTATTAGTGTCCATTTTTTATATTTTCATTTTTGACTTTATCTAACAAAAAAAATCACTCCTTGTTATTTATCAATAAGTAATGGGGTTTGCTGATTTTTAGTATTTGATTATTAAACAACTCTCCTGGCATTTTTGATTGAATCAATGCTTATTATTTGCATAACGGCCCAAAATCCTGGATCCCCAGTTTGGCAGTTACGTTATCAATAGCCTCTAAGGCGAACTGAAACGCCCAAAGCGATTAATATTCAGACTAAAAGTCATTATCAATACAAAACACACGTGAATTACCCCGCGACATCGCTTCGCTCTGATCACGGGGTTTTCTCGGCCATTGTTGATAAAAGATCAGCAGGCGCTATAGATCGGACTCAAAAAATGCTTAATCGTATTATTGATCTACAATATTCCTTTGTGAGTGAGATTTCATCTGAATAAAAGGGATATTAAAATGATAAAGGATAAAAAGATGTTTAAAAAAATGCAGGTGAAAAAAGTCGGTCTTGGTTTACTTCTCTTTGGTGTGAGTTTGTTGAGTACCGTTTCTCAGGGTGCCGTTATTGCAAGCTTTGATACACAAGTGAATGTTGGGGTTTCATCCACTTTTACCACCAGTGAATTCACGACAGAGCTTTGGGACTATTGTTCATGTCTTGATGGCAGCGCATCAGGTGATGCGACAGGTACCGGCGATACTGGCCCTGTTACTTTAGGTTCTGGAGATATTGGTACATTAAATGCGGCGACTTATGGTGAAGTGACTGGCGTGGGCAGCTATATTGATGGCCTTTGGGCTACGGATGGCTATTTATTCATAGACAATACGAACGGCGCAAACCCAATCACTGGCGATGTGGCCTTTGATATATCTTTGTCTGCCAGTATTTTCACAGATAACCTCTACTCAGAAGCCTATGCGGGTGCCTTTATCTACATTGAAAACTTTATAGGCGATCTTGTTTTTGGGGACTTCATCGAGTTTGACAGCTTTTTTGAAGGACCCGGAACATTTGGCTTAGATGATACTTTTACCATCAATGTAACGGATCTCACCATAGCCGCCGGCGAATTTGAACAATATCATATTGCAATAGATGCCACTGGCTTTGCTGAAGTTCCGGAGCCAGGCGGTGTATTCCTGGCTGGTTTGCTATTGTTGCTGGCCGTTAGAAAACGCAGAACGAGCTTGCACCCTACACTGACTCGCTGCATCTGAGCTTAAAATCAAGCCATATCTGGCGCCATAGAGTAGGTTCAGCCTGTGGATATACTTTATGGTTTCTGATAACTTTTGGCGGGTTAACTTCACATTCAATAACCGGTCTGGTTTTTGTGCAACCAAAGGGGGCAATTCCTTTTACTGGTCTCACCTTCCCCGTTAGCACTGCTACCTCCAGCTTAAAGCCGTCACTACCGAGCATTATGCCTTTATTTGTTCCACAACAAATATTTTTACGTCGCTTATTGTCATTAGCAGCATGCAAATGTGAATTACTCCGCGACATCGCTTCGCTCTGATCACGGGGTTGTCTCGGCAATATTAGATAAAAACTTTATGACTTATGTGAGATGCTTGTACTTAACATTACTCCTGTGACCCATTACAAGAGCACTTGGGGGCAAAGCATTCACTGCGTTTACTGTAATCTTGGCACAGTTAAGTCGTTATCTATGCTAGTGGTGTGGCTCATTTTTGCCGCTGTTTAATCAGCGGTAAAGGGGGAGGTGAAAAATGCCCCGCCTCTCTTTAAAAAAAAAGCATACCTCTGATACAATTAATATTTACAATATCAATTGCGCTTGTCCTATGGGTTTCTTATTGACAGGTTTAATTGATCGTAATAGCAACAAACAGTGTAGTAATACTCTCTTAATAAAAAGGTGCGCAGTGCATGAGCCATATACGATTTTACCACGTGATTTTTCTCTTTCTCATCGGTGGTGCGTATTCTAATACCGTGCTGGCACAATCCAGAGGCGAATCCCGTCCGGCGGATGTCATCAGCCAAAGGTTACAATTTGAAGCACATAAGCTTGAAGTTGAAGCTGTGGGTACTGCGGAGGCATTTCGTTCTGTGAATATCTTTCCGGCGGCGGCAGACAAAGTAGTGGCCGTAAATTTTGTGCCTGGACAAAAAGTTGAAAAAGGCATGATGCTGTTAGCGCTCGATGCGCGTCGACAACGTACCGCACTTCAGCGGGCCAAAATTCAGTTGCAGGACGCCAGCCGTACCCTAACCCGCTTAAAGCAAAGCAAACAGCGAGGGGCCGTAACCCAAAGTGTTCTCGATGACGCAGCTACCGCTGAGGCTCTCGCTGAAGTTCAGCTGGCAGAAGCGAATGACGATCTCGACGACCGAACAGTGATGGCGCCTTTTTCTGGCGTAGTGGGGTTAACTGATGTTGAAGTGGGTGACCGTATCGGTATCAACACCTTGATTACCACCATTGATATGAGAGAACAGTTGTTTATTAACTTTCGGGCCCCTGAGTCAGCGCTTTCGCTGCTCCTTGGTGATAGTCAGGTAACCGTTCAGCCTTGGACAGATAGAAACCTTACCCTGCCCGCTGAAGTAGCAGAATTAGATTCAAGGGTAGCCGAAACTGACCGTACTATCAGGGCAAGAGCTCTACTGGCAAACGAGGAGGATATTTTTCGTCCGGGTATGAGTTTCCGGGTTAATCTGTCCTTTTATGGCCAGCGTTACGCAGTGATCCCTGAGTCTGGCTTATCCTGGGGGGCCACGGGTTCGTATATTTGGCTGGTGCAGCAAAACAAAGCCAAAAAAGTGGCGGTAGATATTAAACAGCGCCTCACAGGCAAAATCCTGGTCAGTGGTGAAATATCCGAAGGAGATGAACTTATTATAGAGGGAATACAGCGGCTGCGTGATGGACAAGAAGTGGCCGCCACCGCCGCGCTGGCCACCCGATGAGCCTGCAAAAAAAACCATCAGAAAACCTAGCCGTTAACGACTTACCTTCGTTATCCATTCGCCGTCCGGTGCTTATTATTGTGCTGAATCTGCTGATCATACTGGCAGGCTTCGCCGCGGTAATGGGCCTTGAAGTGCGTGAGTTACCTGATGTAGACCGCCCTATGATTACGGTAACGGCAGCTTACCCTGGTGCCTCACCTGAAACGGTTGATACCGAAGTCACCAGCAGGCTTGAAGGCGCTATTGCCCGAGTCAGCGGCGTCAAGTCTATCCAGGCACAAAGCGAAGAAAACTCATCCCGTATCCGGGTCGAATTCCGCTCAAATGTAAAGCTTGAAGATGCCGCAAATGACACACGGGAATCGATCAGTCGGGTGCAAAGAGAGCTGCCAGCTGAAGTAGAACGTTTGTCCATCATCAAGGCTGACAACGATGCTCAGTCGGTAATAAGTTTGGCTATTTCAAGTCGCGTTTTAGATATGGAATCGCTGACTGAAAAGGTAGAAACCGACATTGCACCGCTTTTTCTCAGTATTGCGGGTGTGGCCGATGTGCGCCTAAATGGTGATCGCCAAAGGGTACTCAGAGTCACCCTTGACCCGTTGCGACTGACCAGCTTTGGTTTGTCGGTCACTGATGTGGCGGCAGCACTGCGTTTGGCACCTTTTGATGTGCCTGCGGGCAGCCTGCGATCCACAGACCAGATTTTGATCGTAAGAGCCGATGCCACCTCGGTCACGGCCAGGCAGGTAGAGCAAATTGTGGTAAGCGGTGATACACGCATTGCAGATGTCGCCAGTGTGTACTTTGGGCCTGCAGACGCCAACAGTATGGTGCGTTTAAACGGTATACCTGTTGTGGGATTAGGCGTTATACGCCAGGCCAGCTCCAATACCATAGAAATATCCGATCAGGCATTAGCTATGGTGGAAGAGCTCAGACTGCGCTTTCCGGATCTAGAACTGACCGTCACCTCAGATGATGCCGAATTTATCCGTGGTTCGGTTGAAGAAGTCATCACTTCACTTAGCCTGACCATCGCTTTGGTTGTGCTCACTCTGTGGGTGTTTATTGGTTCTGGCAGAGCCACTATTGTGCCAGCCATCTCCATTCCCGTATCGCTGGTAGGCGCCCTAGCCGTTATGTGGGGCTTAGGATTTTCCATCAATATTCTGACGTTGCTGGCTCTGGTTTTAGCCACAGGGCTTATCGTAGATGATGCCATAGTGGTAACAGAGAACATTCAACGCCGTCGTTCAATGGGATTAGGTACCAGGGCCGCAGCAGTATTAGGCACCAGAGAAGTGTTCTTCGCTGTTGTTGCCACTACGGCGGTACTGGCTGCGGTTTTTATTCCCATTGCATTTCTGCCCTCCACCGCAGGGCGATTATTCAGAGAGTTCGGCGGTGTGCTGGCAAGTGCAGTGATCATTTCTTCTTTTGTTGCCCTGACCCTGGTACCGGCAATGACTGCAAAATTGCCAATAAAGAAACATACCACACACTTTTTAGGCGGGGTCGGTCATGCTTGTTTGCGTTTTTATGAGCGTAGTCTGAGTTGGAGCCTGAAGTTTTCATGGCTAATTATAGTATTGAGCTTACTCAGTGGCGCAGCTGCGACTTTTATCTATCATCAAATCGAAAATGAACTACTGCCATCAGAGGACAGAGGTACTATTCGCATCTTTGCCCGTGGCCCGGACGGGGTGGGTATCAACTTTATGGACAGGCAGGCTGACAAGATGGAACAGGCTTTGTTACCGCTGGTGGAAGCAGGGGAAATAAACTCGATATATACTGTAGTCGGACAGTGGGATCCGAATATCGTCTTTATTACCGCTCCCCTTGCTCACTGGGATGATCGAACACAATCTCAACAGGATATTATCGACAAGTTAAATCCTAAGCTCGGCGCAATACCCGGCGCGCCTGCCAGAGCCTTTGGTTCAAACAGCCTTAATTTACGTGGCCAGGGCGGAGGACTTGAATTCGCCCTTACTGGAGAAGATTATCAGGGCATATACGAGGCCGCATTAACGTTCAAAAAACGCATTGAACAGGACATGCCAGAGCTGGGCAATGTCAGAATTTCCTATCAACCCACCCAGCCTCAACTACGGGTCAACATTGACCGGCGCAGGGCAGAAGAGCTGGGGGTGTCTTTTGCTGATATTTCTGCAACGTTAAAAGTCGCTATTGGCGGTGATGACATCATTGATTTAAACATCGGTGATCAGGCTGTGCCCATTATTTTGCAAGCTTCTAGTCGCAACCTGAGTAACCCCTCAGATCTGACTAATTTATTTGTATCTTCTGACAAGGGCGGTTTGGTCCCGCTTTCAAGTGTTGCTTATATCACTGAAGAAGGTGTTGCTGCTGAACTGGAGCGACATGCCCAGCGTAGAGCCATAGAATTAGAAACAGAGTTGCCTGACGAAGTGCCTCTGCAAGAGGTGGTCAGTAAGATACGGCAGCTAAGTCAAACGGACTTGCCTGATGGTATTGGTCTGGTATTTCTGGGTGAAGCCCGCACATTTGAAGAAACCTCACAGCAGGTGATGTTGACGTATTTGCTGGCTTTTTTCATCGTACTGTTAGTCCTCGCCGCCCAGTTTGAAAGCATCAACAGCGCACTCGTTGTTATGCTTACGGTTCCTTTTGGTCTGGCCGCTGCGATTTTCGCCCTCTATATTACCGGCACATCTATCAATATCTATTCTCAGATTGGCCTAGTTATGCTCATTGGTTTACTGGCAAAAAATTCCATTTTACTGGTTGAATTTGCAGACCAGCTTAGAGATCGTGGCTATGGGGTTAAAGAAGCGATATTAGAAGCCGGCAGCGTAAGATTACGGCCCATAATGATGACCCTGATATCGACCTTGCTGGGGGGACTACCTCTTATTCTGTCTACCGGCGCTGGCGCTGAGGCCAGAAATGCCATCGGTTGGGTGGTGTTTGGTGGCCTGGGTTTAGCGGTCGTCTTTACCTTATATTTAACCCCGGTTATCTACCTCGGATTGGCGCGCTTTAGCAAACCTCGCGCTGACGAAGCTGAAAAGCTGGCCAAAGAAATGGAGCAAGCCAACAGCGTATAAGCTTACAATGATAACTTGGGGCAGGGAAAAGTGGCCTAAGTGCAGAAATAGTTCAACAAAAGGTCGGTCAGGCAAAATCATGTTTGCTCTTAAAGCCTTAGTTGTTCGGTGGTTCCCCCTGTTCAGTTATCCCCTTTTTGCATTCAATGCTTGTTTAATGGGTATTTAACGTTTTTCGCTGCCCAGCGGTCAATTGAGCTCGAGACATGGTGTGAGTTGATGGGTTTTCTCCGGGAGCAGGCCGTGAGGGCATATTTCACGGTAAGTCTGTTCACGATGCACTTTGCGAATGCAAAAATATTGTTTGAAAAAAACAGGCTTGTCGTTGCCTCGCTAAAACATATGGCAGGCTGTAACGCATACAATAGCATCCTGTTTAGTATTGTAATCATCTTAACCACCGTATAGCGCTAGCCTTAGTTGTGACTCGAAAAAGAAATGAAATTCACTTCCCCTCTTTATATTTTTTGATTTTTTTACGGCAATATTGACCCAACGGGCAAACCACCACTTGTCAGTCATAAAGGTGACAACAATGTCACGCAGGAACCACCGCCAAACCCTTGAAAAAGAAAGGTAAGTAAAGTTACCTTAAATCAAATAATTAACAAAATATGGCCAAGTTTCTGGCCAGATCCAGCAAAGCATCTACACTTAGAAAAATCAAAAAATTGTACAAAGCATCGCATAATTTGATTTTTTGCTTTGTTAACACTGGGCTGTGTTTTTGTGCGTATTTTGCCAAGAATATTGACACTTGATTTTAAAGAATATGTAAAAGCTTTAACGGATTATTAAAAAGGAAGCGCTATGTTTACACACATAAAAAAACCTCTTTTCGCAGCACTATTACTCTGTGCCAGCAGCTCAGCCCTAGCCATCCCCATCCCTCTTGGTTTAAACATCAGTGGTAACTTAACTGCCACCCAGATTGATGCCTTTGGTACTGTATCTAATACGCCAAGCGCTATCGTAGGTGGCACGACCTTTAATACCCCTATTGCTCAGGGTGTTACTTTAGCTGCTGATTTCTCTGATATTGGCGATGGTTTAACACTGGTTACCAGTATTACCGGAGACGATCAAGATGGTGTTACCTATGACAACTTTGGCAACTACGACCTTTTCTCCCTTGATTTCATCATGGATAATACCACCGCCAATGACTATGAAATCACCTGGGCCATGGATTACAGCCTGACTGCCGATGCCGATGGTACCGACGCTTTTACCGAAACAATCCTGAGCTTTCAGGATCTGCTGTCGATTTTATTCGTAGAAAACCTTACATCCGATGTACTTACAGGGGATCTGGTTAATGGTGTAGATCCCGGTACCTCTGGCGCACCTCAAAGCGCATCGGGCTCGACCTCCTTCACTTTTAACTTAGGGGCTTTAAGCAGTATCACTGACTTTAGCGGTGCAGCCAGTTTGCGCGGCGGCGCCTACGATACCTTTAGCAGTTTTTCTGCCGACATTGATTTATCTTTACGTATCGCCAGCATACGAGATTTAACCACGCCTCTTAACCCGGTACCCGAGCCTATTAGCCTAAGCCTGTTCATTGTGGGGCTAGGTTTTATGTTAAGAAAACGCTTTTTCGCTTAGTTTACCCTCCCGGTTGTATAACAGGGAGTCCACTTGCAGGAAATAACATGAAATTATCAACCTCAAAAGCCTCATTGCTACTTATAGCCGCAGGGGGCACCGTTATACCACACAGTGCTAATGCCTGTGGTCAAGAGCCCATGCTTGCTGGTATGTGTGTATTTGCTGGTAACTTTGCACCCAGACAATATGCTCTGGCGCAGGGGCAAATACTGGCGATTAACTCAAATCAGGCTTTATTTTCCTTGTTGGGCACTACCTATGGGGGTGATGGCAGGACAAGTTTTGCTCTGCCAGACATGCGCGGACGAGTGGCCATATCTGCCGGCCAGAGCCCCGGACTATCATCCTACAGTTTAGGACAACGTGGTGGTCAGGAAGCTGTCACCTTGACGGTACAAGAATTACCTTCCCACGGTCACAGCGCCAGCACAACGGTTACTGCAACATTAGACAATGGCGCCATGAACGCTGGCAGCAGCATAGTGTTAAAGGGGATAGACCAAACCGGCAGTAGTTCAATACCCACTGGTAATTCTCTGGCCATCATCAATGCAAGACGCTCAGGTTATTACAGCAATGTCCCCCCAAGCGTAGTCATGGCCAGTGAAACGGTATCTATCGATGTGGCTGTGGCTAATACCGCAGCAGAGAATGTGATTACCACCATCAATAATAACGGGGGTTCTCAAGCACATGAAAACCGTATGCCTTACATTGCCATGAACTGGATCATTGCCCTGCAGGGCATTTTCCCTTCACGTAACTAGCAGGAGAGCGACATGTATTTACGTAAACGTATGCGCACAAACAAAACATCACTGCCCGCTCTGTTGGTGGGGAGTTTAGCACTGGGTGCGGTTAGCATGACGGCTAACGTTGGGGCTTGTCCATCCGAACCTTATATAGGTGGCATGTGTGCCTTTGCAGGTAACTTTGCTCCCAGAAACTGGGCTTATGCTAATGGACAATTATTGCCTATCAGTCAAAATACTGCTTTATTTTCACTACTTGGTACCTATTTCGGAGGCGATGGAAGAACCACCTTTGCCTTGCCTGATCTCCAATCCCGCGCCATAGTAGGTGTTGGTCAGGGGCCAGGGCTGAGTAATTATAGCATTGGGCAAAAATCAGGTTCTGAATTCATACCCCTTACGGTATCGCAGATACCGAGCCACAACCACAGTGCAACTACCCGCTTAGATTTGCTTGTTGAACCGGCCGATGTCTCTGCTACTACCAGCCTTAATGCACAAAATACCCCAGGTACAAGTACGACACCCAGTGGCAATATGTTGGCACAAAATACGGCCAGCAATGTGTATTCTGCTTCGGTACCAATCGTGTCGATGTATGCTGATGCTATTGAAGCCACTGCCAGTGGCAATGTAAATGCAACAGCCAGCACTAACTTGCAAAATACGGGGGGGAGTCAGTCCCATGAAAATCGCATGCCCTATCTGGCCATCAACTGGATTGTCGCTATGCAGGGTACCTATCCATCGCGTAACTAACTTAAGTCTAGGAATATGCATATGAATATTAGTAGAACACTCATCATTGCAGTCTTGGCAGGTTGCACCATTCACACCGCACCGGTCATTGCCTGTGACGCCAATCCTTTAATTGCACAAGTGTGCCCTGTGGCCTTTAACTTTGCTCCCCGTGGCTGGGCATTTACTCATGGGCAGCTGATGGCCATCAGTCAAAACGATGCCTTGTTTTCTCTTTTGGGCACTATGTATGGCGGTGACGGTCGCACCACATTTGGTCTACCAGACACTCGTAGTCGGGTGGTGATTGGTACGGGACAGGGGCCAGGCTTATCTTCCTATCGTGAGGGAAATTATGGGGGGGTGGAGCAGGTTGTTTTAACTGTGCAGCAGATGACAAGTCATAGTCATACCGCCATGACCACAGCCGATGCCACAACTGATATTACAGTATCTGCACAAATCAATGCATCTGACAGTAATGCCAACCAGGATAATCCATCGGAAAACGTGCTGGCAATCGCCCCCGGTAGCAATACTATGTATCGTAGCTTTGACAACAGCATTCCACAGGCGACTATGCATGCCGACAGCATAGATTATACGCTACCCGGGCCGTTTAATATTACAGCAAATACAACAACAATAGTTGATCTTCAGGGTGGCAATCAATCCCATGACAATCACATGCCTACCCTGGGTCTTAACTGGGTTATTGCCCTATTGGGAGTTTACCCATCAAGAAACTAAGCTCGGTATTGCTGTTAGTTATCTATACCTTTGCCACAGCGACTGTGGCGAAGGGTCAACAAAACTGGCAGCTTGAACTTAATGATGCCCAGGCCTTTGTCGCCGCGGGCGATAAACTTCATGCTTTTGCACAATATCAACGTCTGGCAAAACAGGAAAATGGCCTGGCGCAATTTACCCTGGCCTGGTTTATCAAAACCGGTTGGTTAGAAGGCCAGCAAGACCCGGTTACAGCCTGTAGCTGGTTTCTGCGCTCGGCACAACATATGATCCCCATCGGCCTACAGGAAACCGGCCACTGTTACCGGGACGAACTGCTTCCCTCAAAAAAGCCCGCACAAACAGCCATTCACTACTACGTAGAAGCACAAAAAAATGGCGTCTTTGCCGCGGCTTGTGATGCATTAGTGGTGGAAATAAGAATGTTAAAACTACAAAAACCGACGCAATTAGCAGCCTGTGAACAAGCAGCGGCGCAAAATGCGCTGTTAGCGCAGGAAATTCTGGTGGATCTGTATGCGGATAAAAATGCTCTGAACAATAACAACCAAGCCTTATATTGGCTGCAACAGGCCGCACCTAAATCGGCTAAATCAGCCTACCAATTTGCCCTTACATTACAAGCCTCAGATGCTATCCCCACAGAGGATGTGAGATACTGGTTTGAAGCGTCGGCAAGCCTGGGTTTTGAGCCGGCTTATCTGGATACTGCAACACTCTATTATCAGGGAATAAGCGATGATATGCCTATGGATATAGCCTCAGTTTATCAAGCCAAGGCTTATATGTGGAGTAAGGCCTGGTTAGAAAGTAAAGATGCTCAACAGCAAGTCCCAACCCTGGTTAATCAGATCATTGCCACAACGCCACAAAGCTGGCAGTTGGAACTGAGCGAAAAAGTAAAAAAGCATTTAGCCCAATTTCCCCGCTGATTTTGGCAAAACTGGCTATTTATCCGCAAGGTATTGGCCATCATGATCTACTGTTATTTTGTTATTTAATGCTTAACCTGGACACTTGTATACCCGTCTACCTTGAAGCTGCAGCGGTGTTGACTGCTATCACCCCAATCGGGTAACCGAGATTGCACTTAGTCCGTCTTATGGGAGACGGATATATAAAGCATAAACCCAACCGTTACTGTGACTCGACCTTCGCGATTGAAGCGACATCAGACGCTTGCACTTGATTAGATATGGCTCTAAATAGGGCTAAATGCTGATCCGTCCAATGGGCTTGCGGCTCAGTATAGCGATGGTTAGCGGAATTTTTGACGATGATAAGCTCTTGGTCTGGGTCGATATAAATATACTGGCCATAGATCCCTATAGCCATAAATTCGTCTTCCGCACCCAGAGGGACCCACCATTGAAAGCCATATCCAAATGTAGACGACGAGTTTGGATTATCCACACCTGCCATCAGATGAGAGGCGTCGGGTGTGGTTGAATTTTCAACCCATTGTGCTGGAATGATTTGTTGACCATTCCAGTTGCCCTTGTGCAGATACAAACGCGCAAATTTGGCGTAATCTTTAAGACCAACGCTCATACAACAAAGCGCCGCTTCCATGCCACTATCGTCAGTGACCCAATAAGCCCTTTGTCCCATACCAAGAGGCTCCCATATTTTGTCCTGTAAATAATCACTCAACCCCAGGCCGGTCGCCCTTGTTAGGATCATGCCAAGTACCTGAGTGTCGATGCTGACATAATGATTGTAAGTGCCTGGCTCCCGTCCTCTTTTCAGTGACGCGGCAAATTCGTCAAGGGAAGTACCCAAAGCCATGCTGCGACCAAAACGATTGATGTCAGAGTAGAAATCACCATAATCCTCGTTAAAGTCCACTCCCGATGACATTTGTAAAACATCTTTAATGCGCACACCGTCATATCCCGTGCCTTTTAATTCCGGCACATAATCAGTCACACTTTGTTCAATGTTACCGATATAACCTTCTTCGATGGCAATGCCAAATAGAGCAGAAATAAATGACTTGGACATCGAAAATGATGTGTGCACCTTGTTTTCACTATGACCTAGATAATAGTTTTCGGTGATAATGTGATCATTTTTGATCACCAAAAGTCCGGTGGAACGAGAATTATTTAAAAAATCAGCGACCTGAACATCTTCATCGGCGAAGCGAAAATGGGTAGGTAGTTTTGTGTACTCATTATTTGAAGATTGAAAAGTGAATGGCTGGGTACTGGCTTGCAATTCAGTCGCGTTAAATATTTTGTGCATGTTCAGAAAATTGTTAACGATCTTATCTTCGTCATATAAGGTGATGACCAGATATAGCCGTTTCATTTCAGTTGCATAAGTTAGCAATACGGCGGTAAGAAGCGTTAAAAAAATTGCCAACAATTTGTATCGCTTTTTGGTTATCATGAGAATTGTCTTCCAGTCCATTGGGTTGAATTAAGCACCTTTGGTCAGGTTACTCGTAAAATTCGTAAAAGAATAGGCTGCAGACTCTGAGGGATCCCTGCGACTTTCAATCAATGGGATCAAATAATTTTCATGCCATTGAACAAAATCAGATAGTGTCTTGATTCGAGTCTTTATCAGTTATATCACCGGATCTATCATCAATATTGGTGGCTCCGCTGATACCAGTTAATGTGATGTTCCCCCAACGGTCAGTAGAGCTCATTGATCTTTGGTGTTTAATTATCAAACAATTTTTTCGGCGTTTTAGGTTGAATAAACGTTTAGTACCTGGACAACAACGCAACATCCTAATTTCTCAGATTGGCGGATAAGTTAACTTTTTGGCGACCTGAAACGTCAAGACATCCAAACTGCTAAATATTCATACCACAATTCGTATTTGTGAATATT
>JBKEFM010000104.1:0-15559 GCA_046709505.1 Paraglaciecola sp. | reverse complement strand
AGCTTCCGCCACTAAAGGGTACTGGTCAGGTAAGTATGCCGACGAATATTGGGATCCCCTACTACGGCAGAAAAGGCAAGCTTAAAACCGTCATAGATTTTGACAATTTGCGGATGGTAAAAGTAGATAAGGGCTATCAACTAAAGGGCGCGCTAATAAATAGTGGTAATTTTTCGTACTCACTTAATATTATTGTTAAGTTTTACCACAATCAAAAATTGATCAAGAAGAAAAATTTTAAACAGGGATTCTATCGTGAGTATCTGGTCAACCTCAATAAATCCATATTTATGGATGAGGATGCGGATTACGTAGAGATTGTTTTTGCCAATAAAAAACTTAATTTTTCAAATAAATTCAACTTTGCAATCTAGGGCATCTACAGGTGACAGTTTACCAGGGTGTTATTGACTTAATGCATCCAATTCTGGATGGGATGGGTAGGTTGATTTTTCAATGACACTGCGCACCATGTCTCGCAGCCATCCCAGACGGTGTTTTTCAGATAGTTGCCACTTTTTAACTAAATTTTATTAAACCACTTTTTCCTGTTCGTTTTTTACTTTTTTTCTGTGGATTTAATCAAGCAGGTCCTGCCGGTTAGCAATTTCTGACATCACCAGGGCGAGTGTGATGCACAAGCCGCTGCTGAATGATTGATCCTGGTAAATGAGAAAAAAACAAAATTTGGTCGTAGTAACGAGTTCCGCCTGCGTTGAAAAACACCGCAGGTAGTAAAGAGTTAAAGCAGTCAACTTAGCAACCAAGTGACATTGGTATGATTAACCAAGACCAGCTTTCTATCTTTTTATGCGATTTTTCAGTAACCTAGTGCCGTTTTGTCTAACTCTGGATGTAGTCTTTTGCAAACCCTTTATCAGCTCCAATCAGGCCAGCTAAACGGCATTACCCGTTTAGCCTTATCCGAAAACTTAACTGAATTTCCCAAAGAAATATTGCAACTGGCGGATAGCTTAGAAATACTCGACTTATCCAATAACCAGCTCAGTCGCTTGCCGGACGAAATAACTCAGCTTAGCAAACTGAGGATTATTTTTGCCTCAAATAATCTGTTTGATACCTTGCCTGAGATACTGGGGCAGTGTGAAAACCTGGAGATGGTAGGCTTTAAGGCAAATAAGATAAACCAGGTACCAGCACAGGCATTGCCGATGAAATTGCGCTGGCTAATATTAACCGACAACCGGATTGAAAGTCTGCCTGACACGCTAGGTGAACGGCCTTTATTGCAAAAACTCGCCCTGGCAGGAAATAGGTTAACCCACCTTCCGCAAAATATGAGGCAATTACATAACCTGGAATTAGTTCGTATTTCAGCTAATAAGCTAACCCAATGCCCTGAGCAATTAATGGCACTGCCTAAGTTGGCTTGGTTTGCGTTTTCGGGTAATCCCTTTGCCAGTGCTGATGTGCATATTGGATCTGTGCCAAACCTACCTTCCTCTAGCTATACGCTACAAAACGTATTGGGGCAGGGTGCATCAGGCGTAATATCAAAGGCGCGGTGGAATACTCCCCAGTCGGCATTTCCCCGGGAGGTGGCGATTAAAGTATTTAAAGGTGAGGTCACCAGCGATGGTTACCCAAAAGATGAATTACAAGTCTGTTTAAAGGTGGGTGATCATCCAAATCTGGTGCAATCTATCGCTCAGGTCAATGAACCGGGTTACTTAGCCTTGATCATGACGTTGATCCCTGAGCATTACCAAAATTTGGGCTTGCCCCCTTCACTTGAAAGTTGCACCCGGGATACCTTTATCCAAGGCTTTAGTCTGTCTGTTGCGCACATCCATAAAATAGTGACACAGATGCAAACCGTGTTTTACCACCTCCATGCCAATCAAGTGTGCCACGGTGATTTATATGCCCACAATACGCTGTTTGATGATGAGGCTAATATACTCTTTGGCGATTTTGGTGCGGCGAGCATGTACCATATGTTAAATGCCAGGCAACAGACACAGATTAAACAAATAGAACAACGGGCATTGAATTATTTTATTGATGATCTGCTGAGTGTTTGTGCCAAAGAAGACCAGTCCAGCAGCATCTATCGCCAACTTTTTCAGCTAACAAGTTAAGTTTGTTTTAGCGGCGGCTAAGTTGCCCCCTTAGCGTTTAATTTTTTTTATTGTCAGTCTTTTTGACACATACATAAATCCCAATAGTCATACTTTCCCATTCTCAATTTTCACCAGACGGTGAGGCACATATTTAGTCAGTTAAATTATTTCGGTGCCTTTAACCAAATTCAGGTTTTGTAAACGTGAATTTTCCTGTCTGATTGCTTGCAGTCTAGTTAATTTCCTAATAATACAATTAGTTACAGTATTAAAAACTTTGTTATTTGAGCGATTTTGTCAATCTCCATGCCCATTTTTCCTATTTGAGCCAATGGTAAATTATAGGCATAACCGTCGCGCTAAAGCGTGTACCAGAGCAGAGTGTAGTATATTTATTTTACCCGTTTTTTTTATAACAGCTCTCTATTTTTTAAGGCGTGAAGCTGTCAGGTTTTTTTACAAAAACGAGTGTTTTATATAAGTATTTTTTGTTTATTCAATTTATTTCAATGACTTATAATGTTGGCCTGAAATGTGCTTTATTCTCGGTGAACATTTTGCAGTAGTTTAAATAATGTTACGGTTTTTTTAACAAGGAATATTTAAATGAAAAAATTACTCATTGCCAGTGCAGTGGCTCTTTCTCTGTCTAGTTTGGGAGCCAGTGCCGCAGTTATTACAGCCGGTGGCATACAGTGGGATGATACCATTCTTGGCCCGGGTAGTGTATCTGCTCAGGTCAACTTTCAACAATGGTTTACAAATTCACCCACCACAACCGATCTTGGCACAGATGGCATTGTAAGTGCTGATGACTATGAGCGCATTACCACTAACGCTGCTGTTGGTGGTGCGGTAGGTACTGAGCTGGTAGGGCTTGGTGAATTCTACAGTTTTAGTGATGGTAGAACACCCAATGATCCCCCCAGTTTTTGTGTCACGCCTAATTGTGAGCTGACCTTTGCCTTTGGTGGTTTGGAAGTGTTGACGCTTGGTATAGCGGGTGGTTTAAACGCTACCTTTGATACAAGTAATGCTTGGCTAAATATTTACTATGATGCGGGGACAGATTTTGATGGCCCAGGCGTCTCTGATACAACATTAAGCAGTACTGCTCATACAAAGTTTGCCGAAGCACAAAATGGTACGTTATGGGCAGCATTTGATATCGATTCTTTTTTTCTAGACGGTACAATTATCGGCGGGGAAGCAGAATCGCTCCTGAATATCCGTAATGTTGCTGGTTTGGGACTCGATGAAGTTAAGGACGCATGGGATTATAATGGCATATTGGGGTCAGATCTTGCTGCAACTCTCAATGCTATTTTTAACCCAGGTGCTTTATATTCTCAAACGGGCAATGGTCTAGCGGAAACGGTAGTACCTGCCCCATCAACCATAGCGTTATTTGGCCTGGGGTTGTTGGGTGTAGCGGTGGGTGTTCGTCGTAGAAAAAGTAAATAAGCTTATATTATTCACTTTAAATTGATTTTAAAAGGTCCCTACTGGTAGGGACCTTTTTTATTTTAAGCTACTTAGGAGCAACAAAGTAAGAGGTTGGCCTATATGCTTGTGCCAATTTACTTGACGACAACTGTTAAGTGGGCAAGTCATCCTCATCTTACCGGGCACTAGTTAGCAGCAACCCGGATGTTTTTTAGGTTTATGCCACTGATTACGCACATACATCGCCAACCGTTTTTTGATTGTTGCACGGGGGATTTAATGGGTTACGCCCTGAATTAATAACGCTTTCCTTTCCCCCGTTATATTTGTTAACCTTTAAAAGATTGTGATGTTTGAAGGAACCAGACCTTTTTCACACCCTTCTTACTTTTCTATCTATACCTGTATCCCTTGAAGCTGTAATGTTGTTGGCGGCTTACCGAACACTTAGTCAGTCTTACGCTATAAGGCTGAATCCTTGGCTGCCTGGCGGCAACTTCAATGGCTTTGGACAGATACCAAATAACAATAAACAAGTTGAGGATAGCATGAGACAGATTGCATTAATGTCTATGGCGGTTTGCATAGGATTGACATTAGGGGGTTGTACAAGTGCAACCAGAGGTACGGTTAACAAGGTTGAGAGCTCGGCACCAATCATTAGCCCAACGTTAGTAGCGAAAGAGCAGTTAGGGTTAAAGCGGGTCGTGGCCATTTCACGTTTTTCCGATGAAACCAAACGTGGTAGCAGTTTTTTTGTTGATAACAAAGGTGACCGATTAGGTAAACAGGCAACGGATATATTGTCCAGTCGATTAACTGAAACGCAGAAATTTATTATGCTTGAACGCCAGGAAATGGATGAACTTGAAGCGGAAAGTAAAATTGGTCACAGTATGCTTGAAAAAGTAGGCGCTGACTTTCTGATTGTGGGTTCAATTTCTCAATTTGGTCGGGCGACCAACAGCGAAGTCGGTATTTTTAGTCGCAACAAAATTCAAATCGCCACTGCCACCGTTAATGTTCGATTAATCAATACCCAAACAGGACAAGTTGTTTATTCACAAGAAGCATCAGGTGAAGCAAGGGCTGAAGCCAATCGTGTGTTTGGTGTCGGTGAGACGGCGGGCTATGACAGTAGCCTTGATGACAGTGCGATATCAGCAGCGATTTCTAAATTGGTCAGCAATATCGTAGAAAATTTAATGGATTCACCCTGGCAAGCTTATTTGGTGGGTGAACAAAACGGTTTATTTATGATGACAGGTGGTGATGAGCAAGGGCTCAATATTGGTGACGAATTCGCCGTCGTTGCTAAAGGTAAGCAAGTAAAAAACCCGCAAACTGGCATGATGATCGAGCTGCCGGGTGATCGTATTGCCACTATTAAAGTGAAATCATTTATTGGCACAGGTCAAAATGCATTGTCTTTAATGGCGGTTGTTGGCGGTGCGGTTGATGCTGGGGCATTTTCTACCCTGGCTGTGCGCGAGATTAAGGAGAAAAACTAGATGAAACTTATTATGACGTGTTTGTTTGCCATCATGTTATCGGGCTGCAGTACAAATTTTTCTGAAGTAAAACAAGTCGATGATAAAGCCTTTTTACAGCTTACGGGCAACTTTGAAAATGGTTTTTTAATTATTGACGGTAAAGGTATCGACCTTACTCAGGTTGATACCTTTACATTAGACGGCCAAAATGTCGCAAAATTCGAAGTGCAAACCGGTACGCATTTAATCGAGATCCTTAAAAAAGACAAAACGGTGGTGAAACGCAAAATATATGTCACCAACGGTAATGTGTTTGAGGTCATAATCCCATGATTAAATATGTGTTAAATATCGTTATTACGCTTGGTATTTTAGCCTTAACCGCTTGTGCGACCTCTACGTCGCTATATTACTGGGGTGATTATTCCCAGTCAGCCTACGATCTTAAACTTGAACCATCTGAAAAAACTGTCAGTGCTCATAAAAATGCTCTTTTAGACATTATTGATAATGCGGCTCAAAAAAATAAAAAAATACCGCCGGGCATATACGCTGAATTAGCAAAAATGGCGTTTGAAGCAAATAATCCGGCGGGTGCAAGAGCCTTTCTGGAGCAGGAAAAAGCCCTTTTCCCGGAATCAGGTCGTATGGTCGAAGTATGGTTAGAGTTAATGGATAAAAAGGGAGCAGAAAATGAAGCGACTAGCTAGCTTAGCGATGGTGGTATTGACCTTGCAAATGGTCGGGTGCACAGCTCCGACATTTTTAACCAAAGGTGAAGCTTACCCAAAGATGTATCAAGAAGGTACCAATGCGATTGTTGTTGTACCGGCAGTCAATCGTTCTACTGCTGCAGATGCACCACAGTTGTATTCAACCACTATTGCCCAACCTCTGGCTGAAGCGGGCTATTATGTTTTGCCTATTCCTATGGTGGAGATGATGCTCGCTTATGAAGGCGTGAGCGAAGGTGAGCAACTGCGTAATGTGGATGTTACCAAATTCAAGACCATGTTTGGTGCTGACTCAGTATTATTTGTGACTATAAATCAGTGGGATACTAACTATTATATAACAGGCGGTAACGTGACGGTAGGGGCTGATTTTGAGCTGATATCCACTACCTCAAAGCAAATATTGTGGACGTATCGTAACGTCGTTGTGATCAATACGTCTGGCAACAGCGGTAATCTACTTGCAGATATTATTACTACTGCCATCACCACTGCTATGGTTGATTATGTACCTGTTGCCCACCAAGTAAACCAATCTGTTATTGCCACCTTACCGGTAGGTAAATATCATAGTCGCTTTGGTACAGATGCAGGCGATAAGGTGGTTAATCAAGCTTTAGCCGAAAAAGTGGCTCAGTAATAAAGATTGACTAAAAAAGACCTGACATAGCATGGGTAATGTCAGGTCTTTTTGATTATTGCCATATTTTTATTGCTGCCTAATGGCTATCTCGCTGTCCAGCCGCCATCCAGGACTATGGTTTGGGCGGTGATATTGCGGGCGGTATCTTGCATTAAAAACGCCGCACTGGCGGCGAGTTCATCCATATCAATAAAAGATTTTTTCGGCATGGGCTCTAACATGATCTTGTTGATCACGTCTTGCTCACTCATGCCATGTTCTTTGGCTTGGGCGGCTATCTGTTTCTCTACCAGGGGGGTTTTTACATAAGCCGGGCATAAGGTATTGATCGTCACATCACAGTCACCGGTTTCCAGTGCCACCGTTTTGGCAAACCCTAATAGACCGTGTTTAGCCGCCACATAAGCGGATTTATAGGGTGAAGCAATCAGGGAATGCACCGAACCGAGGTTAATGATGCGGCCAAAGTTATGTTGGCGCATCGACGGTAAAAACGCCTGAGTCAAAAGTGCCGGGCCCACCAACATGATGTTGATTAACAACTGCCATTTGTCAGCGGGAAAGTCCTCTAATTTTGCCACATGCTGAATACCGGCATTGTTGATCAATACATCCACTTTATCCGGTAGTAATTGGGCGGGTAATTGGGCGATTTGTGCAGCATTTGTTACATCCAGCACCACGGCGCGGGCGTCAATGCCAGTGGACGTCAAATCAGCCACAGCTTGATCAGCAGCTGGTATATTCATATCCGCAATAATAATTTTGTGGCCACTGGCACCCAGTTTTTTGGCTATACCTAAGCCAATGCCGCTGGCACCGCCTGTGATCAATACCGTTCTTGTTTGCATATATTTTCCTGTTATTTTGCTAGGGCGTGAATGATGTTGGCTACGGCTTTGATTTGTGGGCCATCTTGATTGGCATAATCGCTTCCGGTGTAACCCCACCAGTCCCAACACGCCTGGGGATTGAGCGGTAACATCATCGAGCTTTTGGTTTGGGGGTAAAACACCACCATGTGATTGCTGTCAGCCCAATTATTTAAACCGGTATGTTGCGCATATTGTTTATCCACCGCCCCTGCGTTTTGATTACAGCCATGAAAGCTGATATGCACAGTACAAGTGCTTCCATCCTGACAGGATTGAGGCACATACAGGTAGCCACTGTCTGCCAGACTGGCGGCGGGTTTGCCCCCCAAGGCTTGTTGATCTATCTCCACCAGCTCGCCACCGGGTTTTTCAACGCGGGGCTGCAAATCGCCGAGCATAAAGTTAAGCATTTCACCGGCGGCGTCATAACCACAATTGCCAATAAAAGGAGCTGCAGATAAGTCGCATTTTCCCCCGGTTGCAAGGGTAGGGAACAGATGGGCGAAAGGTTTGTCATTAATATAGGCCAGGTTTTGCGGTGCTACCCATCTTTGGTATTGTTCAGCCAGTTTATGATTGACCCCGGCAATCACCTTGGTGTCTTTACTGCCATTAAATAACCACACCCTATGACGTTTAAGATTACTTAAACTGGGCAACTTTCCTTGGTGCTGCCAGGTTTGTGCTTGCTCACTTAATACGTGTAAATCTATGGGGGTGTTAAGCTGATTAACACATTTATCCAAGGCGATACGGATATCATTTTGTGCACAATAATAGGGCCCGGCAGCGATGATCCCGACACCGTTAACCCAATCCGAATGAGCCAACTGGAACTGGGTAGCCATATAGCCACCGCTGGATAAACCCGACAGGCTGATATGTTCCACATCCAGCTTAAGTTTGGATGAGGCCGATGAAAGAGGCGATACCCCCAGCATGGTTATGCCGATGAGAATGACGGTTAATTGAGATTTATTC
The DNA here is from genome assembly GCA_046709505.1 of Paraglaciecola sp. Classification (GTDB taxonomy): domain Bacteria; phylum Pseudomonadota; class Gammaproteobacteria; order Enterobacterales; family Alteromonadaceae; genus Paraglaciecola. Next base: position 7,303 of record JBKEFM010000104.1, on the reverse strand, counting down.
ATGATTTGTCCTCTTTATCAACAATATAATGCTTAGTGGGCCAAAAAGTCGGTGATTTTTTGTGTTTGCCCAGAGATATTTGATACGCCATTGAGATGTCCCAGGTCGCCGTCCAGTTCTTTATATTGGGTATCTTTACCTTGTTTCTTTAGGATCTCAAAGGCGTCCCTGGCCAGGTAAGGCATAAGTAACAGGTCATTATTGGAGGGTAAAAACAGGGTCTTTGCTCGCAGATTAGCAAGCCCGGTTCTGAGATCCTGTTTATACCCAGCCACAAACAGCTGGTTGGCGCGAACCAGGTAAAGTAAATGGTTGGCATCCATAAATTTAACGCGGCTGGCCGCACGTTCATGCAGCCAGTTTATTATGCTGTAATTCTGGCGGATATCGTTCAAGGGGCCTGCTTCTAAAGGCGAGTGATTAACCTCAGCTTGCTGGCCGGTGGCAATAAAAAAAGCCGGTGTCAGGGCATCTTGGGTAATAAACATTAACGCCGCCGTTAACCCGGCTGTGGGCGGTGAGTCATTATAATAATCTCCTTGTTGCCAGTTAACATCCAGGCGAATAGGAATGGCCCATTGTTCCAGTAGTGACGTGGTCCAGGCGTCACTTTGGCCACTGCCTATGACCGATATCATTCTTGGCACCCAATCAGGGTACGTCGCTGCCCAGTCAATAGCTTGCATGGAGCCCATAGAGGCCCCTATCACTGCGTGTAGCTTGCTTATCCCCAAGCTTTCAAGGACGGCTTTTTGCACATTAACGAAGTCGCGAATGGTGACCACGGGAAAATCCATAGCATAAGGTTTACCGGTATCAGGATTGATAGAAGCAGGGCCAGTAGTGATCACATGGGGATCGTTGGCGTTTAAGTTAACCAGGGTATCCACACTGATAACAAAATATTGGTTGGTATCTATGGCTTTACCCGGGCCGATAATGGCATCCCAGTAACCCGCCTCCGGGTCATCCTGTGCGTATTTACCCGCGGCATGGGAAGTAGCACTAAAATAATGGGTGATCAGGATCACATTATCTTTAGCTGCATTAAGCTCACCGTAGCTTTCCCACCCCACTTGCACGTGTTTGATGGTTTTGCCGGCGAAGGTCACAAAATCATCCATCTCGAAGCGTTGTTTCTCAACCAGATCAAGCTGTTTTGTACTGGCCTGTGCCGTGGCAGCGAGACAGCAACTGAGCATCAGAGCCACAGCCAAAGGTTTTGATTTCATATAATACATAGGGTGTTTTCTCATCATAATTAAAACAGATTGAATAATGCGATAGCCAGCACCAAGCCGCAAAGGGGTACCACGACAGTTAATGCCCCAACGGCCCAATAAGAGCGTTGATGAGTTTCATTACAAATTGCGCGAATAAGTGTCACCACATAGCCATTGTGGGGCAGGGAGTCTAGAGCGCCGGAGGAAATAGAGACCACCCGGTGCAATTCCTCTGGGTTGACGCCCTGGTCGATATAATGGGGTGCCAATAAAGGCAGGGCGATGACTTGCCCGCCAGACGCGGATCCGGTTAGGCCAGCGATGACGCTGATGGCAATAGCTGCACCTATGAGTTCGTTACCCGGAATTTGGGTCATCACTTCAACAGCCGTTTGAAAGGCTGGGGCCGATTTGGCAATACTGCCAAAACCCACCACTGCGGCCGTGTTACCAATAGCCACCAGGGCACCAGTGGTACCCACAGTTATCGCGCCTTGCATGTTATGAAAATAACGAAAGTTTATAGTCATTAACGTCAATACGCCGCCGCCTAAGGCAACAATAAGCGCCAGATGCTGCAGGGTATCGTGCAGTACAAAAGACAATACCAGGACGACCAACAGGGGAATGACACCCGTTATGGGGTGGGGATAGTCACGTTCGGCTATTTCGGGGTCCTGGGCCCAGTGTTCAAAGGTTTCACCATTGGCCAGGGCTTTGTTGATCATGCGTCGCATCCACCAAAAACCAAAAGTGGCCATAAATATAGCGACCACCAGGCTGACTTCCCACCCGGCAAAAGGGGATGTACCCAGGTATTTGATGGGGATCCAGTTCTGGATTTCCGGGGAGCCTGCTGAGGTCATGGTAAAAGTTACCGAGCCAAAAGCCAGCGCCGCAGGGATAAAACGCCGGGGTAGGTTGGCATCCTTAAACAGGCTTAAGGCCATAGGATAGACCGAAAATGCCACCACAAAGAGGCTGACACCGCCATAGGTCAAAATAGCGCAAGCGATAACCACTGCTGCTACCGCCTGACTGCGGCCCAGTTTTTTAATGATAAACTGGGCCACTGAGTCAGCCGCACCTGTATCTTCCATAAATTTGCCAAACAACGAACCGAGCAAAAACATAAAAAACCAGGCGGCAATAAATCCTGAGAAACCCTGCATATAAGCGTTAACAAAATTAATTTCGCCGATAAATACCGGTATGCCGCTGGTTAATGCGACTACCAGTGCGCATAAGGGGGCGGCAATAAACAGGTTCATACCACGAATAGTTAACACTATTAACAGCAGCAACCCACCTATCAACCCAATCAAACTGAGCATGTTATTTTCCTTTAAGTTTAAACTGTGACCGCAGGCAAACAAAAAAGATAAATAGATTGTGCAGTAATGCGCCTTTTATGCCCATAGTACTATGGTACTAAGGACGCCGGTGCAAAACTGGATTAAGGTTATTTGGACTGCAGCATACAGATTACGACAATAACTATAAATAACCACACCAGAACTGCTATACAAGGACGCATTATGAACAACCCCAGATTTACCCAATCACTGTGCGCAGGTGCTGTTGCATCAGTACTTTGCTACCAGCCAGCCCTGTTTGCTCAGGAAAATCAAGCCAGTCAGGGGGACAGAAAAGGTTTGGAGCGCATCGAAGTGACTGCCCGTAAAACGGTTGAAAGCTTGCAGGAAGTACCCATTGCCGTGACTTCTATCGGCGCAATAGAATTGAGTGAAAAAGGCATTTCGGTGCTCACCGAAATCCAGCAGTTCTCCCCCAACACCACATTGCAAAATAGCCGCGGGACCAATTCTACGTTAACGGCTTTTATCCGTGGCGTAGGCCAGCAGGATCCCCTGTGGGGCTATGAGCCTGGCGTGGGGATTTATATAGATGATGTCTATGTCGCTCGGCCCCAGGGCGCAGTATTAGATTTGCTTGATGTTGAGCGTATTGAAGTTTTGCGCGGCCCCCAAGGCACCCTTTATGGCAAAAATACCATAGGGGGAGCTATCAAATATGTGACTAAACCTATGAGCGGTGATCCGACCTTGAATGTGCAAGGTACGGTCGGGAGTTACGCTCAGGCAGATCTTAAAGTAACCGGGCAATTACCGGTTATTGAAGATAAGTTGTATATAGGCTTTGGATTTGCCGATTTAAATCGCGATGGTTTTGGTGAATATCTGCAATCTGCGTTGCCAGGACAAGACCTGGAAAATTATAATAAAGACTTAACTGCGGCGCGTTTGACCGTTGAATTTACCCCAGTAGATGATGTGTTTTTCCGCTTAAGTTGGGATAAAACTACTGATGATTCTAACGCCAAAGGCGGCTTTCGCTTGTTGCCTAGCCGCTTAACCGAGGCTCCTGTACCCAATAGTGTGTTTGATTCCTACACCAGTTTACCCACCGAAAATAAGGTTGAGTTGGAGGGGATCAGCCTAACGGCCAATTGGGATGTGAATGACAACATGAGCCTGAAGTACATCGGCTCAAAACGTGAAAGTTATTCGCCTACTAATATAGATTTTGATAACACCGCACTGGATATTTTTGATGTGCCCGCTATCTATGATGATAAAAACACCACCCATGAAGTGCAGCTCAGTTATCTTGGTGATGGCTATTCAGCAGTCGGTGGGATCTATTATTACGATGGTGAATCCTGTGGCCAATTTGAAGCCGTATTGGGTAAATTGGGAAGAGATGCCTTTAGCACCCCTGGTTTGACCCGTGAAGTCAGTGGTTGTAACAATAGCGAAAGTATTGCGGCCTATGTACAAACGTCTATCGATTTGTCAGAGCAATTATCTTTGACCTTGGGTGCCCGTTATACGGATGAAGAAAAACAGGCCACGGTTAAAAATGGTTTGATATTTGACAATGTATACCCTGAATCTGGCTGGATCCCCGGTTATGTGCGCCCGGTTGGTGAATTAGTCCCTCAGGTGCTGGGCAGTGATGCAGATGGTGATGGTGTGCTCGATGGGCCAGCTAAAGAAAGCTGGTCACGCTTTACCCCACGTGTAGGGGTGGAATACCAGATGAACAGTGATGTGCTGTTATTTGCCAGCTACTCACAAGGGTTTAAGTCCGGTACGTTTAATCCCCGAGCCAGCATTAACGAACCTGCGGTTGATCCCGAAGTAGTGGATTCATTGGAAATGGGCATAAAAAGTGATTGGAATGATAATCTGCGGGCCAACGTAACCTTGTTTGCGCTGGAGCATAAAGACCGTCAATACATATCGGTATTGCCCGTGTCATCCCCTGAGGATTTACAGCAAATTCTGGGTAATGTAGGTAAATCAACAGCACAGGGCATAGAGGCTGAGATCACCTATGCTGCCACCGACGCGCTGACGTTTGATATTGCCCTGGGTTATATCGATGCCAAGTTTGAAGAGGTATTTCAGCAAACACCCGATGGACCTATTGATGTAGCTGATACGTTTGCGATAGCCAATACCCCTGAATACACCGCTAATTTTGCTGCTAACTATGTGTTAGCCACAGATTTGGGGGATTTTATCTTCAACGCGAATTATTATTATCGTGATGACTATACCATTACCGAAACCTCAAATAGCCTGATCACCCAAGATGGTTATGGTTTAGTTAATCTGGGCGTGTCTTGGCAAAGTGATGACGGCACCTGGTACGGTGGACTGCATGCTAAAAATGTAACGGATGAGGAATACGTGGTCGGGGGATATCAGTTTGTAGTAGAAAACGCTGATGATCCTACCGGTTATACTGCCGGTACGGGGGGCGACAATACGCTGATCGGTTATTACGGCGATCCTCGCACGGTAAGTTTGACCCTGGGTTATCGTTTCTAGGGTGATAACGGGTTGTTAGCCACGCAGCTGCTAGCATAAATAAAAGGCAGTTTTCACTGCCTTTTATGTTAACTACAGGTTACAAAAGAGTGGGGTTGGGCTTGACAGAAAATGCCAACTCAACCATAGTAACTTGGTTATAATCTGATTAAATATCAGATAGGTAACAGACTTTTTAGTTCAAATTCGGGCTTAACTGAGCACCACTAATGCAAGCAAAATCGATAGTTGCAGATGACCATCCATTATTTCGCAGCGCCATGAAACAAGCTGTTGAAGGCATACTGGGCAATAATATTCTTGAAGCCGCCTCCTTTGGCGAAACCCTTGTCTTACTGGAACACAACCCAGACGTAGATTTGGTGTTTCTCGACCTAAAAATGCCAGGCAATGAAGGACTCACCGGGCTGACAACGTTACGCAACAAATACCCGGATATTCTGGTAGTGATAGTGTCCGCTGATGAAAACCCGGTAATGGTGCGCAAAGCCATGGATTTTGGTTCCAGTGGCTACATTCCTAAATCCACTCCTTTACCCATAATCGCCGATGCGGTGAGGCAGATTTTAGACGGCGAACAATGGTTACCTGATGATATGCTTAATCAGGTAAGTCAGTTAGATAGCAGCCAGGATCAGGCATTTGCCAGTAAATTAGAACAGCTTACACCCCATCAATTTAGGGTCTTAAAGATGATAGCAGATGGCTTGCTAAACAAACAAATTGCCTATCAACTGCAGGTAAGCGAATCGACTATCAAACAACATGTGTCGGCTGTATTGCATAAACTCGGCTTTAACAATCGCACCCAGGCTGGGGTATTGTTTAAACAAATTATGGGGGCCAACGATATAAGTAGCTCGGCGGCATCCCCAGCCTAGGGCGTTATTAAGCCGGAAGTTTAGATTTTTCTTCTTCTTTTTCTGAATCCTGAGATTTTGGTGGGTTTGGTGGGTAAATCAAGCTGATTATTCGCCAGTCTGCTTTAGGTTTGATATTATTTGCAGTGGTATAGACTAATACTCGGCCATGGGCATCAATAGCACACAGACGTAACGAACGATCGCCGTATTGACTTTTATAATCGTCATAACTGAAGGTTTCAGACAAGCGTGTGGTTTTGATGGTCGCCCCCTTTGCTGCTAGGCCTGCCAACCTCCCATAGGTAACATCTTCGGCAAATAATCCCAACTTTTTAGCATAGGACTCGGATACCTGATGGCTGGGACGTTGCTGTTGTTCGTTATTACTCAAGCCCAACACCGTACCTTTGCCCATTTCGTGTTCGAAGTGGTAGGTGACCATAGGATTTAACTGGCGATAGGGTGACATCACCAGTACCTTGCCAAATACCGATAAATCCAAGGTACGAGCGGCATGCTCCGACATAGGGTTGCCAAAATAAGTCGGAATATTGTCCATACGAGCCCAGCGCATAGCGTCCCAGTTGGTATCTGTCAGGCGCACGGGAATATCCTGGGCGAGTAATTCTTTGGCAAACAGGCGACAAAATAATCCACCACCAAAGATCAAAAAGCCATTAGGCTCCGGGGCGCGAACCTGTAAATATTCAGCCACCTTTATTGACGTCAGGCTTTGTACCACCACCGTAGTTATGATCACTAAAAAGACCATAGGGACCAGCAGTTCTGCCTGGGCATAACCCAGGGCTTCTAATTTCAGGGAAAAGAGCGCCGATACGGCTGCTGCCACTATGCCTCTGGGAGCAATCCAGCTCAGCAGTGCCAATTCACGCCAAGTAAGTCCCGTCTTCCAGGATGAGGCAAACACTGCCAAGGGCCTGGCCACAAACATGATAACCAGTAAAACCAGTACAGATCCCCAACCAAGGCCGACAATAGAGGCTAACTCAATACGAGAGGCTAACAATATAAACAGGCCTGAAATCAACAATACGCTCAGGGTTTCTTTAAATTCCAGTATATCGTCCACATCGACGTTTTTCATATTGGCCAGAAACATACCCATGACAGTGACCGTTAACAAACCTGACTCATGGGCAATGAGGTTTGAAATGGCAAAAGCCCCTAACATCAAGGTCAGTACTGCGGTGTTTTCAAGGTAGTGGGGCACCCAGCTATTGCGTAGTATCAGGCCTAATAAATAGCCTACCGCCGCACCTATACCCAGGCCAACGCCAAGGGTTAAACCAAACGCATAAAGGGTATGGCTAAGGGCATTCTGGGTAGAAATAATGTA
>JBKEFM010000103.1:0-15620 GCA_046709505.1 Paraglaciecola sp. | reverse complement strand
GTTGCTTCGGATACTTCAAGAGCGCTTTGCGCATCTTTCAATACTAATTCCATCACTTAACTCCCCAGACGTTACGCTTTAATTGCAGCTTTGATGATGACATCGCCACCTGGCGCTCCAGGAACATTGCCTCTTACAAGAAGAAGATTGTTCTCGGCGTCAACACGCACTACATCCAAAGACTGAACCGTCACACGTTTATTACCCATCTGACCGGCCATTTTTTTGCCTTTGAAGACTTTACCTGGTGATTGGTTTTGGCCAATTGATCCAGGAGCACGGTGAGACAATGAGTTACCATGTGAATTACGTTGATGGCTAAAGTTCCAGCGTTTAATTACACCCTGAAAACCTTTACCTTTAGAAGTTCCTGCAACGTCAACCATTTTGGTGTCAGCAAAGATTTCAACAGTGATTTCACTGCCAACTTCTATGCCTTCGCCTTCGTTGCCGTCTAAACGAAATTCCCATAACCCGCGACCCGCTTCCACGCCAGCTTTAGCAAAATGACCTGCTGCAGCTTTATTGACGCGGCTTGCTTTTTTATCGCCAGCGGTTACTTGAAGCGCTGTGTACCCGTCGGTTTCATCAGTACGTAACTGAGTAACACGATTCGGGGTGGCTTCTATAACAGTCACTGGTATTGAAACGCCATCTTCAGTGAAGATGCGTGTCATACCAACTTTACGACCGATAAGACCAATAGCCATTGTTAAAACCCTCTCTTGTTAGCCTAGGCTGATTTGAACATCAACACCGGCAGCCAAGTCCAATCTCATCAAGGCATCTACTGTTTTATCAGTAGGCTCGATGATATCCACCAAACGCTTGTGTGTACGAATTTCATACTGATCACGCGCATCTTTATTTACGTGAGGTGAAGTAAGTATTGTATAACGCTCTTTACGGGTAGGTAGAGGAATAGGTCCGCTAACCTGAGCACCGGTACGCTTCGCTGTCTCAACGATTTCAGCCGTAGACTGATCGATCAACTTGTGATCAAACGCTTTCAAACGAATACGAATTCTTTGATTTGGCATCGATTTAGCTCCAATCGAAAGAACAAAAAAACCATCCTCGACTGCTTTATTAAAAAGTAGGAGGATGAATGAAAACTGCTAACCCAATATTAGGGTCTTGTATAGTGACTAATTTGGCCTAAGCCTTAGTCAAAACCATTACCCTTCTGGGCAATTGGGCGCGAATTATACCTGCACAGACTAATTTTGCAACAGCTTAATGTAAAAAACCTTAATAGTTAGCTAATTACCCTTCTAATTTGTAAAAGCAGTTTTATCCATAATTCGTCTCAGCTATGATGTTCATTGAAGAGGATAAATATCAACTATAGTGTTAATTGAATAGGATCAATAGATGCAAATATCAATGACCGACTCAAGTATTAACAAAGACACTATCAAACAACTTAATCAGGTACTTGGCGCTCATCCGTCATTACTCGATGCCTATCAAAAACTTGAGCCTCTGCTACTGTCACTTTTTGATGCCCAACGTATGAGTATCTTTGCCCGGCGCACACAACATCAAGATCTTGTCGCTCGGTTTAAGACGGGTAACGAAACACGAGAAATTAAAGTCCCCATCAGTCCCCAGTCAATAGCCGGCTATGTTGCACTGAGTCAAACTGCGCTCATCATCAATGATCCTTACAATAAGGAAGAACTTTTTGCCATACACCCACGTTTAAAATTTGCCGACAAGTTTGATAAAACCTCAAGTTTTAAGACCATTAATATACTGTGCATACCCATATTGAATGCTGGCGTATTGATGGGCGTAATGCAAATTATCAATAAACGACAGGGTGCATTTCAGGCCGGTGATCTTAAGCTGGCCAATGCGGTCGGCGAAATTTTGGGTAATAAATTTCGTTACGAACTCGGCGGTACCCGTCACCCTTTTGACTATCTGGTACACCGTAAAATCATCAGCCAGGAAAACCTGAACAAACTCAGTGAAAGCTCCCATGACACCGCACAGTTGATCCAACGTTTGACCACAGAATTACGTGTTTCTGAGGAAGAACTGGGGATCGCTTTGTCCGTGCATTATCAAGTCCCTTTTTTAACTTATCATCCAGACCGTTTCCATTTATTTCAAAGCGAAAGCAAGTTAAATCTGTCTTACTTGAAACGAAATTTTGTCGCCGTTATTGCCGATGCAGCGGACAATCCCATAGTGCTGATGGCGGACCCCAGCAATGCCTCCCTGCTTATGGAGATAGAAAGTGCTCTGGGTATCAATAGCTATGACATATCAGTATCGCTGCCTAATACGGTATTACAATATCTGGGAGAAGCCGCAGGGGGAGGGGCTGGCCCGGGGGCCATGGATGAAATTCTTGACGAAATAGGCTCCAGTGTCGATGAACTGGATGAGCAGGCGGAAGACATGTCAGACGACGCGCCAGCTGTAGTACGTCTGGTCAGCCGTATTTTACATGACGCCAAACGTTTGGATGCCTCTGACATCCATGTAGATGCACAGAAAAATGCTCCTACCCGAGTACGTATGCGCATTGATGGTGTATGCCGGGATATCACTCAGGTCCCGGCATCCCATCACAATGCGGTCATAGCGCGCATTAAGATCATGTCTAACCTCAACATTGCAGAAAAACGTTTGCCACAAGATGGCAAGCTATCCTTCAAACTATCCGGACAAATCATTGAAGTACGGGTCGCCACTATTCCCACTGTAGCAGGGGAAGGGGTCGTCATGCGTATTTTGGCCTCGGGCGGTGCCTTGCCTATGAAAAAACTCAACTTATCACCACGCAACGATAAGATGATTGTGGAAATGATCCAGAAACCTCATGGCATATTGCTGGTTGTAGGCCCCACAGGCTCTGGAAAAACCACAACTTTGCATGCTATTCTGGGCCATATCAATACGCCGGAAAAGAAAATCTGGACAGCAGAAGATCCCGTAGAAATCACCCAACCCGGTTTACAACAGGTACAAGTGAGTCCAAAAATCGGCTTTACCTTTGCCCACGCCTTACGGGCATTTTTACGAGCCGATCCGGATGTTATCCTTATCGGTGAAATGCGCGACAAAGAGACGGCCCATGCCGGAGTTGAGGCCTCACTGACCGGGCATCTGGTGTTTTCCACTTTACATACCAATTCTGCCCCTGAAACCATTACCCGCCTGCTCGATTTAGGTATAGATCCGGTTAACTTCTCCGATGCCTGTATTGGTATTCTGGCCCAGCGCCTGGTCCGCACCTTGTGTGGAAATTGTAAAGAGTCTTACCCTGCAAGCGACGTGGACATGGCCTTTATCACCCGCCAATATGGGGATGAGTATCTTAGCGAGTTAAACTTGTCCGACCCCGTTATTTTACATCGCCCTAAAGGTTGTGAAATCTGTGGTAATACCGGCTATAAAGGCAGAACTGGAGTACATGAGTTACTTAATATGACGCCTATTCTGCGCGCTATGGTGTATAAGGAAGCGCCCGTGAGCCAAATGAAGGTCCAGGCCATGTTAGACGGCATGCGAACGTTAACCCAGGATTGTATTTTAAAAGTGATCAAGGGCGACACCGACATTTTTCAGGTACAGCTCATCTGCGGCGCTTAAAACAGTTCACCGTTAGCTCATAATCATGACATCAATCCCCTCATTCACAGTGAAAATCACATTCAACGGATTTTTTATAGGGTTAATCCCGTACTGTATATCTAGTTGTGGCGGTTATCAGTATGTTACCCCCAACATCGGTTCGCCAAAGAAAGTGTCAACTTAGGTTGGCACTTTCTGGTTCAATATTACAACCTGTGAAATGTGAAAATAGATAAATTCAACACGTTTTTGTATATTGCTACCGACAATAATTCTAATAATAATGCTGATCAGGGAACACCTATGCACCAACGTATCGTTAGCCATGTGCTCTTCATTTTTTTATTTGGCTTTAGCAGCCTGTCCTATAGTCAGCCACCGGACGCTCAAGACCCCGCCACACAAGAAATTGACGAGCCCCAGTGGGATGTGCTTAACCCGCCTTTTCCCCTATCTACTGTGTCAATAGACACACTAAAAACCACCTGGTCAAGTCTGGACATCACCCCTGATGGCAAACAGTTTGTCTTTGACATGTTGGGGGACATCTACCTGAGCAGTCTTGAGGGAGGCGACGCCAAAGCACTAACCCAGGACTTTGCCTGGAATATTCACCCCGCTGTTAGCCCGGATGGTAAAAAGGTCGCCTTTATCTCCGACCGTGGCGGCTTATCCAACGTTTGGGTAATGAATATAGATGGCAGTAATCTTGTCCAGGTAACAAAAGAAAAGAACAATTTGATCCATTCACCCAAGTGGAGCCCGGATGGCCAATATATCGCTGTCTCCAAGGGAATTATGTCCAGCCGTAGTATCCCGGCTGGGGAAATCTGGTTATATCATCATTCCGGTGGCGATGGTCTGGCCATCAAGACCCGAGTCAATGGTAACAAAGATCAGAAAAATATTGCCGATCCCGCTTTTTCCCCTGATGGGCAATATCTGTACTATACTCAGGATGCCACAGGTGGCAGTACATTCGCTTACAATAGGGATCCGTTAAAGGCGATTTTTGCTATCACACGTTATGAATTGGCCACTGGCGAAGAAGAACAGTTTGTCAGTGGTACGGGCGGAGCTGTGGTACCCACGCCTTCTCCTGATGGTAAACAACTTGCCTTTATTCGCCGAGTGCGGGAAAAAACTGTGCTGTTTGTTAAAGATTTATATACAGGTGCAGAAACGCCCGTTTATCTCAATTTAGAGCGGGATATGCAGGAAGGATTTGGCTCTGAAGGCTACTTTCCCTATTTTGACTGGACACCGGATTCCAAACAGCTAGTGTTTTGGAGCGCCGGGACCTTTCATAAACTGACCCTTAGCACCCGAAATGTTGTTGATATCAAAATTCAGGTGCATAGCGACGTTCAATATGCCGATGCCTTGCGATTTGAGGTGGATGTTGCACCGGATACTTTCGATATCAAGATGACCCGCTGGGCGCAAAAATCGCCGGACGGAAAAAGTATTCTTTTTCAAACCTTGGGCAAGCTTTATATCAAGGATATTAAATCCGCTAAAACCCGCCGCCTGACCAAACAAAATGAATATGACGAATTCTACCCACGCTACTCCCTGGACGGTAAGCACATAGTGTATACCGCGTGGAACGATCAAAAGCTGGGCAGCGTACACATCATCTCAAGTAACGGGCGTAGCGATAAGATAATCAGCAACACTCCGGGACATTATATAGAGCCAGGCTTTTCCACAGATGGAAAGCTTGTGACTTATGTTAAAAAAACCGGCGGTCACCTGCTCAGTCCTGAATATTCCCTGGAGCCCGGTATTTATGTTGCAGATATAAATACCGGCAGTACTAAAAGGGTCGCCAAATCCGGTTCCGCACCACACTTCGCCGGCGACAATAAACGGGTCTTTATCACCGAGTCTGTGGCCGATACAGATTATCCCGAGCAACAATTGATTAGTGTAGATCTCAATGGCGAAGACAGACGGGAACATTTATACGGTGCTGATAAGGTGGCTGAGTTTCGTTTGTCCCCAGACAAGAAATGGGTCGCATTTGTGTACCAATATAACGCCTATGTAACCCCCTTTGTTGATACCGGTAAACGTATCGACATCGGTCCTGAAAGTACCTCATTGCCCATCAAACAACTTTCTAATCGCGCCGGTGAATATCTGACCTGGCGCAGTGACAGCCAAGCTGTAAGCTGGTATCACGCCGCAACCTTTTATGAACGGGAACTAAAAGACACCTTCGCATTTATTGACGGGGCGCCAGATATCTTACCTGAGCCGGTGACCGAAGGTGTGTCGCTGTCATTTACGCAAAAAGCTGATAAACCCTCCGGTTATAAGGCGCTCGTTGGCGGCACTATAGTGACGATGCGCGATGCCGACAATCAACAGGAAGTGATCAAGGACGGCGTGATCCTGATCAAAGACAACAAAATCAGCCAAATTGGTAAACGTGGCGATATAACCATTCCCGCTGATACCCTTGAAATCGATACCCGAGGCAAGACCATATTACCCGGTTTAATCGACACCCATGCCCATGGTTCCCAGGGCAGTAACGAAATCATACCCCAGCAAAATTGGGCTATGTATTCGGCGGTAGCGTTTGGGGTAACGACTATCCACGATCCTTCCAATGACACCTCAGAAATATTCTCGGCGAGTGAACTGCAACGGGCGGGTAAAATAGTCGCTCCACGCATCTTTTCTACCGGCACTATTTTATATGGTGCCGAATCACTGGGGTATAAAGCGATTATTAACAGCTACGACGATGCGCTATATCATCTTGGACGCCTCAAAGACGCCGGTGCTATTTCGGTCAAAAGCTACAATCAGCCTCGCAGGGATCAGCGCCAGCAGATTTTGGCTGCCGCCCGTGAATTAAAACTTATGGTAGTACCTGAAGGAGGAGGGAAATTCCAGCAGAATATTTCCATGTTGGTCGATGGTCATACTGGCCTGGAACACTCTTTACCCATACCTCAAGGCTACAACGATTTAACCACATTGTGGGCCGCCACAAAATTTGGCTATACCCCGACTTTTGTCGTGTCTTATGGGGGCCTAATGGGCGAAGAATACTGGTATGATCGGACCGAAGTGTGGAAAAACGAGCGTCTGTTACGTTATACTCCAAGCTACCTGCTTGACGAGCGTTCTATCAGGCGCCCTACTGCACCAGACAATCAGTACAATCATGTGCAAGTAGCAAAATATGCCAAGTTACTCCGTGATCAAGGCGTGAGTATACAAATTGGTGCTCACGGACAACGAGAGGGCCTGGCTGCACACTGGGAGTTATGGCTAATGACCCAGGGTGGATTCACCCCATGGGAAGCGTTGCGTGGCGGCACCATAGACGGCGCTCGCCATCTGGGTATGGATAAACAAATAGGCAGCCTTGAAGTCGGTAAACTGGCCGATATAATGGTGATTGATGGCGATGTACTGAATGATATTCGCCGCAGTGAATATATCCAGTACACTGTGCTTAACGGCAGGGTATACCAGGCAGATACGATGAACGAAGTGGGCAGCAAGCATAAACGTCAGGCCTTTTTCTTTGAACAGAACAACCAACTGTTTACGCCCCAGGCAACACAGATAGAAATACAACAAAAAGCTCAGAAACATCACTGGGTACATTAACATACATTAAATAGAGCCTGCACAAGCCTAAAGGAAGAGACCTTCAGGCTTGATCTGCCTCCACTGGGCATCAACTTCATATTCAGAACTGCCGATAAAACTGGGCAAAAAAATTTATACGCTGCCAAAAATATCGACTGCAAAAATGTCCTGCCACTGACATAGCTTGAGTGAAGTCCCCTGGCGATATCTGTTTGCCAAAGATTTTGTTGTTTAATTAGGCAATACCTTTATTACCCTCGGTAAACAAGGTAAAATTCGCCGCTTTCAAATTATGTTTACACTGACTGGCCAGGAAAGTGTAACCTTTAGCGTTAATCTAAAAAGAAAAACGGTATCCTGCGGAATTATCTTGTATAATCCCGCGCAATTTTTACTCAGACTGAAGTTGGAATAATGACAGATTTAGCGAAGTACAGAAACATCGGTATCTTTGCCCACGTTGACGCGGGTAAAACGACCACCACAGAACGAATTCTTAAACTCACTGGTACCATTCATAAGACCGGTGAAGTGCATGATGGTGAATCCACTACCGATTTCATGGAACAAGAAGCCGAGCGCGGCATTACTATCCAGTCAGCAGCCGTAACCTGTTTCTGGAAGGATCACCGCTTCAACGTTATCGATACTCCTGGGCACGTTGACTTCACAGTTGAAGTTTATCGTTCACTTAAAGTATTAGACGGCGGTATCGGTGTATTTTGTGGTTCTGGTGGGGTTGAACCTCAGTCAGAAACTAACTGGCGTTATGCGAATGACTCAAAAGTAGCACGTATTATCTTCGTCAATAAATTAGACCGTATGGGTGCTGATTTCTACCGCGTTGTGAAGCAAACTAAAGACGTACTAGGTGCTAACCCACTAATAATGGTACTGCCTATTGGTATTGAAGATGAATTTTCAGGTGTTGTTGACCTGCTTACTCGTAAAGCCTACATCTGGGATGATACGGGTCTTCCAGAAAACTACACCATTACTGATGTTCCAGCGGACATGCTTGATGACGTAGAAAAATACCGTGAAATGCTAATCGAATCTGCCCTTGAGCAGGACGATGACCTGATGGAAAAATATCTGGAAGGCGAAGAGCCCTCTATTGAAGATATCAAACGTTGTATCCGTAAAGGTACACGTACCATGGAATTATTCCCAACTTACTGTGGTTCTGCATTCAAAAACAAAGGTATTCAAAATATTCTTGACGCTGTTGTTGATTACCTGCCTTGTCCAACAGATGTTGATCCGCAACCTCTTACCGATGAAGAAGGTGAACCAACGGGTAAGTTTGCAACCGTTTCTGCTAAAGAGTCTTTTAAAGCCTTAGCATTTAAAATTACTGATGACCGTTTTGGTTCACTCACTTTCGTACGTATCTACTCAGGTACACTTAAAAAAGGTGATTCAATTCTTAACGCTGCAACAGGTAAAACTGAGCGTGTTGGCCGCATGTGTGAGATGCAGGCAGATGACCGTAAAGAGCTTAGTTCAGCACAAGCAGGTGATATCATCGCTATCGTTGGTATGAAAACTAACGTTCAAACAGGTCACACATTATGTGATCCAAAAGATCCCATCATCTTAGAAGCAATGGTATTCCCAGAACCCGTTATTTCAATTTCAGTTACGCCAAAAGACAAAGGTGGCTCTGAAAAAATGGGTATCGCTATTGGTAAAATGGTTGCAGAAGATCCCACTTTCCGGGTTGAAACTGACCTGGATTCAGGCGAAACAATCCTCTCGGGCATGGGGGAGCTTCACTTAGATATCAAAGTTGACATCCTTAAGCGTACTTACGGTGTTGATTTACTCGTCGGTGAACCTCAAGTTGCCTATCGTGAAACCATCACCCAGGAAATTGACGATTCATACACCCATAAGAAACAATCTGGTGGTTCAGGTCAGTACGGTAAGATTGATTATCGCATCAAACCTGGTGAGCCAAACACTGGCTTCACGTTTACCTCTAAAGTTGTGGGTGGTAATGTACCTAAAGAATTCTTCCCGGCTATCGAGAAGGGTTTCAAAAGCATGATGGGCACAGGCGTATTGGCTGGTTTCCCCGTGTTGGACGTTGAAATTGAATTATACGATGGTGGTTTCCACGCAGTTGATTCATCGGCCATCGCCTTTGAAATCGCCGCTAAAGGTGCCTTCCGCCAGTCTATCCCAAAAGCGGGTCCTCAGTTGATTGAACCTATCATGAAAGTTGATGTGTTCACGCCTGACGATCACGTTGGTGATGTTATTGGTGACTTAAACCGTCGTCGCGGCATGATCAAAGATCAACAGCCAGGTGTATCTGGCGTTCGCGTTAAAGCTGATGTACCCCTTTCAGAAATGTTTGGTTACATTGGCAGCTTGCGTACTATGACATCAGGTCGTGGTCAGTTCTCTATGGAGTTCTCACACTACAGCCCATGTCCTAACAACGTAGCAGACAAAGTTATCGCTGATACCAGAGAGCGTAACGCTAAAAAATAAGTATTCACCCACCCAAAGCCATTGGAATTGCAACTTCAGGGTAGACGGTTTTAAGTGATACCAAAGCCCCGCTAGTGTGAACTAGCGGGGCTTTTTTGTGCACAAATTTTGCCGCAAAAAATTCGGCCCGGTTGGGCAAAAAGTAAGTTGCAAGGTAAGGCCTTTTAAGGCAATTTAGAAGCCTTAAATAATAAGGAAAGTCTATGCGTTTTTTTATTACCCTTTTTTTTAGTTTAATCAGCGTCACCCTTTTTGCCGCCCCCAGCCACATCAGCAACGTTCAAGGCTATACCCTGGACGACAGCGGTCAGTTAGTACGTTTTAGCGACATGGTATTTGATGGCGGTAAAGTAGTGGCTATAGCCAATACTTCACTCACTGCGCAGTACCCAGATGCTACGACTATAGACGGGCAAAATAAGGTGATGTTGCCCGGCTTAATAGATGCCCATGGGCATCTTATGGGCCTGGGGAAAACCTTATTACAGGTAAACGTGCGAGATATCCTTTCGGCACAACAAACGGCACAGAAGGTCAGGGATTATGCCCAGCAAAATCCCCAGCTAAGCTGGATAACCGGACGTGGCTGGAACCAGGTTCTGTGGCCAGATAAGCAATTTCCGCTGGCCAGACAACTGGATGAATATATACAAGACAAACCTGTATGGTTAGAGCGGGTAGATGGACACGCGGGCTGGGCCAACAGCAAAGCCTTGGCACTGGCCGGTATCACCAGGGCCACACTCGACCCTCCGGGTGGTAAAATCCTGCGGGATCCCCAGGGTAATCCTACTGGTGTATTAATAGACAATGCCATGCCCTTGATGCTCAAACATTTACCTGGTACATCAACAGCAGTATTAAACGCCAACCTCAATGCTGCAGGTGAACACTTACTCTCTCTTGGAATCACCAGTGTTCATGATGCAGGCATCGATAAAACGGTTTATGATTATTACCAACAACGGGGACAAGAGCAAACCTTGCCTATTCGTATCTATGCCATGATTGCAGCGACCGAGCCTGCGCTAAAAACATTACTGGAGCGCGGAGCGATACAAGACCAATACGATTATCTGTCGATCCGCAGTGTAAAAGTATACGGTGACGGTGCATTAGGTAGTAGAGGCGCGGCCATGCTGGCGCCTTATTCCGATGCCCCGGATAATAGCGGGCTATTGTTGACCCGGGAAAAGGACTTGGCACCCTTATTTGATTTAGTGCTGGGCAGTGGCTTTGCGCTTAATTTTCATGCTATAGGGGACAGAGGTAATCGTTTGGCACTGGATAATTTTGCCCATACCTTTCAACGGATCGGTGGCCAGGCACTGCGTAATAGAATTGAACACGCCCAGGTTATTAGCCTGGATGATATTCCCAGGTTCAAAACGTTGGGGATCATTCCCGCTATGCAACCTACTCATGCGACCAGCGACATGAATATGGCCGAGGATCGTATCGGTGCCCAGCGCCTTAAAGGCGCTTATGCCTGGGCGAGCTTCCTAAAACAGGGCACGCCTGTCGCCTTTGGCTCGGATTTCCCAGTAGAACTGGCCAATCCCTTTTTTGGCTTACATGCCGCAGTCACCAGACAAAATCGACAGGATCAACCCCAGGGTGGCTGGATCAAAGAGCAGGCAGTTTCTATCGAGCAGGCTTTTAGGGCTTTCACCCTTGATGCTGCTTATGCTGCCCATCAAGAACACGTTTTAGGCACACTTACCCCGGGGAAATGGGCCGATTTTATCTTCATTGACCAGGATATTTTCAAAGTTCCCCCAAGCCAGATCTGGAAAACTAAAGTATTGGAAACTTGGATAGGCGGATTACCTCGTTACCAGGCTAAGCAGTAGGTAGATAACACAGCGCCATGGAGCGACCTTAGAGCTTCATGGCGCGTGCCAGGGCGCAAATTTAAGGGATAGACAGCAATAGTCTATTTTGGCTTAAATGAGTAATTCGCCAAGTTTACTTTTGTTGCCTCTGGAGAGGGTCAGTGAATCCCCGCTTTTGAGTAATACCATGTAGTCCCCTTTATCATTTGGACGCAATTCACACACACTGGTTCGCCTAACGATAGTAGAGCGATGTATACGAATAAAGACCTCGGGGTCGAGCTGATTTTCCAGAGCACTCAAGGTTTCCCGGTGCAGTACTACTTGGTTATCAAATAAATGTATTTCGGCATAATTTCCCCCGCCGGCGATAAAGTTGATGTGCTCCACCGCAATCAAGCGGATCCGCCCAGGCTCCTTAACCACTAGGCTGTTTTTATATGTCTGATTAGGTTCATTTTTAACTACAGACACTAATTGTGTCAGCTGGGTGTAGTTGGTTTCTATTTTAGATCTGACTTTAATACGGGCGCGCTCCAACGCCTTAAAAAAACGATCATCCTCAAAGGGTTTAAGCAAATAATCAGTCGCGTTAAGCTTAAAAGCCTCAATGGCATATTCATCATGAGCAGTGACAAATACAATGACAATTTTGGGGTCGAGTTTTGCAGCCAACTCAATCCCAGAATACCCGGGCATCTGCATATCTAAAAATATAATATCAGGTTGATTTTTCGCTATTTTAGCCAAAGCTTCGATGCCATCCTTAGCCTCGTCTATAGGCCCAATATCAGTCTGGCTAAAAAGCAGCAATGAAATAATATTACGGGCAATCGGTTCGTCATCCGCAACGAGTACCTTAAGCATGTACACCTGCAGGTATGGTTAGCACAGTTTCATAGTGAGCATCATCGGTTTGTTTGCACACTAGGGTATAGTTTTCCTGATAAAGGCGAGACAGGCGTTTTTGACAATTTTTAAAGCCAATACCGAATCCATGATTTTTTTCCTGTTGAGCGACTTGATTCACGAGTCTGATAAACAGTCGTTTACCATCAGAGGTCACCCATAATTTAATTAAATTCTGATCACTCTCCATTTGCGATCCGTGCTGCACAGCATTTTCCACCAAAGTATGAAGTAACATAAAAGGAACGTCGATATCTAAACTTTCCTGACTGATCTCCATCTCCACTCGTAGCTTATGTTCAAAACGCATTTTCTGGATGGCCAAATAACTGTTAATAAACTTCATTTCGTTACGTAAGGTGGTTAATTGCGTTTTTTGATTCTCCAGTACCGTGCGAAACATCTGACTGAGATCGCTAAGCGCTTTAATAGCTTTATTTTTCTCATCCAAACGGATCAACCCCGATATAGTATTAAGGGTATTAAATAAGAAATGTGGACTGAGCTGGGATTTAAGAGATTGTAATTCAATATCGAGCAATTGGTTTACCAATTTTTGATTGTGGATAGCCTGATCTCGCGCTTTGTTATAAAAACTGACGGTCAATCCCAGTGAAGCAACGGCTAGGTACACCATAAAATCTAAATGCAGAGGACTATCGAGCAAGTCAGCATAACTGCCTAAAAGCGCGGTTGAATTGAGACTCCCGTTGTTATTGAGCAAGGTGATCTCGATAATAGTCAGGGTCCAGTAAAAAAACATGGCTACAACCATCACCAGTAAATTCAGGATGATGAACCTGCCCCTGCTCTGGCCCTCAACGGTTATTGTGCGTATCAATGCAATAACTATTGGAGCCACCAATGCCCAATTGCCCCACCAGGGAATATGTTTTATCCAGATATCGAAAAAATCGGTTTCCCTACCGTAGGAAATCTGTTGCCGATAGCCCCAATCAGAAGCTAAGGTATTGATAAACAACCAAAATACAACATTCAACAGAAAGAATGTTCGCGATGGGAAATGGCTAATAAATACGTTAATCATATATCAAGACTATTTAGATACCGCTGTGAATTATGGGTAGATATGGACATAAATTGCAACTTACAGTTAAAAATCAGTCCATTTAGGACAATATAGAGGCTGGGAAAATCTAAAACAACGGGTGACTTAGTGCTAACAACCCAGTTCAATATTGTCTAGGAACCTTAAAATGACTAGGGGGCAAACTTAAATACCCAGTTTGTCATAACTTCCCCGGGACATAGACAGAGTTTTTCCGCAGGTCAAGATCACCGTATAATCAGCACTATCATTAATTTTCAGCTCTTTAATTTCGCTTTTTCTAACGATAGATGAGCGATGTATACGCACAAATATATCAGGATCAAGCTGTCCTTCGAGGTTCGTCAAGGTTTCTCTGTGTAGCACCTCCCCTCCTTCACTCAGGTGTATCTCTGCATAGTTCCCTGCTCCGATAATATACTCAACCTGACTTACATCTATCAGGCGGATACGGCCCAGATCCTTTATCACTAACCTTTTGCGATAAGATTTGTGTTGCTCGGCGCACATTTTGTGCATAAATTCAGCGATATGGGCGTATTGCTGAGTGAAGTTTTCGGCTATTTGCTGCTTGGCCTTGACAAAAGCCTGGGTGAAACGCTCATCGTCATAAGGCTTTAATAGGTAATCAATGGCATTGAGGTCAAATGCCATCACAGCATATTCGTTGTAGGCAGTCACAAATATCACCACACACTTTTCTGGCAATTGTTTCGCCAATTCAATACCCGACATGCCTGGCATTTCAATATCCAGGAAAATAAGTTGTGGTTGGTATCTTATCGTCATGGCCAAAGCTTGATTTCCATCCTGTGCTTCGAAGAGCTCACATGGGTCAGATTGCTCGGCAATAAGTAATTTGATGGTTTGCCGGGATAGTATTTCATCGTCAACAATCAGAACTCTAAGCATCGCCATCACCTAAGGTGATGGCGACTATAGTTTCAAATAGTTTCCCTGGAAGGGGTTTAGCCATCAAGGTAAAGTTGGGATACATTTTCATCAATCTTTTATGGGCATTTGTCAGGCCCAGTCCAAAAACTTTAGGGATATTATTTGTGGCCACATTATTGGTCAGCTTAATATTTAAATGATGACTATCTTTGCTAATAGTGAGTCTGATGATATTCATGTTGGACTCTAACTGTGAGCCATGTTGTACCGCATTTTCAACCAGGTGTTGGAACAACATATCAGGGATCTCAATGTCCATGCAATTTTCATCCAGCTTTGCGTTCCTTTAAGGCAATAAATTTTAAATGCGCATACATGGCATTTACCGCTATCCCAAAAAAATACTCCCGAGAATGAAGTATTTACCTGGCGAAAATGTTTTTAACAATTCATTCATTGCTAAATAATCTCAAGGGTGTCACTGGCAAAACTAACGCTTTAGCCTTAGTTTTCCAGTAAATTTGTCTAATTTCACTCACTTTCACCTGTCTCCTATTCGCACCCGGGCGTTTGAATATATACCCCTCGCCCCTGGTTCTACAGCGTTGTTGGCGGCACTCATTCGCCGCTATCGGTAACCGGCGTTGCGCAAACCACGCTGCACTTAGTCAGTTTAAGCTTAAGGGCTGAGTTCATTTGCCGCCTAACTGCAACTCCAATGGCTTTGAGTATAGGTGTTAAATATCGCCACTGGCCACCTTGTAGTCCAATTTAATAATTTTGGCTGTACGCAGCGCTAATCGGTTTCCATTCATCCATAGTTCGCCGATGACCCTCCGCTTAAGTTTCCTCTTAAATACCCAAACTAATTCACATTTAAACCGCTAACTTTCATCTGATCCCACAAAACCGACAATTCATCACATGGTTCCCCCCCTTGACGGAAACTGGCTAGTTATGTCAATGGCTTAGGCCTAGCTTAATTCGTAATACACTAATTTATTACATAAAAACATAATAAATTTCCACAAACAGACAGGGATAGCACACATGTTTATTAATTCTAAATTGGCCAAATCGGTTAGATTGGCTATTGCGTTCGGGGCAGCCGGTGCCACCCTTTTCACATCTCAAACCCTGCACGCGCAGGAAGAGTCCCAAGTTCAAACAACTACAGGTATACAAGCAGAAGCATCCGTTGA
>JBKEFM010000102.1:0-15709 GCA_046709505.1 Paraglaciecola sp. | reverse complement strand
ACTCACCTTAAAATTATGATCGATATTATCTAACACTGTAATCAATATATAACCTTCCGCAATTCTTAAAAGTCATCGACTTCCCATCGCTATGGCCAAAAATAAAAATAACCCTAGACCTTTCATATCAGTAATGGCGTCACTGGGCACACAAACCGCCAAATATTTTCACCTTAAACCTAGTCGCCGGATGGTAAAAAAGTGGGCAAGGCTATTTAACAAAACAGGCCTTTGTGGATTAAAGGAAAACCTCGTTCTGGCCGTCTTCGTGCACTATTTACTGAGGTATGTAGTCTTCGCCGTTAAAAAAAACCAAAAAAAGGGTACTTGTACGAAGCAGTGAAAAATTTATGTCTCATCGTAATTTCCCACATTAATTTAACTTATTAATGGATTTTAACGATTTAGCGCAGGATTAATAGATTAAGTTCATAACTAAAATTATCAAAATATTCTAACCACTTAGTAGCAGTTTCATATTAGTCAATAGTATAATAATGATCTATTCACAGCCGCTATAAACGTAACTTATACCCTACATTTATTTATAATAATCACTTACCGCTGATTATTATAGTCCTCACCCGTCACTCTTGAAGCTGTATCATTGTTGGTCACTTTCACTCATCCCAAACGATCAGAAAAAAATAAAGACGGTTTTAACAATCTACAATAACGAATGCACATGGACTTAATCAAGGCGCTTGAATGAAGTAATAGTGGTGCTCTTTCGAGTTCGAGCAACACAGAATAAGCCTGTTAAAAAATCGGCCAAAGGGAATGCACCAAGGATTTTAGCTCTGCGCTGTCGCTACTTAAAAGGGAACTGCCATTGCTCCATATCGATTTTTCACTCAAAACCGCTTGACGTATTCTCAGTGGATGTACTTATTAATACGGATTGATATAAGGCGGATATCAGTAATGGCAGGACGTTTTTTCATGGTAGCCACATATCTTTAGTTAAGTGGGTCTGAGCTATCTATTTCTTTGGGTTCAGATAAAAACAGCATATCGACACATAGATTAAGTAAACATATTAAAGTGAACCGACGGACAGCCAGATTGGTAGTAAAGAAACACACCGTGGCTATAGTCGCCCAGATAATTAGTATCAATTATGCGGTACTATTGAGTTGAATATAGCCCTGATCATAGGCAGGTAAAAAGGCAAGTGAGGTTGAAGGACAAGCTGTCCTAACGCTCTGTTCACCTCCTACGTACTGGCCATTACACAACGTTAAAAGGGTATTAACTTAATAATAATGTCTGCCCATAAATGTCCGCATTTCAACTTCATTGATCAAACACAATCCCTGGGATTGAAAAGCATTCACAGCCTGCTGATCAGGAAAACTATAGTAATTTCCACCTAGGGGCTGGGGAATACCCCTGAGTACTTGCCCTTGGTCAATAGCGTTAACAGTGAACAGCATTTTCTCACACCCACCAACATAGAGTTTAAGCACCTGTGCCAGGTAACAGCTGCTTTTATCCACTGCCATTTTCGTTGTGGCCACCACCTCGCCAGTATCGATACCCTTGTCGCTGATATAATGCAAGGTAGTGCCCAGCTGGGGTTCATCATTGAGCATGGCCCAAAAACTAGCCATCACGCCGCGGTAGTCAGGCAATACACCAGAATGCAGATTGAGTACACCGTATTTGGGCAAACTTATTACCTGAGGCTGCAGAATAACCCCATAGCGAATACTTAAGATTAAATCAGGTTGGTTGGCTTGAATTGCTGCGACGCCCGGTGCGCTATTGATATTATTAAGCTCTACTATGGGGCCGGTGGTCAACGTCGCTAGCTGAGCGAAAGACCGACACCGTAAAGCCGGCTGTAATGGTGGCATACTGGCACCATTACACTGATGGTCAGTGTATATTGCCTCGAGTAAAGCTTGCTCATAAAGCGCTAAACGCTTCAGCTCAGGGGGCTTCTCGCCATTGCCACCCACTCTGGCTGACAGAAAAACTGTCAGACAATGTCCTGCCAAGCCCCCCACCAACATGTTCAGGGCGTAATTGCTGGCGATATCGCGATTGGCTAAGATGGTTATATTCATAGCGTTCCTTTTGACGACACACTACCTATATATGTGGCGACCTAAACATTAGACATGGTCGTACTGTGGCTAAAAACGACTGTTTTTTTCCCAGGGCATACCATCATAATCACCGTCCATACCGGGGATCGGGACAGCACTATGGCGAAAATAAAAGGCTGTATTGCTGTCATACCTGGATGGCTGACATCAACCCATTACAGCAAATCTGGCCTCAAGAGGCACGTTATTTAGCGCCAATACTCAAGTGGGTATTTTGTTGCCAGGCAAAAGTCACCTTAAGGACGTGGCGAGCCTCATCCCACCAGGCACCGCTTTTACCCTCTACAAGCTCTGCTTGTGTACTATAAAACGGCAGGCGTTTTCCTGCGACCAGCACCTTATCACTACCTTGCTGCCAGTTGTGGATCACCACCGTCAGCTCCCGGGTAAGGGGCATCCCCTGATACTCGCCGCTTCTGCTCAGGTCAATTTGCAGATCACGGTCATCTTGACGGGCTTTAAAATGCAAGGTTTCGAACTGGCCGTTTTTCAGTGCATCAGGGTTCGCACCATCATCGTCATACATCACGCCTTGGGCAGAGAGTACCGCCTTATGGGCATAATAATGCAGTTCGAGTTGGTCGGTGTCATAGTTATCCGTGGATTGGACCGGTTCGACCATAGGCACAAAGGAGCCTGCCCGCACCATCACTGGCAAGGTTTTGAGGGATACAGGCAATGTTATACGCTGCGCCCCCGCGTACACTTTATCTGTCCAGAATTCAAACCACTGCCCGGCGGGCAAATCCATGGTGACTGACTCAATACCCGGCTCGGTTATGGGCTTGATCAAAAACGCATCACCCCAGAAGTATTGTTCCTTGTTGTCGATAAGGGCGGTGTTGCTTTCGTCTTCAAAGAACATGGGCCGCATCAAAGGCATACCGGTCAGGCTGTTTTGGTAAGCCAAAGAGTAATTGTAGGGCAACATGGCATAACGTAACTTAACGTAAGGGCGCAAAATATCCCGGGTTTGCTGATCATGAAATACCGGCTCGGGGGCAATATTGTCCTGAGCATGGGGCCTGAATACCGGTTGAAATACACCGTACTGTAACCAGCGAATATACATTTGCTGATCAAATACTTCGCCACCGGCAAAACCGCCCAAATCCGAATGGGTGTATCCCATTCCCAGTAACCCCATTTGCAGGGACAACTCCACTTGTGGTTTTAACCCGTCCCAGGAACGACTCACATCTCCTGTCCAGGGGATCATGCCATAACGCTGTGAGCCCACAAATCCCGAACGCATCATAATAAAAGGCCGTTGTTGGGGCGCGATAGTCCGCTGATTTTCATAAACACGCTGGGCCCATTTATGGCCATAGACATTGTGAATTTCATCACCGGTAACGCTGACCCCATCCAACTGATGTATAGCATCTCCCGGGTGCATTTCCGGCTCACCTAAATCGCCCCACCAGCCTGCCACACCCTGTTTATATAAATTGGTGTAGACCTGATTAAACCAGGCACTGGCGTTATCATCAAACACATCCACTAAGCCGGTATTGCCAAAATAAAAATCAAACTGGCGGGGTTTGCCACCGAGACTTTTGGCTAAAGCCTGATTTTTGACCGCGCTGGAGTATTTTGATGAGGAGGAGAGAATAAAAGGCTCGGTGATCAGCACCGTTTTTACGCCCTTGGCTTTCAGATCTCCAATCATGTTAACGGGTGTAGGGAAGGCGTTTTTATCCCACTCAAGATTGCCCATATGGCCCTTTATATCCTCTCCAAACCAGTATAAATCGAGAACGATGGCATCTAAGGGAAAATCCTGGTCGATAAAGCGTTGCACCGTGTCCCGTGTTTCTTGCTCAGTACGGTAGCCAAAACGTGAGGCAAAATTACCCAGTGCCCAGCGGGGCGGTAAGGGTTGCGTGCCAGTTACCTGTACATAGTGCTTTATTAATTCAGGGTAAGTTTGCCCGGCAATCACTATATAGCTAGTTCGGCCTCCTACTGCTTCAAATTGCATGATATCGACTTCGGTGGCACCTAAATCCATATAGCCCCTGGCAGAATTATCAAAGATCAGGGCGTATTTTTTACTCGACATCACAGCGGGTAAACCAAAATACATTTGCTTTGACTCATTGCCATAACCGTAATGTGCTTTGTTATAAAGGGGAAAACGTTGACCCCGACGATCCATACCTAAGATGCGCTCGCCACCGCCGAGCAACTTTTCACCTGTTTGCAGGGAAAACCGAAACCCCCGTAAGGTATCTTGCTTGAATAACCCCACTTCTTCGGCCAGCAGCAGTTTTTCCCCCTGGTAATAACTGATGCGCAGGGGGAATTTTTCAATGACCGCCTGTAATCCCTCAACCTGGAAAAATAAGGCTTTAGCCTGCTCTTTTAGGGTGACGTTAGTCGTCAGGGGCGGATCACCTATAGCAAAGGAAGGGAGTTGTTTGGTTTGAGTGGGTTGGTAAAATACTTCAAAGGCATGGGCATTATAGGCTGTTAACCTAAGTTGTCCTTCGTCGCTATGGATGATCAGGCTTTGCCCCTGTAGCTCATGAGTCAGATAACGGGCAGCAAAGCTTGCGCCACTCAGTGTCAATAAGCTCAGTACAAGCAGGTATCTGGCTAGCACACGTAAGGATCTAAAATAGGTATTTGTCATGGGTAGATATCACTAGTTGATTAGCGCCGGGCTACAAAGGCCGACGCATGGAGATTATTCGAATAACCACTGCACAGCGGCCGAGAAGGCATCGCGCCATAATTTTTCATTGTGCTCACCACCTTCAACTCTGATGAACTGCATATTTTGCCGCGGATGGCCTTGCTGTTTTAGTTGGCGGTGCATCTTGTCGGTATCGGCAACCATGCCATCCCCTTCTTCACTGCCAAATAATACATAAAGGCGTGCCTCATCATCCATTCGATGAAATTTACTATGGGCAAAGACGTCCGGGGAATACCAGTAAGAGGGCGAGAAAACACCTGCTTTACCAAACACTTCCGGATTCTGGTGAATGGCATAATGGGCCATTAACCCACCCATTGAACTGCCCATGATGGCGGTATTTTGTACCTCTGGCAAAGTACGGTAATTGGTATCCATATAAGGTTTTACGACCTCAACGATAAACTGCAGATACTGCTCCCCCTGTGCTTCACCAAAACGCTCGTTGGGCCAGGGGCTGAGTTCGTTCATACGAAAATCGCCGCCGTTATCAATGCCCACTACTATCAGCTCTAAGCCCTGTTCTGATGCCAGCGTATTAAGACTTTCGTCCACTGACCATTCACCAGCATAAGCGGTGCCATTATCAAATAAATTTTGCCCATCTTGCATATAAAGCACCGGGTAACTTTTGCTACTGGCCTCGTAACCTGGAGGCAAATACAGACGCACGGTGCGGATGCGCTCAAGTTCGGGAATTAAAAATCCCATGGGTAATACGCTAACGTTTGGTGCAGCAGTGGTTGGGGCGACATTATCCTCACATCCAACCAGCCCCAATATCATCAATGTAAGGACGAATAGATAACCCGTTGTGTTCCTAATTTTGCTCACTAGCATAGCTGTTGCCACCCGTTACCGTTTGGGAATACATTACCTCGTTGCTTATTCAACAAGGGTAAATACCATAGATTGTAAAGGCGCAAGAGACACTGAAATATGACCTTGGCCGTCTTTTACCAACAAATTGGCGGGTTGATCGGTTAAGTATTCCTGCAAGGCATGGGTACCTGAGGACAACTGCCATTTACCCACTATTGCCGGAGGCAAATGTAAATCGAATGCATAGGTCTGCTTAGCGTCAAAATTACTGATCACAATCAGCTTCTGTTTTTTTGACCAGCGAACAAAGGAAAAAACCCGTTGACCATATGTGCTCGTTGCATCCAGGTTAGTTTGATGCAGGCTGGCATATTGGCCTGTCATCGCGGGTGCCTGGGCAGAAAATTGCAACACTTTTACGTAGTACTTACGCAGGGCGCGTTGTTGTTTACTTAAGCCTCCCCCATCAAATTTGCCCTGGTTCATCCAGTGCTGATGAGCGGGCACCCCGGCGTAATCAAAGATAGTGGTACGGGAGGGATCACCATAACCGGTATCTTCACTGCCATCTTCACCCACGTCCTGGGCAAAATACACCATGCTTGCTGACCGGTTAATCAGGGAGGACACCACCAGAGCCGGTTTACCTTTTTCGGCACTGCCGGCAAATTGAGGGCTGGCGATACGCTGTTCGTCGTGATTTTCCAGGAAGTTCAGCATATGCATATCGATATCTTGCAAACGTGTCTGAATAACGGCCAGAGTATCGGTCGGCGCTTTATTTTGCATGATGGCCTTGAGGGCGTCGTAAGTGTCGACCTTATCATACAGATAATCCATTTTTCCCAATTGAATAAAATCGCGATAAAGAGACGGATCATACACTTCGGCCAATAAAAAAGCCTGGGGATTAACCTGTTTTACGGCCGAATTCAAATAACTCCAAAATTCAATTGGCACCAGTTCTGCCACATCATAACGAAACCCGTCCACGCCCTTGGCTAACCAGTACAAAACAATATCGCGATATTTTTGCCAGGAATCAGGCACGTTTTTGTCGGCCCAAAAAGCAGCATGGGCAGCGTAGTCCTGATGGCGGTATTCTGCCGGTAAACGAGGAAAATCATAACTGCCATCGGGTTTAACGCCATAGTTTATTTTGATGGTTTCGTACCAATCATCACTCTTTGGCTGAGCTTTACGGGTGCCATTACCGGTCCACTTTGCCGGAGACTCACTGAATTTCCCGTCGGCCAGTGGATGGGGTTCCCCACCTAATGGCTGGTAGCCATGGGTTGCTGCTGGTACTTTAAAATCTTTGCCAGCCACATAATAAAAATTATTGTGTCTTGCATACTCCACAGTGCTGTCATCGTTTTCACCAAAATCAGTAATACCAGGTGGCTTACTAATAGAGTGATAATTACGTGCCACATGATTGGGAACAATATCGATGATCACTTGCATGCCATGTTTATGGGTGCGTACGATCAGCGCCTCAAATTCTTCCAGGCGCTGGGCGGGATCATCCGCCAGGTCCGGATCGACTGAGTAATAATCTTTCACCGCATAGGGCGACCCTGCTCGGCCCTTAACCACATCAGGGTCGTCCTGACTGATGCCGTGGACCGTATAATCGGTGATCACGCCATGATGGGGCACGCCTGTGTACCAGATATGGGTTGTACCAAGTTGCTTGATCCCCTCAAGTGCGGTGTCGGTAAAATCGCTGAATTTACCCACCCCATTTTCAGCGAGGGTGCCCCAGGCAATATTAGTCGTTTTGGTATTGCCAAATAGACGAGTAAATACTTGATACACCACGGGTTTGCCTGGCTTGCTTGCTAACATAGATTCTTCAGCTTGTACTGGGCTTGTTCCATCTGAGTTTACGCGAGTGGAAAAATAAGCGCCAGGAGCACAAGCAAACAACGCCCCTAGCGTAACGGACACCAGGCTCAATCGAACCAGGGGCCTTGTGAATAAAAATGACATATCAAATATTCCATGGCACTTATGCACCTAAACGCCGATTAGACGCCAGGTTGAAGTGCTGTTTTTGATTAACTAGATTAATCACAAATCATACCTGTGCACGCCATGACGTAACAGGTGATTACATACGTATTCACAAATATAAATACGCCGTCAACCACTTGAATGACTAGAAATCACGTCGCCAACTCCCCCAGGTTTCAGCAAAGAGTAAACAGACTAAGAGTGAAAAACACTTGGTGGTTATTAAGCATAAATATAGCCCTTCATTGCGCTACAAAAAAGATACGTACAACAGTATTTGGCTCACTAGCCAAGTATCACTTGAACCTGACGCTGCGGGAGTGTCTGTAAAGCAACAGATCCCCTTGATTGACAATATATCTGTTCAGGGGCGCATTTTAATGTGGTTTAACGGTGAAGCCTGCTACCATATGCCCTTTTAGAATTTGAGGCAAACACATGAAATTACTTATCCGTAACCTGGACAGAAACACAAGCGAAACAGAGCTAAAAACCTTATTTGAAGGTTATGGTACGGTGCAATCCTGTAATCTTGTGATCGACAAAGCCACTGGATTATCAAAAGGTTTCGGTTTTGTTGAAATGCCCAAGCCTGGTGACGCTAAAGCAGCCGTAGTCAATCTAAATGGTTATGAGCTGGGTAGCACTAAAATCCGCGTTAAAAAAGCCGAAGAAAAAGAAGCCCCTGCCAGTTAACGGATGGCTAAACTTTGTATATTGCTGTGGCCAGACAATCTATTTATTGCCAATATTACAGGCCACCAGATGAACGGCAGCATTGAGATTTTGTCTCATCTGGTGGTAAAAAATTTTACTTCAACGGTGATATAATGGCAGTAACTGGCTCTACCCCATCCGGTTGGGTCTGCCTGTTGCAGAATTTGAAGGGCCAGGTTAGCCAGACAACCCAAAGCAATATGTCAGGTCGTTTGCATCCCGCGGGTATCCCGGTTCACCGTCATCCGTCAGTATGCACCCTGTCAAACTGCAATATTAACCAGATTTAGGCTAAAGAGTGCTAAAAAGGACGCACCTGGCTGGCTTCACCCCATAGCTGATCAACCTGGCGTTGAAAAACACCCAGATGGCCATTACTGTAGAATTGGGCTTTACCCCGTTGGTCAGGTGCGCCAAGCAATTGGCCATTTTCAAGGCGCCGCACAACCTCTTTTGCGACTGCGCTTTGGGTATTGATTAAGGTTACATTGGGCCCGGCGACCTGGGCGATGACATGTGCTAAATAGCCGTAGTGTGTACAACCAAGCACCAGAGTGTCGGCGCCTTTTTCAATTAACGGCAGTACGTATTTTTTAACCACCTGTGCAGCTTCGCTGTAATCAAGTTTTAACGCCTCAACTTGAAAC
The DNA here is from genome assembly GCA_046709505.1 of Paraglaciecola sp. Lineage (GTDB taxonomy): Bacteria > Pseudomonadota > Gammaproteobacteria > Enterobacterales > Alteromonadaceae > Paraglaciecola. Next base: position 6,686 of record JBKEFM010000102.1, on the reverse strand, counting down.
ACAAGATCCGGACAAGGCATAATTTCAATTTTGATGTTGCCCGCCACTCTGCTGGCCAGCGCAGCAAAAGAAGGGGTTATCAGCGTTTTAGATGTTGCCAGTACCCCCACCACACCACTTTTAGTGTTAAGTATGCCGGGCATGATCCCGGGTTCAACACCAATAAAAGGCAGATTATAACGCTCACGGAGCGTAGCTATGCATGCCGTAGTGGCGGTATTGCAAGCCACAACTATGCTTTTAACGTTTTGGGAAACTAAAAAGTCTGTGATGGCCACGCAGCGCTGTAAAATATACTGATCAGATCTGTCTCCATAGGGCCCATGGTCAGTATCGGCGACGTATACAATATGCTCACTGGGTAGCAAGGTTCTAATCTCTCTGGCAATTGACAGGCCACCGATACCCGAATCAAATATCCCGATGGGATCCCACTGCGCCATATATCCCTACACTTCCAGATTTGTTTAAATACAGTTAACGACGACATTCACAGCGTAAACAGCCAAGAATATTATTACTCAGAAAATATTTTCATTTGTTCCAGGGTGCTAATTTATGTAGGTCTTTTCATTTTTATGCAAACAATACCCCGATTAAGTTGTCCATTTTACCCTTACACTGGCCTTATTGTACAAAGCCTAACTGATATTAATACCCCAGGTAACACATCGGGCACGTTATAAAAAGCAGCGTATGTAACGTCACCCTGCACGACTGATCTGCCGCCCTGGGGTCAGCTCCAGGGGCAGTTGTACTAAGTGAATTGCTCAGCAGTTCGGTAAACATGATGCAGTACAATCATTATATGGTGATTAACAGACAAAAAAAAGCCGCTCAATTGAGCGGCTCAGAGGATACGGATAACAGAGGAGGGATTAGCTTAAATCCATCTCCTGAATAATTTCGTGGGCGATATCTGGTGTCGTTACTTCGGGTTTTTTATGCAGGTCCTCTTTTAGTTGGCCCTTACGGTGTTTCAGGGCTGCATCGAGTTTTTTGCCCGCTTTGGCTAAAGCCGGGTACATAACCGTATTTTGCGCGGAAGCAGAAATCCGGACGCCTTCGTAGTTGGTTCTTATTTCAATGTCATACTCGCCATGTTCTTTGGATATGATGATATCTAGTGCTATTAAAGTGGGAAAATGAGTGGCTAGTTTAGAAAATTTTTCGTTGACATGCTCTTTTACGGTATCGCTTACATCTACATGGTGACCAGAAAGATTTATTTTCATAGGTTTTCCTTTTGGATTAACGTTACTTCTTTTTCGTTACTGTTTTCTTTCACTTAATAATAGAGCTGGGGGCGGTTTTAATTAAACACAAGCAATAAGAGTTAAATTTGACTATAGAGTTCAACATTACTGTTTATTTGCTTATTTTACGCACAACGCCTGCGCTTTTGCCGTTCATTTATCGCGCCCCATACCTTTATCGCACAGACTTACCTCGGGCGCTAATAACGTCTTGATTGTTACAATAGCGCCAAACAAACTTAGTGGTATAAGGAACTAAAATAGCCCCTTATCTCATCATCGAATAAGCCTTCTGATACCCAAAGCCCCAGCCTGCTGGTGGGTCTGTTTTTTTAATTTGTTAGTCAAGGCATTTCACAAGTCGTGCCAGCACTGTAGCCACATCAGCCTTTTTTTAGCGCCTTTCACCCTCCTTCTTATACCGTGGCATTTTCATTATCGGTATATAAAGTTTTCGTTGTGCTCTGGTAAATACCTAATTGATGTTCCAAGGAGGTCATACTAAGTTATTGACTTATATTAATATTATTATTATTATTATTATTAATAAATAGCTATAAACCCTGAAAAACATTCAGAGTTTATCAAGAAGTTTGGGTAATGCACCATTATATGCATAAGGTTTATCAGCTTGTGGCTTAACTTAACCGCCACCATACCAAAAAGATCAGATTCACCTGGTTAGTAAAGAGTGGTCTGATAAATATACAACTGCAAAAATTGATTTAGTCATGGTTTAAACAGATGAAAATGCTAATGAAATTAAAAAATAAAAAAGCAAATATTAGCAATACCTGTATATCTCAAGAAATGAAACAGGATCAAAAACCACGGGCCATTGCTGCGTGATGACAACCAATTTTTTTGCCACTTAACGAGGCGCTATATGCCAGGGAGCGTAATATAAACATGGATAATAAAATTGATTTTTCGACATATTCTTTAAGTGAACTTTATTCTTCGGCTCAGTCGATTGATCGTGATAATTACCCCGAAAGAGCAAAAGAAATAGATGGCCTAATACATCAAAAAGAAGCACAAATCCCTAAAAAAATTGATGCAACAAAGAATGTTGGTGAAATAGCGACTAAATCTGATAGATTAGTTGCTGCAATCATTGACGGCATTCTGGGGATCAGTGCAATGATCCCCGTATTTTATTATGTAGGCTTTGACGCACTCAAAGAGCCATCATTGTCTTTACTTGGTACTTTATTTTTATATGGCATTGCAACCTGGTTTATATTGCATGGTTACCTTTTGTACTATTACGGGCAAACAATAGGCAAAAACTATATGTCTATTCGTATTGAGAACTTAAATGGTAACAAGGCTAGCTTAACGACTATTTATTTTAAACGCATGTTACCCATGCAGTTAGTTGGATTAGTCCCAACTATAGGCCAGTTTATTGCTGGTATCGTAAACCCACTATTTATTTTTGGTAAGCAACGACGTTGTCTGCATGACTATTTGGCAAAAACCAAAGTCAGCTACACAGGCACAAAACCAGACTCATAACGGTTGGCTACGTTTCGCTTCACTACACAATTTTAGCTAACTATACCTAGCCTGTTTACAGGGCGTTATGTTGTATTTACATCAAGTTTATTTATAAGGGCATAATGGCGTTTACAGACACGAGAAGAGTATGAGCATTTGGTCTCTAACTTTATTGAAAATCGGAGAAGGCAAGCTACTGATAATGGTTTTGATTTAGGTTATATATTTAATAATCAAAGTATCGAGTTATATGCAATCCATCCTAGCAGCCATAACCAACAAGGTTCTTTAATTTATCAGTTACAAAAATCACATTTATTAGGACAACGAATATTTGGAAAACATCCTGGATGAGAGATAGTTTAAAGTGGCAAAGTTATAGAAAAAATCCAGAAGCGAATAAACTCAGTGAAGCATTATTTATTATTAATAAAGATGAAGATCGTTGTTTTTAGAAGTTGTCATCGGCAACATAATCGGGTAGCCAGAGGTCTCCTTCAGCCATCACCTAATTTCATTAAATTTCTGACTTTGGCAGGTGGTTTTATTCCCCTCGTCCATGGGGTTTTCTTTTGGCCAGCCTGACGCGGTTCAATATGCTTTCTTATCATTTCGTACGTGAGGTTAAATAATGTTCCCGGATAACTTTGAAAAAGTCAGAATAAAAACCAGCGGTGCCGAAATTAACCTGGTACATGGTGGTTCAGGTAGCCCATTACTATTATTGCATGGGTATCCACAAACCAACGTTATTTGGCACGAGATTGCCCCGCTTCTTGCTCATGATTTCCACGTAATATGCCCGGATCTGCGAGGTTATGGAGATAGTTCAAAACCATCGAGCACCCCAGATCATTACCCTTATTCGAAACGTGCGATGGCTCAGGACATGATAGAAGTGATGACGTTTCTTGGGTACAGTGAATTTTTTGTGGCTGGTCATGATCGCGGTGCCAGAGTGACGCATCGAATGGCCCTTGATCATCCTGAAAAAATCAGCAAGGCCTGTGTAATGGATATTGCACCTACTCACTACGTGTTTAAGAATACGGATCAAAGTTTAGCCACAGGCTATTATCATTGGTTTTTCCTTATCCAGCCTGATGGATTACCAGAAAGGATGATCGGGGCTGATCCCGCATACTATCTTACACAGAAACTAAAACGCTGGAGTGCACCCAAAGCGGTGTTTGCCGATGCAGCGGTGGCTGAATACATTCGTTGTTTCAGTCAGCCAGAAACCATTCACGCATCCTGTGAAGATTATCGCGCTGCAGCGAGCATTGACCTAGAACACGACGAAGAGGATAGCAAAAGAAAAGTCACCTGCCCTATGCTAATCTTGTGGGGTAAAAATGGATTTGTAAACCGTAATTACGATGTCCTCGGAGTATGGCACGAATTCGCCGACCATATATCAGGTAAGGCGCTCGATTGTGGACATTTTCTACCAGAAGAAGCCCCCACTGCCGTCTACCATGAGTTACTTCAGTTCTTTGGCAGCGAGTAATATTTAATCGGGTAACCCCAGGTCTCCAACCTCAACAGCACAGTATTACAGGCATGCAAAAGGCAGGGCGAGCCGAGGACGTTTCATTTAGGATAGTGAAGTACACCAGCCATGCATCACGTAATAAATAAAGCCCTTTGAACGTCAAGTAAGTAAGGGGGCTTGATGACTCTGCGCAAACGTGAACTATCCAGCGACTAAAAATCGCAGAAATTTCGCGCGTAAAAACCGATAAGTCATAATTCCCCCCGCTACTCCAAGAATATTGTTAAGCATCTCCATGGCGCCAACGTGTTGATAAGAAGCCCATTGGAAGCTATATACCCGTACTCTTGAGTCTGTAGCGTTGTTGGCTACTCGCACTCACCTCTATCACCTGAAGCACTTAGACAATCTAAGCGTATGGGGCTGAGTTCTTTTGCTGCCTAGCTGCAACTTTAATAATTTTGGGTATAGAGCCCAAAACGGATGGCTTTTAACGACACACCCGATATAACCAATGTTACCTGACACTTAGGCGCTGGCGACGTTAATGCGAACAGCAGGATCTTAAATTAGTTTTTTAGATGCTAAATGACAGAGTCTTCCCTTTGAATAGCAACCCAGGCTTCTATCTTTTCAGCAACCTTAATCGGAAGCACTCTCCAAAACATAATGAATGGGGTGCCATCTTTTTTATAATTGATGGCCTTTCCTTCGAATTCAGTGCCCGATTTCAACGCTAATGTGAGACGATCGATGACTTTTTCGTCAGTCCCCACACCTTGAAGGATCCGAGGGGTTTTTCCGATAACCTCGGATGGGTCATAACCGGTGAGTTTGTTAAAAGCTTTATTTGCGTAGATAATTTCCCCTTGAGTAGTCGCATCAGTAATCAGGATTGAATCGAAGCTATTTTCCACAAGCACCTTCAACAGTGCCAGGCTGGTTTCAGTTTCGCCGAGAGTATCTATTATATAATCCATTTATTTTCCTAATTATTGTGAGTACACTACATGTGTACGCAGGGAGAGGTATTTTGGGTCACCGGTTATCCGCAGATACCATATTCACCGTAAATCGTCTTCGTTGCAGTAACTTGCTGGAATGCGTCCAACTCTCAATAGTTATACTGCCACTGTGTGTCAGGCTCGTTGTCGCCTTTAATATTGCCAAGTAACCTCAAAATGCAGGTTCAGAGCTTAGGCAGGAAGTCAGGATAAGGTATAACACGCAGAAAATAACATTATGACTATAAATAGCAATGAACATCATAAGACGTTTTATGGTTCAAACTATGGTGATTCACTATGTTAAGCTGGCAAGACTGGACCGTTAACAGGCCCTTGTACGCCATCAAAGCGTTGAAATACAGTTTCAAAAATGTCCATATTGTAATGAACATCAGAAAATATCAAACTTGCTTTTGTTAAGTGCCCACGACGCTAAGACTTGCTATGCATGTAGAGGCAGGTCCAAGCTCAATGTTGCTGAGTCACTGCCCTACACTCTTTTTACAACGGTTCCTGTTTTCGTCGTTAGCGGATTAGCAATACAAGTCAATTATTACTACATGATGTTTTCACTCACTTGGCTGTTCGTCTTGATGCTATTTTATACAAAACCTGTGCCGTTGATAAATATAACGTACAGACCAAAGCTATTAACGTTGAAGCCAGGCGACAAGAGAACTCGGCCCCATCAACTTAGGCGGACTCAGTCCAACGCGGCTGGTGATAGTGATGAGTCAGAGCAGCCGACAACGGTGAAGCGTCAAGGGAGACGGCCATAACAAACCAATCGACTTCACTGATGAGTCGTTGGACACAAACTAGCGGGCGGTGCTCATTTTTCGCAAGCATCCCCCCTGACGTTGCACGGCTTATTCAGTGCGTTATAATTTTTAAGGTTTAATATTTCATGATTAAAAAATATCAAGGAACTTGCCACTGTGGTTCCGTCAAATTTACCCTTAATGCTGATTTACGATCGGCAATTCGTTGTAATTGTAGTCTGTGTATACGAAAAGGGTCTATTATGCTCTCGGGAGAAGAAGGTAGCTTTGAGCTAATTGAAGGTAAAAAGCATCTTGGGAAATATCAATTTAATACGTATGCAGCTGAACACTATTTTTGTCAGAACTGTGGGATATATACACACCATAAACCACGAACAAACCCTAAAATATACCGGGTTAATGCTGGGTGCATATTAGGGCTTAATAGTCTTAACTTACAACCAAAATTAAATGATGGTGCTTCGTTTAATTAATGATAACCAAGCGTTCTATGATCAACACTTCGCCACCGGTACTAAAGCCCGGAGTGAGGTCACGAGTCTGCACTTTTTAATAAGCAGTTTTAATAAACAGGAAGAAAACTTCTCTTTGTATTATTGGCCAGAGATCTGGCATATTAAGTATCTATTTTGAATGTTTG
>JBKEFM010000101.1:0-15802 GCA_046709505.1 Paraglaciecola sp. | reverse complement strand
CCCAGTACTTTAGCGGCGGCAAAACGAATTTGTTCGCTGTCAGTAATTTTAAAATTCAGATTGATAGAGGGTAAATAATCTGTGTATTTATCGGTTAACAACGCCGGACGATAGAAATCATTGACTAAACCGGCATCATCGGTGATGTATTGCGCGCCATTGGCGGGGTTACCACGGGTATCGATGACCTCCCCGGTTTCAGGGTCGAGAATATCCTCAGAGACATCTTGCAGCACGGTTGAGGATTGCTCCGTTTCTACCATACGCACACCAACATTACCCGTTACCGGCAGTCCAAAAAATTCACTGTCTATGTTGGCCATTAGGTAAGCCGCTTGCACTTTTTCAAACACCTTACCGCTTTCAAGAAGTGTCCAGGCGGTGTTGGGTCCCTCACCTGGTCCGTTTAGTACGCCAGGGTTACCCGCGCCCCATGTTTTTACCGGTTGTGGGGTGCCATCGGGAAACCAGGCATTTAACGCAGAATCTAGATCAACAGACAGATAACTGGGTAAGTAGCTAAAATCGCCTTCCCAGTTCACTACGTCAACCATATCTGAGGTTAAGCGAAGTGGCGGCTGACGCGCTGAAAAGCTGGAATCACTGCCGTATTCAAACACCGAGCGATCATTACTGTATTCACGGTCTGAGTAACGCAGACCAAATTCAATAGACGATAAAAAGGCGTTGTCATCGATATGGTAGGTCATGTCGAAGCGATAGGCACTTAGCTCATCTTCGTTTTCGTATGGGTAAATCCCATATTTGCTGACCATTACCCGGTCTAAATCAGTAAAAGCATCGGCCTGGCTAAAGCCCACATCAGGTAGGTCGAGTCCGTGGAGTAAATAATTAATGGAAATATCGCTATCAAATACGGGCACATCCGCATTGGCATCTTCACCGACTAATGCCCATAGCAGACCATTGCGAAAATCACTTTTTGCTCTGGACTGAGAGATATCAAAGGCCAGGGTCAGGTTATCCGTTGCTTGCCAGTTTGCATTAATACCAAAACTTGCCACCTCATCATAATCTTGGTTGTCATCATTGACCAACTCAACACGAGTAAAGCTTTGTGAAGTGCGATTGAACGTACCGCCGATAACCGCGTTATCGTTAATGATCGGGTTGCTAACAGCAGTTGACGCGCCACCTAGTTTTACCCGAAATCCCCGAGCGAATTCTTCAGAGTCAAATTTGGAATAGAACGCATCGGCCTTTAAGATGAAGGTATCTACAGGAGCCCATTCAATGGCAGCCATGTAGCCATCGCGGGTTTCTTTTCCGCCTTTGTGTTGTAACTCAAAGCCTTCGCCCAAAAATTCTTCATCACCGTCATTATTAACATCTTTGGTGGCGTTGTAAGCCAGCCCGATAAATTGAGTTGATACACTAGGCTGAAATAAACGGGCATAACCAAGGGCAACACCTAGGGTGTCGTCTAAATATTTGCCCTGATAGGACATACTAAGACGATGACCGAACTCTTCGGCATCAGACACCTCACCAGCCCTGTCATTAAACATTCCACGAGCATTAACATTGAAAGTATGTTGCTTATCATTACTAAGTGGGCTGGCGGTTTGCAGTTCCACACTGCCCGCTACACCGCCTTCAATAAGGGACGCCTTTGAAGATTTGTACACAGCAGCCGAAGAAATCAACTCAGACGGATATTGATCAAACTCGATTGAGCGTGAGCCACTGGTCGACACCTGCTCTCGCCCGTTGAGGGTTGAAAAAACAAAATCGCCAGACATACCACGAATATTGATTTCAGCAGCCTGCCCACCCGTTCTTACAGCAGAAATGCCTGGTAGCCTTGTTAACGCATCTGCCATTGATACATCGGGCAAACCGCCGAGATCGTCGGCAGATATTTGCTCAGAGACGGTGTCACTGAAGCGCTTTTGATTAAGTGATTGGATCAAACTGGTCGCGAATCCTCTCACCTCGATACGTTCCAGTTGTTGTGAGTCAGGGGTTTCGACCTCTGTCTTTGCCGCATCCTCTATCGCAGCTTGTTGAGCCATTACGGCGCTGGTAAAAAGCGCGGTACCGCTGGTCAATAAAGCCGCCGTGATTAAATTAGGGGTGAATATTTTCATATGTGTGTCCTATTACGTTGAGCGAACGTTCCTTTCTAACTTTTTGGCAATCAAGCGGCACAAAGTAAACGCTTAGATTTTTGAAACGAAGTGCACCTTGTTGTTTTCAGTTAACGATATTAACGCTCCGCTAACAATCAACGCAACGCACTGCATACGTATTCAACAATTTATTAACACGGGAATAATTAAATTAGACATAAAACTGGAGAACAATGAATTAAAGCAACAATAGCTACTTTTTAACAGGTTTTAGCGGCAAGTTTATCCATTATTAAAAAAAAATATGATGTGAAAATCGCTTAAATAGGCTTAATGAGTATCTCAAACCGGAGCCACAGATACATCACTGTTAATTAAATGTAAAAATTGTCAGTTGACAGACAGGCTAAAAGTAGGTGTTAGCGACAAAATCACCGTCAATTTCGCCATCAAAAAAGTGTAAAAAAACAACCTAAAAAAATAAAACTCACACTTAGGTTACCGTGATAAATTTAAACTGTGATCTGCAAAGTTAAGTGCACAACCTTGCAAAAAGTGCTGGATTTTTTGTTCCTGGTATAGGTCCCCTTTGCCTGGTTGTTTTGACGCCAGCGCCGGGAAGGCACCATAGCCTGATAACAGACAGTTCCAGGAAACAGCATTGAAGTGAGTGGTTAAATTTTGACGGTTTATCTCACCATCAAGATCGCCCCGCTTGTACCACACATCGAGTATATGTTGCAGGGACTCGGATAAATGGGGATTGTTGCGATTCGCTCGCCAATATTCGCTGTCATCCCGGGTATTTAATTTGTAATGGGCGACGATGTAATCCCGGGTTCGCTCCAAACGATGATGCATTTCCCTGTTGTATTTATCTTGCAAACGATTGGTAAATTCACCCTCTTCAAACTCTACAATAAATTGCTCAATGGATATTTGCGTTAAGTGCAGCGCGGTCGCCTCCAGAGGCTCAATAAAACCCGCGGATAACCCCACACCCAGGCAGTTGTTTTGCCATTGTTTTGCAAGGGCGCCCACTTGCATGGATAAATGACGGCATGTTTGGCTATCATCTAGCTGCAAATGCTGCTTAAATTCCCGCTCGGCGCTATCTGCATCGATAAAATCTGAGCTATACACATAGCCGTTACCAAAGCGATTAGTCAGGGGAATTTTCCAGCACCAGCCGGCAGAGAGGGCGGTTGAGGTGGTTTCAACGGGAATCTGTTCGCTAATAGGGGTCGGCACAACCACTGCTGAGTCGTTAAATAGGTTATCTTTGTAACTGTTGAATTTAACACCCAGTGTTTTTTGCATAAGCACACTGGCAAAACCACTGCAGTCAACAAAGAAATCAGCGCTGATTTCACGGCCATCCGTGCAATTGAGCATGGCGATATCGCCATTTAGGTGGCGTTGCACATTCGCGACTTTACCTAGAATATGCGTCACGCCCAGGGAAACAGCATGCTGGCGTAGAAATCCCCCTAGCAGATGAGAGTCAAAATGGTAACCGTATTCAATGGCAAACGGAAAGTTGGGCGGCGTAATCGGCCCTTTGTGTTGCTTGGCTAATACGCCGTTCAACAAAAAGTCTTCCGGTGTAGTGTGTGTATCGAGCCCCAACCGCCGGGTGCGGCTATTAACCATAAACGCGCGCTGGGTGAAGGTATCAATTTGCGAAATAAACGGATGGCTGTATCGTTCAATACCCGATGCCGGGCTGAATCCTGCAAAAGAGATATTCATTTTGTAGGTGGCGTTGCATTGGGGCATCCAATCCCTGTCCGGAATATTCAGCATGTCAAAAAAGCGTTTTAAGGTGGGTGTTGACCCCTCCCCTACACCCACAATACCAATATCGGGGGACTCGACTAAGATGACATCCACAGCTTTATTCGCCCACTTATGGGCAAATATATTGGCCGCCATCCAGCCTGCTGTACCGCCGCCTAAGATCACAATTCGAAAAGGGCTTGTCATGTTAAGCCTTACAATAACGGGTTAAAAATTCATCATGGGATAGCATCTGGCTAAGCGGTTGTTGTTTAGCGGCTAATATTTTATCCATAATCGTCAGGAGCTCAGACTCGCTGGATACCTTGGCTGCAGGGTGATAATCTTTTGGCTCAATACCTTGGCCGAGCATGACCTGCAGCCAGGATGCGTCACGAAAGATGTCGTGTGTATCGTTGAATATGGCGCCCGACTCCCTAAAGAGATCGAGCTTGTGTTGTAAACGACTGGGTATCGCCATGTCTCGCCTATCCCGCCAGAAATCTGAGTCCTGGCGATCATTGAGATGATAATGCAGGATAATGAAGTCGGCGATTGTTTCGAATTCCGTCTTGGACTCTTCGTTGTACAAATCAATGACAGTCTGTTTTATGCCTTCATTAGGAAACATTTTCAATAAGCGTACAATCGCCGATTGGATCAGGTGAATACTGGTGGACTCCAATGGCTCTAAAAAACCATTGGACAAGCCTATGGCCACCACGTTTTTATGCCATTGCTGAACCGTACGACCGGTTTTAAAGCTGATTTTTCGGGGATCATCCAACGCTTTGCTGTCCAGGTTATTCATCAAGGTTTGATGGGCACTGTCATCTGATAAATACGCAGAGCTATAAACCAGACCATTGCCGTTGCGATGGGCAAGCGGAATACGCCATTGCCAGCCATTTGCATGGGCGATGCTGCGAGTGTAGGGTAAAGTATGCTCAAAGCGCTCACTGGGTACAGCCAAGGCACTGTCAGCCGGTAAATACTCATTCCAGCTTTCAAACTCCACGCCCAGGGTCTGTTTAATCAACAAGCCCCGTTGCCCGGTGCAATCAATAAATAAATCGCCGTCTATTTGCTGGCCGCTTTGCAGTTGTAAAGCGCTGATAAAACCTGACTGCCCGTCACGCTGCACATGCTCTATCTTACCTTCTATGCGTTTTACACCGGCTTTTTCGGCCACTTTTCGCAGATATTTACCGTACAAGCCTGAATCAAAATGATAAGCATACTGCAAGTCAAACACAGGGCTTTTGCTGTTTATTTTATTAAATTTTTGTTGTTCACAGCACAGGTAATTCAGGTCAAAATCCCACAGAGAAGCTTGCAACCCCGCCTGTTTTGCCCGCAACCAGTAATGCTGAAAACTGCAGAAGCCCATATTGGCACCAGGGGCACCAAAGGTATGGTAATAACTCTCCCCTTTTACCCGCCAGTTCTCAAACTTGATCCCCAGCTTGATGGTGGCTTTGGTTTCCCTTAAAAACTCTTTTTCATCTAACCCCAGGTACTTGTTAAAGGTATGAATGGGGGGAATGGTAGCTTCACCCACGCCAATAATGCCTATCTCTTCGGACTCAACTAGCTGCACGTCAATCTGACCCTTAAGTACCTTGCTCAATAGAGCAGCGGTCATCCAGCCTGCGGTTCCTCCTCCGGCAATCACTACTTTGTGTATCGGACTGACCATCTTTCATCACCTTTTGGATAACGTATGTTGCTTATCATACCTATTCTATTAAATAAAAAGTACACCCTAATACGTAAAAAGGCCCCATCAGCTATCACGCTGAAAGGGCCTATCTATACCATTTACTATCTATACTATTTAATAGAATGAATAGTTAAAGCTGACCATGTAAGTCGGGCCAAATTGACGGCGCGTGGTCACTACGCCATTGCCATCAACGGTTTCTTCATCCACATCCGTCAGGTTGGTACCTTGTAAAGACACGCGCAACCCTTGCAAGTAGTCCATATCAGAGTCTTCAAAGTCATAACTGATTTGTGCATCTACCAAGGTCACACCATTACGGGTGGCGGTATCTATTTTATTCGATCCGCCCCGTTGATAGGTACTGTATTCAGAGCGCTCTGTACCTGCAACCCGCACTTCAAAACCAGCCATGGCGTAATACGCGGTCACTGAGTAAGTGCGGTCTGATTGACCAGGAATGGCGGTGCCATCATCCAATTGTGCATCAATGAAGGTACCTGATGCCGCGATGCCAAACCCTTCCAGCTCCTGGGCTAACATATTCAACGGTACGTTTGCCGTCAGCTCTAAGCCTTTAACTGTGCCGGTTAGGCCATCTTCAAAGTACGAGAAGGTGCCGTAATCTGGCGGGGTGATCACATCACCAGCTGAATAAGGCGTGTCCAGCGGACCATACAGGCCATCTTCTGTCGCTATACGATCATGGAATTCAGGAATAAAGTAATCCGCGCCGTCATTGGTTTCATCGTTACGAAAGTTAATCGGTAGGTTGCCGTCACGGGTCCAATTAACCAAATCTTTATAAAAGAGTGCGGCAGACAGATAACCTTCATCTTCAAAGTAATTTTCAAAGGACAAGTCAAAATTGTTGGCTTCTAATGGTTTAAGTAAGGGGTTGCCAGAAAATTTCGACCAGGGAGAGCCGTACTCATCTACTGCAGTTTGGGTATTGGGAATAGCAATCTGATCAATGTTTTGGTCAAACTTGACATAACCGGATGCTTTCATTTGGTCAATACGGGCACGGCTAATGGTTTTATTCGCCGCAAAACGTACAAATTTATTATCCGCCACTTCCACACTGACGTTCAGGCTTGGTAGCACATGACTGTAGTCGGTGCTGACGGACGTTCTGCAGTTGTCATCTATTTGCTGATCACCGTTGGCATCACATACCGAAAAGTTAGCCCCGACCACACCGGTAAATCCTGATGAAGATTGGTCTGTTTGCATATACTGCAAGCCAATATTCCCCTTAACCGGGAAGTCGCCCAGATCTGTATAAAAATCTACTTTTGCATAAAATGTGGTGACTTCTTCTTCAACTATATAGGTATCCCCTAAACGGTCAGGTTCAAGCAAACCTGCATCATTCAAAGTGTACTCACCATCCTTATAAGGAGCAAAACCATCATAAGCCACTACATGACCCAAGCCAGCCCAGGTTAGGTCAGCCAGGCCGTTATAGAGGTATTCTTGCGCTATGGTGGTGGAAGAAGGATAAGACGATGACGTAGCAAAGAAGCCTTTGTTTTCTTTATCTTTATAACGGTCACTGTAGTTTACACCCGCGGTGACTTTAGTGAACACATCACCGTCAAGCAAGCCTACCACTTCAAATTTGTAGGTGGTTAACTCTTCGCTGAAATCTGCATAGTTTAAGAAACCATCCTGAGCATTGAGGTAGCTGTATGGCGCGCCATTGGCCGTTAATTCTGTACTGGTAAATTGGTCAGCCAAATTCGCTAAACCGCCCCCCCATTCTTGTGGACCGGTTAGTTGCAAAGCACTGGGGTCAGAAAACGCATCTAAGCCACTTGAATCAGTAAAAAAGATACCATCTTGGCTCATCTCGAACGTACGTGATCCAAATCCTGATGAATCAAGGGCACCAGAGCGCCCCAACCCCGCATAAGATTCACCCCGTAAATCACGTTTGGTTGATTGGCTGTTAGCCACATCGAGTTCCACTGACCAACTGTCATTTACGTGATACTCAACATTTAGGCCGAATACTTGTAAGTCGCCGTCTTTTTGTGCCGGATCAGTTCTGAGCACCGGATTAACACCCACTTGCGTACCCGAGGTATTGGTACCCGTTCCTGTCATTGTGCCCGTGGAAAACGGTTCAATAAAGCCACGTATCACACCTGAGTCGGAATAACTGATATCCAGCGCATCCACGATAATGTTGAGGCTATCATTGGGTTGAAACTGTAATACCGCAGAAATGGTGTCACGCTCTAATACGGTACTGATGGCCTGACTGTCTAAGCCTGAGGGCGTAATTTGTCCGTCATCATTGGTATTATAGCCCCACACACCATACTTACGTTGGTTGTTAGGCGATTCAGTACTGGCAAGAGCCACAGCCAGACCAATGGTATCGTCAGCAAATTTTTCCACAAAAGACAAAGACAACCGGTGGCCTTTGTTATCAAACTCAGGATTGTCTGATCCACGACCAGCCAGTTCATAATTACCATTGACCGTTAGGGTCTCTTGAGCTTGTAAAGGCCGCACGGTTTGTAAATCAACCGTACCACCGATACCTTGCACCATCAGTCCCGCTTCAGCGGTTTTATAGATAGTCGCCCCGGTCATAATTTCAGACGGGTACAAATCATATTCTACGCCGCGGTTATCGCCGATGCCGATCAGTTCACGACCATTTAATGAGGTACCGGTGAAATCTTCTTTAAAGCCCCGTATCGAAATCCCTGAAGTACGACCACCGACCCGCTCACCCGACATACCTGGCAAACGCGCTAAGGATTCTGCGATAGAAGAATCAGGCAATTTCCCAATATCTTCAGCTGAAATCGCCTCAACAATCGATGAGTTATCCATTTTTACAGCTTGCGCGCGCATCAATGAGCCACGAATACCGGTAACTTGGATAATTTCGGTATCATCACCAACTGCATCTGCCGGGACTTCCTGGGCGAATGCCATGGGCGAAAGACCAAACGCAAAGCCGCTTGATATCAGCGCAACTTTGATGAGATTAGGTTTGAACGTTTTCATATGTGTGTCCTGTTTGGTGACAGTTGTGTAAACCTGACTTTTAGTTAATAACTTGTAATCAATTGTTATTACTTTGTTTTTAGTGGGCGGGATAGTACAGTCTGAAAGAGTTATTACTCAACGTCTTGCATACGTATTCAGTGAAAATAACCCACATTTGATTAACAGGACGAACATTTCGATATATCAAATAACACTCTACAAAGAGAAAGTTAACTATTGATATTAAAAAATATTACCCATCGAAAGGATCGTTAATACCAGCCAACAACAACCCTGATGATGTTATCTAAAAATAACAACGTTCCCCAATATAGCCCTCATATATACCCAAGTGACCTCAAGATGAAGAGATCAGCGGGAATTCAAATCGTCAAATACCAAGCGTGTGTTATGCCATAGATTTTTTATATCCAATACATATAACGCAATAGTGAGGGTAACGCCGTTGTGGAGATGAACCCCGCACGAAGTGAACTTAGGCAGAAAATCAGTGCGGCGTTACAACACTTAAAAAGGGAATGTCATTGCCCCGTGTTGTGCCTTGGACTGAATTCCCGCCTAAACTCTGAACCGGCATTTTGAAGTCAGTTGGATACCTTCTCCCTTTGTGCTGCAGCGTTGTTGGCTGCTCACACTCCTTGCTATCGGTAACCGCGTTGCAGTAACCGACGTTGCACTTAGTACGTCTAGGCTCATAGGGCTGAGTTCTTTTACCGCCTAAGTGCAATGCCCATGGTGTTGGGCATATATCATCGTGGGTTTATTTAATAAATAACATTTCCTGATATTTAGGCAATGGCCAATATTCATCAGCCACCAGTCCCTCTAAGGAATCGGCTGAGGTGCGTACTTCAAGCATCAATGGACAAATGGTATTCGCACAGAATGTCATATGATCTTCAACTGAAGCAAAATCATGTTCTTCGATGGCAGCGCTTAGTTTGCTTATTGACCTCATCATCGCATTAGTCAAAGACACCAGTGCCTCTAAACTATCATTGTCTAAAGCAATACCTAATCCGGCCAAACCAGCGTTGGTGGCAGACAGTTCTGCAATATACTTCACTGCGACAGGGTATATTTTGGTTTGGGCAATGTCTTTAACCAACTTAGCTTCTACATCAATAGACAAAATATATTGTTCGGCATACACCTCAAAACGGCTTAAAAGCTCTTTAGGTGTCAAGACTCCAGTTCGATGAAATAAATCAATAATGGCCTGATCTTTGAAATAAGGCAGTGCTTGGGCAGACGTCGGAATATTTTTCAAGCCACGCTCTTCAACCGCCTCTTTATGCCATTGTGAGGAATAGCCATCCCCGCCAAAGATCACATTACCATGTAATTCCATCAACTCTTTTAAGACCAGAATGACCGCTGTGGTTTGATCATTACTTTCTAATGCTGTCTCTAATTTAGCTGCTACCCAGTCAAGCGAGTCAGCTAACATAGTATTCATCGCAACCAAGGGCCCAGAGACTGATTGTGAAGAACCTACGGCACGGAATTCAAAGCGATTACCCGTAAAAGCAAAGGGAGAAGTACGGTTACGATCCCCCGGATCCCGTTCAAATTTCAAAATTTGGGAAAGGCCAAGATCCATCAAACCACCCTTGGCTTTTTCCAGTAATTTTCCGGCTTTAATATCTTCAAACACGCTTTCAAGCTGTTCGCCAAGATAAACCGACAAAATGGCCGGAGGCGCTTCATTAGCACCAAGTCGATGGTCATTAGCGGCCGACGCAATTACCGCTCTTAATAATGGACCATATAGATGGACTCCTCGGATAACAGCACCACAGAATAATAAAAAATTAAGATTATCATGTGGTGTGCTACCCGGATCTAATAGATTGCCTTGTGTCGAGTTACCGACCGACCAGTTTACATGTTTACCTGAGCCGTTTACCCCGGCAAAGGGCTTTTCATGTAATAAACACAAAAAACCGTGCTCTTTGGCTGTACTTTTCATTAGGGTCATTAAGAGCTGTTGATGATCCGCAGCTACATTAGCGGCTTCAAAATAGGGTGCAATTTCAAATTGACCCGGTGCTACTTCATTATGATGCGTTTTGGCTGGAATGCCTAAGTGGTACAATTTATCTTCAAAATCTTGCATAAAGACCTGCACACGAGCCGGAATCACACCAAAATAATGATCGTCAAATTCCTGTCCCTTAGCAGGTGATGCACCAAAAAGCGTTCTACCGGCTAACAATAAATCAGGGCGACTCGCTGCGAAATGTTCATCGATCAAAAAGTATTCTTGTTCTGCACCACAACTCGAATTAAGAGGAGCGATTTCTTTTTCACCCATTAAGGCCAATACTTTTGCACCCGCTTTATTCATGGCCGCGTTTGAGCGCAAAAGCGGAATTTTTTTATCTAAAGCTTCCCCGGTCCATGACATAAAGACGCTGGGGATCATCAAAGTAGAGCCATTGTCGGTATGCATTATATAAGCGGGGCTAGTAGGGTCCCAGGCAGTGTATCCTCGTGCGGCATTGGTCATGCGCAAACTACCATTGGGGAAAGACGAACCATCAGGTTCACCTTTTATAAGCAAACTACCAGTAAACTCAGTTATCGCATTGCCGTCTGCATTGGTAATAATAAAACCATCGTGCTTTTCAGCAGTGATATTGGTCATCGGGTAGAATATATGAGAGAAGAATTTCACACCTTTAGACATTGCCCAATCTTTCATCGCTGCAGCCACCACGTCGGCGGTCGCGGGATCAAGTAGCGCACCAGTTTGAACCGTATTTTTCATTGCTTTAAAAGATTTTTTTGGCAATGCTTCTTCCATCGCCGCTAAATTAAAAACGTCCTTTGCCCATATTTTGCTCAAAGGTTCAGGCATTTTGCCCTGTTTTGGTTCACGATTAGTAATGTGTGCTATTGCTTGTAATCTTGCTTGATTTTCACTCATTATATTTCCTTAGCCATTTAAATATACGGTTCAACGTTATTCTGTTTTATGAAGCACACAGTAAAAATTTGCTACATGTAAGCTTGATATTGCAAATTTTAGACCGATTTTATTAACACTGATAAATTATATTTACGACAGGCCTATAACCGTTATCTGCTCATAGAATTACAGAGCGATGAAAATTAATGACAAACTTGAAATATGCAACTTATTTCAGTCTAAAACACAAACTACAATGAGGTTTTTTAAAACCCAGATCCTGCACGATGAATTGACGTTCACCTGGCCAAATTTATAGGGTGAAAGGCTAATGGCAGGGGTTATTGACAGGAAGTAAAACCACCAAAACTGAGCGTAAGGTGGCGACAATGAGACGTTGGGATAGGATAGATAAATTAAAGCCTCACAGCAGAACTCTCGGCGATGATCGGAGATATAAACGCCATGAATTAGGACAGATAAAAGTCGGATCTGCGCGAGCTTTCAAACGGGATCTATCAGTTGAGCTTGAGCCAGGCGATGCCATCTACATCCTCTCTCCTGGTTGCATCACGTCGACCCATTGAGTGACTTCAATGTGCTAGTTATAACAATCATTTTTAGTAAATGACGCTGGGCGAGAATTGACATGGGGTTAATCAAGGCGCTTGAATGAAGTAATAGTGTTGCTCTTTCGAATTCGGGCAACGCAGAGTAAGCCCATTTAAAACTCGCACAAAGGCAATGCACTCGCGTATTTTATCTGCGATATCGCTCTTTGAAAGAAAATAGCTATTCCTGTATAACGGCGCCTTGCTCAAACCGCTGGACGTATTCTCAGTGGGTACGTATTAATACGCATTGATATTAATTACTGTATCAACCGTCTTGCCTTTCCTCATGCTTATTCACGCCATTGAGGCACTGAAGAGTCAGCCATCAAGTCCATCAGTGGTTAGCAAGACTGCTTGGTTAACAATCACGATAAGCTATTCTCCCCCCATTTTTTGAACATAAAAAAACCCGCTATAAGAGCGGGTTTCTATCAGCGTTAAGCGAGATTACCAACCGGTAATTTCGCGCAAGCCTTTACCAATTTCAGCAAGAGAGCGAACAGTTTTAACACCGGCATCTTCCAATGCTTTAAATTTGTCGTCAGCTGTACCTTTACCACCAGAGATAATAGCACCGGCATGACCCATGCGCTTACCTTCAGGTGCAGTTACACCGGCAATGTAAGAAACAACAGGCTTGGTAATGTTAGCTTTGATGTAAGCAGCCGCTTCTTCTTCAGCCGTTCCACCGATTTCGCCAATCATAACGATAGCTTCAGTCTTAGGATCGTCCTGGAACATTTGCAGGATATCGATGAAGTTTGAACCCGGGATAGGGTCGCCACCGATACCAACACAAGTGGATTGGCCAAAACCTTCGTCAGTCGTTTGTTTAACGGCTTCATAAGTCAGGGTACCTGAACGAGAAACGATACCCACTTTACCTGGCTTGTGAATGTGGCCAGGCATGATGCCAATCTTACATTCACCTGGGGTGATAACACCTGGGCAGTTAGGACCGATCATACGTACACCTTTACGGTCGACGTATTCTTTTACGTACAGCATATCCAAAGTAGGTATGCCTTCAGTAATACAGACAATCAATTCGATACCAGCATCAGCCGCTTCGATGATCGAGTCTTTACAAAAAGGAGCCGGTACATAGATAACCGTTGCCGTAGCACCCGTTTTCTCTACTGCTTCACGTACTGTGTTAAAAACAGGCAAACCCAGGTGAGTTGTGCCGCCTTTACCAGGCGTAACACCACCAACCATCTGCGTACCGTATTCAATAGCTTGTTCTGAGTGAAAAGTACCTTGTCCACCAGTGAAACCTTGACAGATAACTTTGGTGTTTTTATCGATTAGTACGCTCATACGGCACCTCCGGCAGCTGTAACAACTTGTTTGGCTGCATCTGTTAAACTTGAAGCAGCGATGATGTCTAGGCCTGAATTGGCCAGCACTTCACGACCAAGTTCTGCGTTTGTACCTTCTAAACGCACAACAACAGGGATCGTAACACCGACTTCTTTAACCGCGCCAATAATGCCTTCTGCTATCATGTCACAACGCACGATACCGCCAAATATATTGACCAATACTGCTTTTACATTAGAGTCAGAAAGGATGATTTTAAATGCTTCGGCTACGCGCTCTTTAGTTGCACCGCCACCAACATCCAGGAAGTTAGCAGGTTTGCCACCGTTTAAGTTAACGATATCCATGGTACCCATTGCCAAGCCGGCGCCGTTAACCATACAACCGATGTTGCCATCAAGGGCAACGTAGTTTAGTTCCCACTTCGCTGCTTGCGCTTCACGGGCATCTTCTTGAGATGGATCGTGCATATCCTGCAATTTACCTTGACGATAAATAGCGTTAGAGTCGACAGCAACTTTAGCATCAAGACAGTGAAGATTACCGTCAGTGGTAATAACCAAAGGATTAACTTCGATTAGGGCGATGTCTTTTTCTTCAAACATTTTCGCCAAACCCATAAAGATTTGGGTGAACTGTTTAATTTGCACGCCTTTAAGACCCAGCTTGAAAGCCATTTCACGGGCCTGGTAAGGTTGACCACCGACAAGGGGATCGATCGCGGCCTTAAGAATTTTCTCAGGCGTTTCTTCAGCAACTGTTTCAATTTCAACTCCACCTTCGGTGGAAGCCATAAATACCACACGACGAGAAGCGCGGTCGACAACCGCACCCAAATACAATTCACGGGCGATATCGGTACAACTTTCAACCAGTATTTTGCCTACGGGTTGACCCGCTGCATCTGTTTGAAAGGTAACTAAATTTTTGCCTAACCAGTGTTGTGCGAACTGTTTAATTTCGTCTTTGGTTTTAACCAGTTTCACACCGCCCGCTTTACCACGTCCGCCGGCGTGAACCTGACATTTTACGACCCATTCAGTACCGCCAATGCGATCTGCTGCTTCAACTGCTGCTTGTGGGGTTTCCACAGCAAATCCTTCAGATACAGGCAAACCGTATTCGGCGAATAACTTTTTACCCTGATATTCATGCAAATTCATGGTTTTCTATCCGTTTTATTTAAGACAAAAGCTGCCTTAGGCAGCTTGATTTTGGTAGCCGACATTATAGATACAACAGCGGCGAGACGATAGGTGAATGAGTTAATTCACCTATCTTGACCCGATTAAACGTCTAGTAAAAGACGGGTTGGATCTTCTAACATTTCTTTGATCGTAACCAGAAAACTAACCGACTCTTTACCGTCTATTATTCTGTGATCATAAGAAAGTGCTAAATACATCATTGGCAAAATTTCCACTTTGCCGTTAACTGCCATAGGTCGATCCTGGATTTTATGCATACCCAAGATAGCGCTTTGTGGCAGGTTAATGATTGGGGTAGACAAGAGAGAGCCAAATACGCCGCCATTGGTAATAGTGAAATTACCGCCTTGCATATCTCCCATAGTCAATTTGCCGTCCCGGCCTTTAAGAGCAAGTCCTTTAATACCGCTTTCAATACCCGCCATGCCCAGCGTATCGCAATCACGCAGGATAGGTGTTACCAGCCCCCGGGGAGTGGATACCGCAATGGAGATATCAAAATAGTTGTGATAACAGATGTCGTCCCCGTCAAGCGATGCATTGACTTCAGGAAAACGTTTTAATGCTTCGGTGACGGCTTTAACATAAAAAGACATAAAGCCCAGACGAATACCGTGACGCTTCTCAAAGCTTTCCTGATACTGCTTACGCAAGTCCATGATGGGCTTCATATTCACTTCGTTAAAAGTCGTCAACATGGCCGTCGAGTTTTTAGCCTCTAACAGACGCGTGGCGATGGTTTTACGCAAACGCGTCATCGGCACGCGTTTTTCCGTACGTTCACCAGCCAGGCTTGGTACCGATTTTTCAGGGGCTGGCGCTTTAGCAGCAGTAGGTGTGCTAGGAGCGCTGAGTGATTTTTCAACATCTTCTTTGGTGACTCTACCGCCTTTACCTGTGCCCTTGATTTTAGATACATCCAGACCTTTTTCCGCCAATAAACGTCTTACAGAAGGACTAAGTGCGTCATTTTCATCAGTAACAGCCTCTTCCGGGATAGCGGCTTGAGGGCTAGCGGCTTGAGGCGCTGCAGCCACAACCGCACCAGCGGTGAAATTAGCAATAACTTGTTCACCCAATACGGTTTCACCTTCCTGAGCGAGGATTTCGCTCAG
>JBKEFM010000100.1:0-15907 GCA_046709505.1 Paraglaciecola sp. | reverse complement strand
TATAGGTATAGGTATAGGGTAACGTTTGACAGGCACAAAGTTTGCCCTAACTAAGTGATGATTAAAGTTCAAAAATGCGATTAACCAAATCGCTTCCTGTTTGCTTTGTTATGGCGCTTTTTTTGCGCCATAACATAATACCAACCCACCTTAATATCTTCTCACTCAGCGATCGATAATATTTGCTTAACCGGGGTGTGAATTTCCCTGGTCTACTGATAAAGCGGAAGTAAATTAAGCATCGCCCTTCGGGAAGGTCTGGCAAGGCCCCTAGCAAAGTGTAAAGTCTATGAAGGCAACCAGCATTCCTTCGACATTACGCTTTGCTATGAAACTTGCCAGCGCTTTGTGAATTGATCACATATCAAGGAGCAACGGTATAACAAGGCGTACAATAAGGATAAGTTTGCCCCCGCTACCCCCGTGGTCCAGCTTACAACCGCTGATCCAGTACCCGAATGTTATGTTGCAATAGCTGGAAAAAGTCTCTGCGGCATGCCTCAAGAACAGCACGGTCCTTATCTTGGCTGTCACTGAGTGTGCTATAAAGCAACGACAACTGAGCCAAATCATCCGTACCCGCAAGACGTTGCCACCAATTAGAATAAGGGGGCAGGTTATGTTGTTTCCTTGTATTCCCCCATATCAGTTGTAGCGTTCCCCCTCGGTTCAAACGATCAAGCTGATCACGCCAAGGAATATTTTGCCCGGGATCGGGGTCATCGTTGATTTGCCCATACTCCTGGATCCGTTCATCGATGTGACTTTGCAGCGGTTGCTCATAGGTAAGTAAATCATCACGCCAGGCCTTATCGACTAAAAGTAACGAAATATCCAGTTGCAATTGCAACTCCTGTGGGCAGCTCACTTGTACTTGGGCCTGTTTTGACTGTGGTAATTTTTGAGCGGCCAAGGTTAAGCAATATAACTGCTCTGGGGTAAACCTCTCACCGTAAGCACTGCCGGGTTTGCTTAACAGCCTATAAGCCAAAGCTTTTTCCAGCCATTGCCATTTTTTTATGCACGTTGTCAGTCGTCTGCTGATTGGCTGCAACGCTTGCGGGGAAAGCCAGGGTTGATAGATCTCAATGGCGTAATGAAGCAGTTTGATTGCGCTCAACATCCATTCCAAATCCACCAGATCCCGGGATGTAAAAAAATTGGCCGTAGCGGTTTGCCAAAGATTAAGACCAGATTCGAGGATCAGGCTGAAACTCTGTTCGATATTGTGACCCAGGGTTACAGGCAAGAGCTTAAAAGGAGACAATACCTGTGGCGGAGTGCCATCCACCAGATAATACCCCCTGGCAGCCTTGGAAAAATTACCAAAGCGTACCGGAGTGATGAGGCAAATCTGCTTGGCCAGCGTAAATAATGCCTCAGGGCGGCCCTGTTTCAACTCCAACTCCACTTCACAAATGGGCACAGAAGTTCGATCGTCAGTGGTGCCTGTGGTTATCTCCCCCTGGTCAAACACGATTTCCACCACACTGTCACAGTCTAGGGTAAACATAAAAACCTGACGATTAAATTCAGTGGTAAACAACACCTCAAGTGAAGTTTTCAAATGCTCAATGTCCAGCTTTTCAGGCCAAATCCCAGGCTCGAACGCCTTTAGATCCAGCACAGGTTGGGACAGGGGCACGTTATATTCCGGCCGTTGATGCAAACCACCCACACTACTTCCCCGGGTTTTGATAGTTTGCTCAAAGACCTGATTACATCCCCGTATCCGTAACCCCATATCAGCCCGGCGCAACTGGCGGTCGGGAGTATCATAATAAAAATTTACCAACTCAAGAGGGGGCATTATTACTGCGTTTACAGACTCAACACCTAGCCAATTTTTAATATCTTGACCCGCAGTTTCACTTGTGAGTAACTTTAATTCAATTTCTACGTTCATAACACTGTTGATTTCATTAAAAAAACAACCTTAACCTTAGGTGACTGTCGATACAACGCCAAGCTGTACAGCGCCTATATTACTTATGGCTAGCAATGAGTAATATAGGCGCTGTACTTGCCTTTACGCCAACTAGGCCATAAGATCGAACCAGACAATAAAAGATTAAATGTTAATTATGCTCAAGCAATTACTATTCACTATTATGTGCACTTTGTGTATTTTGCCCGCCCCCCAGGCGTTTGCTCAACAATCAAGCGGTGAAATACGTTATATTTCTGACGATTTGTTCACCTTTTTACATTCAGGCCCAGGTCGCAATTATCGGATACTTGGTTCAATTGTTGCGGGTACTCCGGTGCAGGTCTTGCAAACCGATAGTGATAGCAACTATGTGGAAATAATTGACGATAAAGAACGTACCGGCTGGGTAGATGGAGAGCTTGTCAGCAAACAAAAAAGCATGCGGGAAAAGCTTCCCAGCCTGCAGCAGCAATTGGCGGACGCGACCCAGACTGCACAGCAACAACAATTACAAGATGATTCTTTACGTCAGCAAATAGCTGAATTAACCACGCAAAATTCCGCTCTAAATAAAGAACTCAGTAGTTTGGAAAAACTTAATAGCGATTATAGCCAGCAAATAGACAAGGCCGATCAAACGGCGAAAATGGAGTGGTTCACTCGAGGGGGGATTGTGGCGGTGATCAGTTTGATACTGGGTATAATCGTGGCTTATCTGCCAAAGAAACGCCGTAAAGATGACAACTGGATGTAGCGTTCGGTTATGATGTCCGATAAATGAAAACTATTGGGTGGTGATGACTGCCAGTCCACTGCCTTTTTTATTAGCCATATCAGCGCTAACTCAACAAAATTCATCAGACCGCCCGTTATCTACTTTTAACAGATAATCATGACTGGCCAGCTGGGCTATTTACTGTGCCATCCCTGAACACGCAGTTATCATTGAGTCTAGCGGCATTAATTTTAAGCATTTCATCTGGCTCTTCCAATGATATTGATTACCTTAAAATTTGTCGGTACAACCTGACTATTCAGGCTGTTGATAATGACTCGCCTCTGCCACCCTATTGATCAATATGGTTCCCCCCAGGACTACCTTGCTTTTTGCTGGCTTTTTCACCACAATTTGTAACCGTTCAAGCTGGACTTGTGATGGGTCAATTAACGATATTAGACACAAAGTACTCACTGATTGCTTTTATCTGCGATCGTTGTATTGCTTTATTATCAGGTAAACTAGGGGCTGTTAGTCCAACATCCCACATATGCTTTATAGTAAAAGCGGCTATCAGGTATATTATTATTAAAGTTAGACGGTTACATAGTCTACACCGAACTGGCAACCGATACACCATTGGCTTTGGCCCAACAAACTGCCCACGACAAGGACCTGAAAGATGTCATTACTTGCAAAACTGCTTAAAGCCCTCAACTCCGACGCCAGTCCCTGGCAACTGGCTTTTGGGATCATGCTGGGCATGATGATGGGGTTAACCCCTTTTATTGGCCTGCACAGCCTTATCATTGTCTTCGTTGTGCTGTTTTTTCGGGTCAACCTGACAACGTTTTTGTTGGCTTACGCCTTGTTTTCCGGCTTGACTTTGTTACTCAACCCGCTGATGGCAAATATAGGTGAGTTTTTGCTTGTGGCATCTGACTTAAACGAATTATGGACCAGCTTATACAACTCTACCTTTGGTCAACTAACCCAGTTTTATCACACGCTCACCTTAGGTAGCTTATTATGCAGCCTGATATTGGCGCCATTTATTTTAGTGAGCAGCAAGATTTTAGTGGTGCAATACCGCGTCAGATTTATGTTGTGGGTAAACAAACTGAAAATTGTCCAATTCGTTAAAGGCAGTAGCCTGTATCAGCTATACCAGGCTGTGGGAGAATAATATGCATAAAATAATTCGTTGGCCTGGGCTAATCGCATTTTTCGTTATTACCAGCCTTATCTCTGCCATTCTCATTTTGTTTTTAGATTTTTGGATTAAGCTGGCAGTTGAAAAAGGCTTAGCGTCGACCACGGGCGCTGAAGTGAATATTGCACAGGTCAGTCACACATTTTCCCCTTTTGGCGTAACCCTTAAGGGTATCCAGTTAACTGATCCCGCTACGCCTGGCCAGAATCAGGTTCAAGCCGATGAGGTCGCCGCACAGATAGAACTCGGCCCTTTGTTATTACGTAAAGTCATTATCAATGACCTAAAGGTTAAGGGTGTGCAGTTCGCTCAGCCCAGGGAGTCTGAAGGCGCTGTATATCGCTCGGCCGCAAGCGTGATAAAGGAGAAATTCCAGCAAACCTTCGATCCTCAAAACTTACCCAGTGTAGATGATATTCTCGCCCAGTCTCAGCTAAAAACCACTAAAGCTATTGCACAAACCCAGGCCGCCTACACAAAAAACAGTAAAGTGTTAGCGGAAAAATACGCCCAGCTTCCAAGCAAAGACTCCCTGGAAAACTATAAAAAACGCCTTGCAGCCATTACCAGCACTGACTATAAAAATCCGCTAGAACTGGCTAAAGCAAAAGAAGAGTTTGATACGCTACGGCAACAAATAAACACCGACAAAGCCAAACTTACCGATTTTAAAGACGCGGTGAGCGCAGCAAAGAGCGATATGGCACCTAGGTTAGCTGAGTTAAAATCTGCTCCGGGACAAGATTATGACCAACTACAAGGGTTAATTGCCGCAGATGAAGTAGCCATTAAAGATGTTACCACTATGGTATTTGGTGACAAAGCTGGTGAATTTAGCCAGTACGTGCTGGCCGCTTATGAGCTGGCGGCTCCTATGCTTGCCAGCAGTAAAGAGGGAAAACTTGCAGAACAGGCCTATGACGGACGCTGGATCGCGTTTGATGACACCACCCCACTTCCGGACTTTTTAATTCGCAATGCAGACATTTCGCTAAAATGGCGTAATGAAAGTGTGCTTAGTGTGTGGCATGACATCACCAATGAACATGACAAAATTGGCCGCCCTACCACCTTTAAAGTGGACTCAAGCGCCAGTTCGTTATGGCAGTCACTTAAGCTAAATGGCGATTTTTGGTTAAATGACTCTGGGGTAAAAGCGTATCAAGATTGGAATTTACAGGGCTTGGCGCTGACGGACGTATCCTTGTTGGATCAAAAAAAACTGTCCTCAAAACTGCTTAAAGGGTTGTTATCAAGTTCAGGTAAAGCGAGCATAAATAAAAACGTAATCTCAGGCTCAAGCAATGCCGCCCTAAGCCAATTGCAGTTAATGGCAACGGGCAGCAATCATCTAACCAAGGTTATCGCTGAAACCTTGTCTGGATTGTCTAATCTGACCATCAACTCAGATATTAGCGGCATTCTGGGTGCAATGGATTTACGCTTTAGCTCTGACTTGGATAAACAACTAACCAGTGCCATCTTGTCCAATTTAAGCCCTGAAAAAAGCAGTAAACTTGCCGATCTCAAACACAAGCTTAATGCAAAAACAGAAGGGACCCTGGGTGTCAGCGATGAAGAAATGAGCCAATGGCTGGACTGGGAAAAACTAGCCGATGGTGACCTTGGCACCGTACAAAAATTACTGGATGCCAAGCTCAATAGCGTAGTAGATGATAAAAAAGACGAGTTAAAAGAAAAGCTTAAGAACAAACTAAAAGGTCAGTTATTTGGCTAACCGGGGCAAGGAGAACTAATTTTAACTACGCAAAAGACTACCAGGAAAGCTGTAAGATAAAAAATGCTGTCCCACCAGACTGGCATTATAGGAACTGTTAGCGCTTGATAATCCTTGCCAGAGTCTGATGTAGCTGTTTTTATCCCTTGGATCGATTGATACCTTTTACACAGGCCATCGTCGCTCGTTGTTCCCGTTTCATCGAGCCTTTTGCTGGCCCTAAAGGGAAAAGCTCGGCATAATATCCCTATCTACATTAACCAGGAGCAGCGAACCATGAAAGCGGTCTCTTTACTCCTTATAGCTTTGTTAGCTGCGCTCCAGTATCGCTTATGGTTTGGCAAAAACAGTGTGCCTCAATACATCACCATGCAACAAGAGGTGAGCGAGCAAGCGTTACAAAACGCCAGTCTTGAGCAACGTAATAACCTTTTAAAAGCAGATATCAATGATCTTGAAATTGGCTTGGAAGCAATAGAAGAAAGGGCTAGAAACGAACTGGGTTTAATAAAACAAGGTGAAACGTTTTATCGTATATTACCAAACGAAGAATAAGAAACATATGTTAACCCTACCTCAATATACCGTTGTTGTGCCCGCCGCCGGGATCGGTAAACGCATGCAGGCAGACAGACCTAAACAGTACCTAAGCATTGCTGGCAAAACCATTCTTGAGCACACGGTAGAGAACCTCTATCGTCATCCGCAAATTTGTCAGGTCATTGTTGTCCTCAGTCCACAAGATCCCTATTTTTCACACCTCGATATCGCTCGCGTCCACTGGCTGACCCGGGTCGATGGTGGCCAGGAACGAGCCAACTCGGTATTAGCCGGGCTGGAGTATTTGCACAAAGAACAATGGGTACTGGTACACGATGCCGCCCGCCCCTGTTTCTGCCAGGAGGATGTGACCAGACTCCTGGCTCTGGCCCAACAAGGGACACGAGGGGGGATATTAGCCAGCCGCGCACGAGACACAATGAAACGGGCCAATATTCAACAACAAATAACCCATACAGAATGCCGGGCGAATCTATGGCACGCTTTGACGCCACAATTTTTCCCTTTAGCTGAACTTCGCGATGCATTATCCCGGGCCCTGGCTCAGGGTGTGGACATTACCGATGAAGCTTCGGCAATAGAATGGGCCGGCGGAGCCGTTCAACTCATAGAGGGCAAAGCCAATAATATCAAAGTCACTCAGCCAGAGGATCTTATGCTGGCCGAATTTTATTTAACACACAAGGACATGCCATGAACATACGAATTGGCCACGGTTATGACGTACACAAATTTGGCGGCGCCGGGCCCATCATTATAGGTGGTATCGCCATTGATAATGCTTTCGGCCTGCTGGCGCACTCAGACGGAGATGTAGCGCTACACGCTTTATGTGATGCCCTGTTGGGTGCACTGGCTCTGGGTGATATTGGACAACACTTCCCGGATACCGAGGCCGAATTTAAGGATGCAGATAGCAGAGACTTGCTCCGTCACGTTATGTCGTTAGTAACCGCTGAGGGCTTTCATCTAGGTAACATTGATTTAACCATAGTTGCACAAGCACCGAAAATGGCTCCGCATATCCTTGCAATGCGCACCAATATCGCAGCAGATTTAGTGGCGAATATCAGTCAGGTTAATGTTAAAGCAACAACAACCGAAAGTTTGGGTTTTACTGGTCGTAAAGAAGGTATAGCTTGCTACGCTGTGGTGTTATTAGTCGCTCAACACTCCGATAATGCCTCCTGATGCGTATAGATAACTGGCAATACCTCCATGATAAACCTGATGTATCAGGCATATTCAAGTATCAGGCTGATGATTTTATTGTACGGGAAATTTTGGGTTACGCGCCACAAGGTGAAGGTGAACATATTTATCTTTGGGTGCGTAAACAAGGACTCAACACCGCCTATTTAGCTGAACAGATTGCAAAATTTGCCCAGCTACCCTTGCGCAGTGTCAGCTATGCCGGTAGAAAAGATAAACACGCCATCACTGAACAATGGTTCGGGGTACACAAACCTGGCAAGGCAGAATACGACTGGTCAGCACTGGATGTACCTGGTGCTGAAGTGCTAAAAGCTGTCAGGCATAACAAAAAACTTAGAACTGGTGTACTAAAAGGAAATAGTTTTGCTATAAAGATCCGGGAACTCAGCAGTACCCAAGGACTCAAAGAGCGTATTGAACGCGTTAACGCCCAGGGAGTACCGAACTATTTTGGTCCACAACGTTTCGGCGACAGTAAATACGATCCCAGTGGCAGCAATCTGGTATTAGCCCAGAAGATGGTAGACGGCCAGAGTATCCATAACCGCAATAAACGTTCAATGGCTATATCAGCCCTGCGTTCCTGGTTGTTTAATGAAATTGTTAGCGCGCGCATCGAAGCTCATCATTTTGCTACACCTTTACCTGGTGACGTAATGAGCCTGGCCGGTAGCGGCAGTTTTTTTACTGCGGCCCAAATCGATCCCCAAATACTCACACGCCTAGCAGAACGTGATATTCAAATTTCTGCTCCTTTGTGGGGAGCAGGCGATTTGCCTAGTGAAATACGGGCGGAAAAATTTGAGCGAAATGTGGCCAATAGCCACCCCAAGGTTGCGCAAACACTGAGTGCTTTAGGTTTGAAACAAGAACGCCGTCCCATAAGCTTATACACCACAAACTTGCAGTGGCAACTGGACAACGATCAGCTGGACATGACGTTTGAACTACCCGCCGGGGCATTTGCCACTTCCGTTTTACGGGAAATCGTCAATATAGATAAGCCTGATTCGGGAGGCATAAAATGAATATACTGTTAAGCAATGATGATGGCGTATTCGCTCAGGGATTGGCAGAGTTGCATAGCCAACTGTCTAAAGAACATAATGTGACTGTTATTGCACCCGATCGAAATTGTAGCGGAGCCAGTAATGCCCTGTCTTTACAACAACCCCTGCGCATTGAAAAGATGAGCAATGGTTTTTACGCGGTCAATGGTACACCATCAGACTGTGTGCATCTTGGCGTCAATAGCTTTCTGGATCAAGACCCTGAACTGGTTATTTCAGGTATTAACCATGGGGCAAACTTGGGAGATGATGTGATCTATTCCGGCACGGTAGCTGCCGCCACCGAAGGGCGATACATGGGTTTACCTGCTATTGCTGTGTCTCTTTGTGCTCACAACAGTACGCATTTTGCTACGGCTGCCATAGTGGTGTGTGACATCATTCGCCATCTTCGACAGCACCCGCTAGCTGCAGATCAGATTTTAAATATTAATGTACCCAATCTCCCATATGAGCAAATAAAAGGCATTAAAGTCACCCGCCAAGGACGACGTCATAGAGCAAAATCTATGGTCAAGGCTATGGATCCTCGCGGTAAGGATATTTTTTGGTATGGTCCGGTTGGTGCAGAGCAAGATGCCGGACCAGGTACAGATTTTGATGCCATCAGTGCGGGCTATTGTTCTGTTACCCCTTTATCGGTAGACATGACGGCCCACCAGAGTTTAGATGATGTACGACAATGGATTAATAAAATATAACAACTCGTTATCCAATCCACAGGGATACACTTTGTATCCGCAGAGGATAACGATATGATAAACCCGTTCACCTTAACAACACACCTTGGATTGACTGTTAAATGAGAGTTACTTCACGCAAAGGAGACAGCCTGGCGCTCCTTTTACAACGAGAAGGCATCAAAAATGTCTCGGTACTTAATGCTGTGGCCGCTACGCCACGGGAATTGTTCTTGCCTGATGCGCTGCACCATAAAGCCTATCAGAATACGGCGCTTCCCATCGGTCAGGGACAGACCATATCCCAGCCCTATATAGTGGCAAGAATGACTGAGCTGTTACTCAATTCAAATAATGCACCAAAATCAGTGCTTGAAATAGGCACAGGTTCCGGATACCAGACGGCCATATTAGCCCAGCTATTCGATAAAGTATTTTCTGTTGAGCGCATAAAAAACCTGCAGTTCCAGGCCAAGCGCAGAATGAATCAACTGGATTTACACAATGTGGCCATGAAACATGGTGATGGCTGGCAAGGCTGGGCCAGCAAAGGCCCCTTCGATGCCATCATAGTCACAGCGGCAGCAAGTCAAATTCCGGCAAAATTATATGAACAATTAAATGATGGGGGACGATTGGTTATCCCAGTGGGCGAGCAAAGCCAACAATTGCATTGTATTACCCGTAACGCATCTCAATTCGAAGAAAATATCATCGAAGCCGTGCGTTTCGTCCCCCTGATAGCAGGGGATATCATTTGAGTACCTTGTGTTTAGGTGACGACTTTGCACTGACGGTACAGATCAATCCTTTTCCTGGCTCTGAAAAAATCTACTTATTAGCGAGAACATAATGCAAACGAAACGATCATGGCGTGATTATCTGGCTTTGGCAACAAAGGGCATGGTAATGGGTGCGGCTGACGCAGTGCCTGGCGTATCTGGCGGCACGATAGCCTTTATAACAGGGATTTATGAGGAACTTATCTTTTCACTAAAACAATGCGGTCCTCAAGCCATTAGTGTTCTCTTTCGCCAGGGTATGGGTGCGA
The DNA here is from genome assembly GCA_046709505.1 of Paraglaciecola sp. Taxonomy (GTDB): domain Bacteria; phylum Pseudomonadota; class Gammaproteobacteria; order Enterobacterales; family Alteromonadaceae; genus Paraglaciecola. The sequence goes on along the minus strand of JBKEFM010000100.1, from coordinate 5,731 downwards.
TGTGGCAATATATTAATGGCACCTTTTTAGTGACCCTATTGTTAGGTATTTTATGCAGTCTTTTGACCGTATCCAGAATCGTTTTATATTGGCTCGATACCTATCCGGTGTTGTTGTGGTCCTTTTTCTTTGGCTTGATCTTAGCCGCAATATGGTCGCTAATACGTCATATTGAACAATGGAAAGCCAATGTTATTGCTTTTTTTATACTGGGAACCCTGGCAGCGTACTTTATTACCACGATCACGCCAAGCAACATTGAGCCAACAGGATTGTTTGTGTTTCTATCCGGTATGTTAGCCATCTGCGCCATGATATTGCCCGGTATATCCGGTAGCTTTATTCTATTGCTACTGGGGATGTACACCCCTATATTAACAGCACTGAAAAACTTTGAGATGGCCATTCTCGGGCTTTTTGCCATGGGTTGTGTAGTAGGTCTGTTGAGCTTTTCCCGGGTTTTGAACTGGATGTTTAGCACCCAGCGTACTATCACCTTGGCGCTACTGGGTGGTTTTATGCTCGGCTCTCTGAATAAAGTGTGGCCTTGGAAAAACACCCTCGAATCAACAATCAACAGCCATGGCAAGGCAATACCTCTGGTACAAGAAAATATATTACCCGGGACATTTGAGGTGTTAACCAGTCAGCCATCCTATCTGTGGTACTCCCTGGCGTTAACAATTATCGGGGCTGGGGTAGTATTATTACTGGAAAAAGTAGGTTCAACATCTCAGGAGTGAGTGTGATCTCCCTCGACAACAAACCTTTTTTACCGGATTTGAGCACATACCCGGACAAACCTCACTGATGAAAGTAACAAGTCAGCTGTGTGTGTTTTTTCTATGTGTAAACTTAGCCTCATGTTCGAGCCGCAAGAGTCCTGCTCCCGTAGCAGAACTCTATCAGGGCAAAACCTTTAGAGATTATACAAAAAAATCTTTTTCCGGTGAGCATTACAGGGTAAAAAAAGGTGACACCCTATTTACGATTTCCTGGCTAACCGGCCAGGATTACCAAGACATAGCAAAATTAAATCATATTTCGCCTCCTTATCATATTTACCCCGGCCAGCGTTTATCCCTCATTACAAAAACTGCCAAGTCAAAAGGTAGAAAATACCACCCAAAAACTGGTCAGACCTTAGTTGAAAATGTAGAACCGGTAGTTGACCACCAGAAAAAGCAGGCGTATGGTAAAGTCAAGTCCATTGATAAGAAAAGGGCACTTGTCCCTCCCGGCAGTAAATTTCCGAATAAAATTAAAACTTGGCTGTGGCCGACTAAAAATAGCGTAGTGCGCGGTTTTTCGGCGGCGGAACAAGGTAATAAAGGGTTAGACTTTTCGGGAAAATTAGGTTCACCTATTTTGGTAGCCGCTGCTGGAAAAGTTGTCTACACAGGAGATGCTCTGCGTGGATACGGAAAACTGGTCATTGTGAAACACTCGGATTCATTTCTGAGTGCTTATGCACACAACGACAGTATCCTGGTCAAAGAACAGCAATGGGTTCAAGCTGGACAAAAAATTGCAACTATGGGTAAAAGCGGATCCGATAGGGTCAAACTTCATTTTGAAGTGAGGTATAAGGGAAAGTCAGTTGACCCTCTACGCTATTTACCTAAACAATAATAGCAATAGATAATCAAGATAAGTTAAGGGAAATTTATGAAAAGGAATAAGCAAAATGAACCAAGAAAAAAGTGTAACAGTTGAATTAGATGTAGTTGATGATGTTAAATTGACCATTGAAAAAGAGCGACTAAAAACGGAAAAGAAGTCTGCGGATAAATTCCAAGATATTATTGCCAGCCAGGAAGTATCATCCAAGAATCTGGATGCCACCCAACTCTATTTGGGTGAAATTGGATTCTCTCCATTATTATCTGCCGAAGAAGAAGTGTATTTTTCACGGCGAGCATTAAAAGGCGATGAAGCCTCCCGCACCCGGATGATCGTCAGCAACTTGCGATTAGTTGTCAAGATAGCCAGACGTTACAATAACCGGGGACTCGCCCTGTTAGATCTGGTTGAAGAAGGTAATCTGGGCCTTATCCGCGCTGTGGAAAAATTTGATCCTGAACGTGGTTTCAGATTTTCTACCTATGCAACCTGGTGGATACGTCAAACCATAGAGCGGGCCATTATGAATCAAACCCGCACAATCAGATTACCCATCCATGTAGTAAAAGAGCTCAATGTATATTTACGGGCCTCACGGGAACTGGCACAGAAGTTAGACCATGAGCCCAGTGCTGAAGAAATTGCTGAGGCGTTAGGCAAACCCGTACAGGATGTCACTAAAATGCTGCGGTTAAACGAACGCATCACTTCCGTTGATACCCCTATCGGCAGTGAAAATGATAATGTGTTATTGGATATTATTGCCGATGACAAATGCCATGATCCTGAAGAAGATCTACAAGATAAAAAAGTCAAATACAATATTGTAAAATGGCTGGAAGACTTAAACCCCAAACAAAGGGAGGTACTTGCCCGGCGCTTTGGATTACTCGGTTATGAGCCCTCAACCCTAGAGGATGTGGGGGTTGAAATTGGTTTAACCCGTGAACGAGTCAGGCAGATACAGGTTGAAGCATTAAGGCGTTTACGGGATATGCTGGGCCATAAAGGCTTGGATTTAGAAGCGTTGTTTAACCGAGTTTTATAAGCTATAAAAAAAATTATTAAAAAAAGCCTCTTGTTAAGAGGCTTGTTTGTTGTGGTTATAAAACCGCAATAGCTGCGCTGTAATCTGGCTCATCGGCTGTTTCAGCTACTTGCTGGGTATAAAGTACTTTACCATTGTCATCAATGACAACAATAGCCCGTGACAACAGACCCTTTAGCGGTCCATCAACAAAACTCACACCATAGTCAACACCAAAGGTTCCGCGAAAACTGGAACCTGTTTCAACATTTTCAATGCCTTCGGCTCCACAAAAACGGGCGGCGGCGAAAGGCAAATCGGCAGAAACACACAATACTTTGGTATTGTTCAAATCACCGGCTTGCTGATTAAATTTTCTCACCGATGCCGCACAAGTACCGGTATCCACAGAAGGAAAAATATTCAATATCAAACGTGTGCCCTGATAATCGCCCAAGGTCACTTCAGATAAATCAGTTTTAACTAAACTAAAATTCGCAGCTTTTTCTCCGACAGCGGGTAAAGTGCCAATGGTATTAAAAGAATTGCCTTGTAAAGTCACTGTGCTCATATGTTCTCCTGATAATGTAAATGATGATAAGTACTGTTTAAGGTTAACAATGTTTCCACTGAAATATAGCAATGAATAGCACTGAGTTCTAATGATTAAGCTCGCAGTATTAAATTAGTGTTTAATCGCCCGAAAAGTGAGCCAACAGTCGGGTATTGGGGCAATAGTTGTCAGTGATGCTCAAGTAAGACCAATCCGTATTAATAAATACCCACTGGGAATGGTCCACCGGTTTTTGAGCAACGCGTCGATATACAGCAATGATCGCTCCTTTTCAAATAGCGAGAACGCACAGCTAAAGTTGCTGGTACATCCCCTTTGAGCGATCACTGACCAACACGGATTGGTATAAAGCCAAACGCTTACTTAGCCAGAGTGATAAATTGATAAGCGTGGGGATTTTTTTCATCCGCATGATGGCTTTGCTCCGTGAGTCGCTGCCAACCCGCCTGATGGTAGTCTGGAAATACCGTATCTCCTGCTATATCCAAATCAATTAGGGTCAGATACAAGCGATTACATAGAGGCATAAAATGTCGGTAGACAGTACCGCCGCCTATGATCATCACTTCAGTCGTACCGGGCTCCGCCTGCGCAGCACTAAGGGCCTGTTCACAAGTATTAACCACTAGGGCATCATCCACAGAAAATGCCTTATCACTGGTGATCACTATATTTAATCGCCCCGGCAAGGCCTTACCAATAGACTGATAGGTCTTACGCCCCATGATGATCGGCTTACCCAGGGTAAGCCGTTTAAAATGCTGCAGATCTGCAGGTAAATGCCAGGGCATTTTATTATTCGCGCCAATAACATTATTGCTAGCCATAGCGGCGATCATAGAAATTAGCATGACAAGGCACTCACTGTGTTGGACTAAAAAACGTCATTTATGACTGGTTATTTTCTATATTCCACTTCAAAGTCGTCGTCGCCTGCGTCTTCATCGAAGTCATCGTCATCATCCGTATAATTATCAACCGTATCCTTGTGATAAGTATCCCATCTGAAACCAATTTCTTCTTTCTCTGTAGTATCGGTAGATTCAACAGGTAAGGATTCGATGTAGTCCATAGCCTTACGACAAAGGGGTTCAGTACCTTTTCCCTGTACCGCCGAAATACAATAGTACTCGTCGTTCCAGTCCAGTCCTTTAGCAATGTTTTGACAAAGTTCTGTGGCCTCATCTTCAAACATTAAATCCACTTTATTAAATACTAACCATCGTGGTTTGGCGGCAAGTTTAGGACTATATTTCTCTAATTCGCCAACTATAGCTTTGGCGTTCTCAACAGGATCTGAACCATCAGCTGGCATAATATCAACGATATGCAGCAATACTCGGCATCGCTCCAGATGTTTGAGAAACTGGATACCCAAACCTGCACCGTCTGAGGCACCTTCGATCAAACCGGGAATATCGGCAATGACGAAACTGCGCATGGCATCCATACGAACTACGCCCAAATTAGGAACTAATGTGGTAAAAGGATAATCTGCCACCTTGGGTTTGGCCGCTGATACACTGCGAATGAACGTGGATTTACCGGCGTTAGGCATGCCCAACAGACCCACATCAGCCAATAACATCAGCTCCAGTTTAAGGTGGCGTACATCACCGGGCGTGCCTAAGGTTTTTTGCCGCGGCGCTCGGTTGGTGCTGGTTTTAAAACGCGCATTACCTAAACCATGATAACCACCTTGGGCAGCCTTCATACGCTGACCGTGTTTGGTTAGGTCTCCCAACACTTCTCCTGTTTCGGTATCTGTGGCACGGGTACCCACAGGCACCAGGACATCAAGATCCGCACCTTTACGACCGGTACAGTCAGCACTTCTCCCTTTTTTACCCCCTTCAGCCCGATGAAATCTCTCAAATCGATAGTCGATCAGGGTATTGAGGTTTTCATCCGCTACCAGATAAACACTGCCGCCGTCTCCGCCGTCTCCACCATCCGGGCCACCATCAGGTACATACTTTTCACGGCGAAAACTCGCTACACCACTACCGCCATTACCAGCATCAACACGGATATCGGCTTCATCTACAAATTTCATAATTACCTCAAATTGGGGTCAGAGTAAAATTAAATATTCATTATCATAAGGAGCCAACCACTATTATATGCGATTTATTTTTACTCTGACCCCAAAACAATGCTATCCCAACAAAAAACCCCGCACTAGCGGGGTTTTTTAAAAACTGCTTACGCGCCGATTATTCAGCAACGATACTTACAAATTTACGGTTTTTAGGACCTTTCACATCAAATTGCACTTTGCCATCTGACAATGCAAATAATGTATGATCTTTACCGATACCCATATTGTTACCAGCATGGAAACGAGTTCCACGTTGACGAACGATAATGTTACCGGCTAAAACAGACTCACCGCCGTAACGCTTAACACCTAAACGTTTACTTTCTGAGTCACGACCGTTATTAGTACTACCACCAGCCTTTTTATGTGCCATTAGTTGAAACTCCTATTAAGCGCTTATACCAGT